>CAITQH010000505.1 GCA_903894475.1 uncultured beta proteobacterium
AATCTGCCTGCCGCGCCGCAAAGAATCACACTGATTTCGCACCGTGAGGGTGCTCATCCCGGAAGCATTGCAAGACCATGAATACGGCGGATGCCAAGCGCGTATTAGAGACCGCCTTGATTTGCTCGCAGCAACCCTTGCTGGCGGCGGAGATGGCTGTGTTGTTCAATGACAGCCTGACGCTAGACACGCTCAAGGAATTGTTGCTGGAACTGCAGCACGATTGGGCCGGGCGTGGCGTGGAACTGGTCGAACTGGCAAGCGGCTGGCGTTTCCAGAGCCGGCCGGAAATGGGCGAGTACCTGGATCGGCTGCATCCCGAAAAGCCGCCGCGCTACAGCCGGGCCACACTGGAAACTTTGGCCATCATTGCTTACCGGCAACCGGTAACGCGCGGTGATATTGAGGACATACGAGGTGTCACAGTCAATTCGCTGTTGCTAAAACAGCTTGAAGACCGTGGCTGGATCGAGGTGATTGGTCACCGCAGCACGGTCGGGCGACCGGCCCTGTTTGCCACGACGAGACATTTTCTGGATGATTTGGGACTGGCCTCGCTGGATCAATTGCCACCGATGGACAATCCTGGCGTGCAACTTGGCGCCGTGCAGGCGCTCGCCGGAGATGAGTCCGACTTGCAAGCCGAACTTGACATGGCGCCGCTTGAATCCGTTGACGCCGACGGCAAACCTATTTTCTTGACGGGAACTCCAACATGAGCGCAAACAGTGATGACACACCGACCCAGCCGGAACTGCCCAGTGTTGTGCCAGAGCAGGAGTCGTCGGAATTGCAGGCTGTTGCCACAGAGTTGACTCAAGCTGCGGTGTTGCAGCTGACGGCACCCGAGAGTCGCTTTGACGAGGTGGTGTCAGGGCAATTCGACGCTGATCAAGAGGGTGCCGAGCCGATAGCCGTCAAGCGCGTGTTGGCGCCGCAGGCGGAAACACCGAAGCTGCACAAGGTGTTGGCGCAGGCCGGTATGGGATCGCGCCTGGAGATGGAGCAGATGATCATGGAAGGCCGTATCACGGTCAACAATGAACCGGCTCATATCGGGCAGCGCATCCAGTTTGGTGACCACGTCAAAGTCAATGGCAAGCCGATCAAATTCCGCATTGAAGCGCCGCCGGCACGGGTTATTGCCTACCACAAGCCGGCTGGCGAGGTGGTGACGCATGATGATCCGCAGAATCGACCGACCGTGTTTCGCCGCTTGCCGAAACTGTTTCAGGGCAAATGGCAATCGGTCGGGCGTCTTGATCTGAACACGGAAGGGCTGCTGCTGTTTACCAGTTCGGGACAGTTGGCCAACAATCTGATGCACCCGCGTTTCGGTCTGGAGCGCGAGTATGCGGTGCGGGTGCTGGGGTCCCTGAGCAAGGAAGAAAAGCAGAGACTGCTTGAAGGCGTCAAGCTCGATGATGGCATGGCGCAATTTGGTTCGATTGAAGAGGGCGGTGGTGAGGGCTCGAACTGCTGGTATCGCGTCACCATCAGTGAGGGTCGAAACCGGGAAGTCCGGCGCATGCTTGAAGCGGTGGGCCACGCCGTGAGCCGCCTGATTCGCATCCGCTACGGTGCCATGGTCTTGCCGCGTGGCTTGCGGCGCGGCGCATGGATGGAACTCGATGCACCGGACATCCAGTTGCTGATGCAGGCCGCTGGGTCCCGATCCTCGCGCGAGCACGGCGAAAACAGCGGCAGCGCCCAGCCGAGGCGCGAGGAGGGCGGACTGGAGTCGGGTCCGCGCAGTCGTCGTCGGGGTGCGCGAGGCAATGGCCCCCGCAGTTCGGGCAATGGTCCACGCAGGCCATCGGCAGGCGGTGCGCAGGACACCGGGCAGGGCTATGCGAACAGCGCTGCCCGCAAGAACCGTGCTGAGTCGGGTGACCGCAGCGGCAATGTGGCCCAGCCTGACCCGATGAAGACTGCATTTGGCTACATTGGCGCCGATAGTTTTACCCGCCAGCGCCAGGATCAGGGTCAGCGTCGCAACGGCGGTGGCGGACCCGCTGGTGGACAGCGCCGTGGCGGCCGGGGCCGCTGACTTTCACGATAAAATCCAACCCTTTGCCCGTTGGGCGAAGATCCATAATCAACAGCTCAGGAAGAACTCATGACTATCGAACGCACTCTGTCCATTATCAAACCCGATGCGGTTGCCAAGAACGTGATCGGTCAAATCTACGCGCGCTTTGAGGCTGCTGGTTTGAAAATTGTTGCGGCCAGGATGGTGCGTCTCGCGCGCAGCGAAGCGGAGGCTTTTTACGCAGTTCACAAGGAACGTCCTTTTTTCAAGGATCTGGTTGAGTTCATGATTTCCGGTCCGGTCATGATTCAGGTGCTTGAAGGCGAGAACGCGGTGCTGAAGAATCGCGACCTGATGGGCGCTACGGATCCCAAGAAGGCGGCACCCGGCACCATTCGTGCCAGTTTTGCCGACAGCATCGATGCCAATGCCGTGCACGGGTCCGATGCGCCCGAAACCGCCGCCGTGGAAGTCAGTTTCTTCTTCCCCGGCATGAACGTCTACTCCAAATAGACATGGTTCCCACGCTCCGCTGCGTTTTGCTGCCAATCGGGCCGGTCATTTCGCACCCGGGGCGCCCCGGCGCCTTGCCGCTCCGATGACGGTCAACCTGCTCGATTTTGATCTCCAGGGTCTGACCGGATTTTGCGAACGGCTGGGCGAGAAGCGCTTCCGCGCGGTCCAGCTGTTTCGCTGGATTCATCAAAAGGGAGCTTCTGATTTTGACGCCATGAGCGATCTTGCGAAGTCCTTGCGAGAAAAACTCAAAGGAGTGGCGCAGGTCAAGGCGCTGGCGGTCCTGTCAGAGCAGATTTCGGCCGACGGCACCATCAAGTGGCTGTTTGACGTGGGCGGCGGGGACGCCGTGGAGGCGGTTTTCATTCCGGAAGACGATAGAGGCACGCTTTGCGTCTCCTCGCAGGCTGGGTGCGCCATGGGCTGCCGCTTCTGCTCCACCGGGCATCAGGGTTTCAGCCGCAACCTCAGCAGCGGCGAAATCATTGCCCAGCTCTGGTTTGCAGAGCGCTTCTTGCGCCGGCATCTGCAACGTCAGGAACGCGTGATTTCCAATGTCGTGATGATGGGCATGGGCGAGCCGCTGCAGAACTACGCGGAATTGCTGCCGGCGCTGCGCACCATGCTGGACGATCATGCTTATGGTTTGTCGCGGCGGCGGGTCACCGTTTCCACCTCCGGCATCGTGCCGAAGATGGATTTGTTGTCGCAGGATTGTCCGGTGGCGTTGGCGGTCTCGCTGCATGCGCCGACCGACGCCCTGCGCGATAACCTGGTCCCGCTGAACAAGAAGTACCCGCTGGTTGAATTGATGGCAGCCTGCGAGCGTTATCTGGAATTTGCGCCGCGAGACTTCATCACCTTCGAGTATTGCATGCTCGATGGGGTCAATGACCAGCCAGAACAGGCACGTCAATTGGTCGAACTCGTGCGAGCCTATGGCGGCGCACGCCCCTGGTGCAAGTTCAATCTGATTCCATTCAACCCGTTTGCGCAGTCTGGTTTGACCCGCTCATCGACCCAGCAAACCCTGGTATTTGCGCGGATTTTGAGTGATGCCGGGATTGTGACGACAATACGCAAGACGCGCGGGGATGATATCGATGCTGCCTGTGGGCAACTGGCGGGTGATGTGATGGACCGAACCCGTGTTGGCGAGAGAATCGCCCGTCAGCGCACGATCATGCTCAAACCAGTGGCATTGCATAAACGGACAGTTGAGGAGACTTGAGGCATGTATAGAAACGCGGGACAAGGCCTGGTGCTCAGGTATTGGCTGCTGGCGGCCTGTCTGGCGCTGCTCGGGTTGGCTGGTGTTTCTGGCTGCGCTTCAAGGTTTGAAGGCCAGACGGCCACGGGTGCTGAGGCCGAGATGGTGACCGAGTCGGATGAACCGGAGGCGCGCAAGCGCGCACGGATCCGGCTGGAACTGGCAGTGGGCTATTTTGAAAATGGTCAAACTGCCATCGCTCTGGATGAGCTCAAGCAGTCAATTACGGCGGACTCCAACTACGCCGAAGCCTACAGTTTGCGTGGCCTCATTTACATGCGACTCAATGACTTTCGGCTCTCCGAAGAAAGCTTCAAGCGGGCTTTGACCCTTAACCCGCGAGACTCAAACATCATGCACAACCTGGGCTGGCTCTATTGTCAGCAGACCCGGTACGCGCCGGCGCAGCAAATGTTTGCCCAGGCGCTGGCAAACCCTCAATACGGCGAACGGGCCAAGACCTGGCGCGCGCAGGGCCTGTGCCAGGTCAGGGCCGGGCAACTGGCTGAAGGGGAACAAAGCCTTTTCAAGTCTTATGAGTTCGATGCCGGCAATCCGATCACCGCCTACAACCTGGCCCTGCTGCTTTTTCAGCGCGGTGATTTTGCCCGGGCGCAGTTTTATGTGCGGCGACTCAATAACAGCGAACTGGCCAATGCCGAATCATTGTGGCTCGGTGTCAAAGTCGAGCGGCGAATGGAAAATCGTGACGCCATGCTCCAACTGGCTGCCCAGTTGATCAAGCGTTTTCCAAAATCGCGCGAGACCGAGACCTATCAGCGGGGAGCTTTCGATGAGTGAGCCTTCATTGATCGACTCCGAAAAGACGGTGCCGATTGAGCTCACGGCGGCTCCGATGACCAGCGGCGCGATGCTGCGTCAGGCGCGTGAGGCGCAGGGCCTGCACATCGGTGCACTGGCGGTTTCTCTGAAGGTACCCGTAAAAAAGCTCGAGGCTCTGGAATCCGATCGCTTTGACTTGCTGCCCGACATCGTTTTTGTTCGAGCGCTGGCGTCCAGTATTTGCCGGGTACTGAAAATAGAGCCAGGCCCGATATTGGAAAAACTGCCCCATACGAGGGCGCCGCAACTGAAAGATTCGGGCGCCGGCATCAACGTGCCATTTCACTCGGCGGGTGCCGGCTCGCTGCGCCAGTTTTGGGAGCAACTTTCCAAGCCCCTGGTGACAGCCGTGACCGTGCTGCTGGCCGGCGCTTTGTTGCTGATTGTCTTTCCGTTCACACGACAGGTGGAAGTGGCTAGCAGTGCGAGTCCGCCAGCGCTCGAGGGCAGTTCGCAGGCTGCCCTGGTGACACCAACGGTGGTAGCCAGCACGCCCCTTGCGGAGCAGGCATCGACGCAGGTGGCCAGCGTCATGACGAATGCTCTGCCCGAGCCGGTACAGGTTGCGGGGTCGGGTGCAACCAGTGGCGTCCTTGTATTCAAGGCGCAGGCGCTGGCCTGGGTCGAAGTGGTAGACGCTGTTGGCGTGGTTCAGCTGCGACGCAATATGGCAGCAGGGGAGACCGTTGGTGTTTCCGGCGCCTTGCCCTTGTCCGTGGTGGTCGGGCGGTCCGACACCACACAGGTTGTCGTACGCGGCCAGGTTTTCGATTTGTTGTCGATTGCGAAAGACAATGTTGCTCGTTTTGAGGTGAAGTAGTGGAAGCGCTTGTGCCTATTGCATCTGCAGCGCCCAAAGCACGTCGCAGTCGGCAGGCCAGTGTGGTCTGGGCTGGACGACGCGTCACTGTCGGTGGCGATGCGCCGGTGCGGATCCAGTCGATGACCAATACCGACACGGTCGATGTCATTGGCACGGCCATCCAGGTCAAGGAACTGGCCCTGGCGGGCTCTGAAATGGTCCGGCTGACCGTCAATACGCCCGAGGCCGCAGCGGCGGTTCCCCATGTTCGCGAGCAACTGGATCGAATGGGAATCGATGTTCCCTTGATCGGCGACTTTCATTACAACGGGCATCGTCTGCTGACGGATTTTCCGGACTGTGCCCAGGCTTTGTCCAAGTACCGAATCAATCCCGGCAATGTTGGCAAGGGCGACAAGCACGACAGGCAATTTGCCCTCATGATCGAAGCTGCGCTGCGCTGGGACAAGCCGGTTCGCATTGGTGTGAACTGGGGCAGCCTGGACCAGGAATTGCTGGCCACGCTGATGGATGAAAACAGCCGTCGTTCGCCGCCCTGGCAGCTCAAACCGATCATGTACGAGGCACTGATCAGTTCGGCCACGGAGTCGGCGCGCCGCGCTGCTGAAATCGGGATGAATCAAGACCAGATCATTCTGTCCTGCAAGGTCAGTGGCGTACAGGATCTGGTGTCTGTTTATCGGGAACTGGCCAGACGTTGCGACTACCCGTTGCACCTGGGACTGACAGAAGCAGGCATGGGCAGCAAGGGAACGGTGGCTTCGGCTGCCGCCCTGGCCATCTTGTTGCAGGAAGGCATTGGCGACACGATCCGTGTTTCACTGACGCCACAGCCGGGCGAAGCAAGAACGCAGGAAGTAACCATTGCTTGTGACCTTCTGCAGGCGCTGGAGCTGAGATCCTTTGTCCCGAGCGTGACGGCGTGTCCCGGCTGCGGTCGCACCACCAGCACCACGTTTCAGGAGTTGACCAAGAGCATCGAGGATTTCCTGCGCGCGCAGATGCCAGTGTGGCGGGAGAAGTATCCGGGCGTTGAAAAGCTGAAAGTGGCCGTGATGGGCTGCATTGTGAATGGCCCGGGTGAGAGCAAACATGCCGACATCGGCATCAGTTTGCCTGGTACGGGCGAGGCGCCAGCGGCGCCGGTCTTTATCGATGGGGAAAAGCGCATGACCTTGCGTGGTGACGCCATTGCCCAGGAGTTTCAGAAAATTGTCGAAAACTATGTTGCGACGCGCTATGGCACGGCTGTGGCTGCGGCTTCCTGATTCAAGTCATGAGTGAAAAAGAAACAACGCCGAAGCTGGAGAAGCTCAGCGCCGTCAAAGGCATGAACGATATTCTCCCGCCCGATTCTGCGCGATGGGAGTATCTGGAAGACAAGGTGCGAACGCTGATGGGGCTCTACGGCTACCGCAACATCCGCACACCGATCGTCGAGCCCACCGCCTTGTTCGTGCGTGGCACGGGCGAGACCACCGACATCGTCGAGAAGGAGATGTACTCCTTTGAAGACAAGCTCAACGGCGAGGCTTTGACGCTGCGGCCCGAGAATACGCCCGGCGTGGTGCGTGCCGCCATTGAGCACAACCTCACCTACGACGGAGGCAAGCGCCTGTACTACATGGGGCCGATGTTTCGTCACGAGCGGCCGCAACGTGGGCGGTATCGGCAGTTCTATCAGCTGGGCGCCGAGGCGCTCGGATTCGCCGGTCCCGAGGTGGATGCCGAACTGATGCTGCTGGTGCATGACTTGTTTGCGGCACTGGGCCTGCGCAATGTGCGCGCCGAGTTGAACAGTCTGGGTGTCCCATCCGAGCGGCAGGCACATCGTCTGGCCTTGCTGGCCTATTTTGAAGAGCATCTGGAACAACTCGACGCCGAGGCGCAGCGCCGTTTGTACAGCAATCCGCTGCGCATTCTGGATACCAAGAATCCGTCTTTGCAGACCTTGGTGCAGAGTGCGCCTCAGCTGCTCAATTACCTTGGCGATGAATCGCTGAAGCACTTCGACACGGTCAAGACCTTGCTGTCGGCGTGCGGTGTCCAATGGAGTGTCAACCCGCGTCTGGTGCGCGGCCTGGACTACTACAGCCATACCGTGTTTGAATTCGTCACGGATGAGCTGGGTGCCCAGGGAACGCTGTGCGGTGGTGGGCGCTACGATGGTCTGTTCAAGCTCCTTGGTGGCAAAGCCACGCCGGCTGTAGGCTGGGGAATGGGCTTGGAGCGTGTGCTCGAACTCTTGAAAGAACAGGGCGAGACGCCAACCGCGCCTGCTCCCGATGTCTATGCCGTGATTCCTGATGCCGCCGCTTTGCCCCTTGCCATGCAGACGATGCAGACATTGCGCGCTGCCGGCCTTGCCGTACAGATGCACGCTGCTCTGGCTGAAGGCTCCAACAGCATGAAGTCGCAGTTCAAAAAGGCCGATGCCAGCGGGGCTCGTTACGCAATCATTTTTGGCAGCGATGAACTGACGCAAAATACCGTCACTGTCAAAGCACTGCGCGACGCCACGCTGGCGCAGTCCATCCGATCCCTGGCTGAGATCGATAGCTGGGCGCCGACCCTACAATCTCCCACCTGATTAAAGAATTTCTATGGCAAATCAACTCGATCTCGAAGAACAAGAGCAACTCGATCAGCTCAAGCATTTTTGGAAGCAATACGGCAACGCCATCAGCTGGGCCCTGATTGTGATACTCGGTGCCTTTGCAAGCTGGAACTTCTACCAGTACTGGCAGCGCAGTCAGGCAGCCCAGGCCGCTGCCATGTTTGATGAGGTGGAACGAGTGGTGAAGTCGGCTGATCCGGCAAAAATTGATCGCGTCTTTGGTGACATCAAAAGCAAGTTCGGCTCTACCACCTACGCTCAGCAAGCCGGGCTGCTGGTTGCCAAGCAGTACTACAGTGCTGGCAATGTGCTGGGCGCCCAGGGTGCTTTGAGCTGGGTCGCTGAGAACGCTTCGGATCCGGGCTATCAGGCCCTGGCAAAGTTACGTCTGGCCTCGGTGCTGATGGAGTCCAAGGCTTTTGACGAAGCCTTGAAGCTGCTCGGCGGTTCTTACCCGGCGAATTTCGAAGCCCTGGTAGCCGATCGAAAAGGCGACATCCTGATACTGCAGGGCAAGAAACCTGAGGCACTGGTCGAGTACCGCAAGGCTTACAAGAGCTTTGATGAAAGCGCCGAATATCGGCGCCTGGTCGAAGTCAAATTGAACTCGCTGGGGGTCGATCCACAAACTGGCGACGCCACGGCGACGGAAGGGAAGAAGTGAAGCTCCATTTTGGTTCGACCGTGGCCACCAGGGTGGCCCTTGTTTTTGCTGTGGTTGGATTGCTGGCAGCTTGTTCCAGTGGACCGCAGAAGCCAAAGCCGGTGGAACTCGCGCCCAACCCCGGCCTGCTTGGAGTACGGCTTGCATGGACGGCGAAACTTGGCACAGTCGATTTTGCAATGGATGCCAAAGTCAACGGGAAGACGGTGACCGTTGCCAATTCGGAAGGCGTGCTGGCAGCGTTTGATTCAGCGACCGGCGCCGAGTTATGGCGCACGACGGTTGGCACTCCCATTGCGGCTGGTGTCGGGAGCGACGGCAAATTCACCGCAGCCGTGACGCGTGCCAACGACTTGCTGGTAATCGATGGCGGGCGCGAACTGTGGCGACAAAAATTGCTGGCTCCTAGTTTTACTTCGCCGCTGGTCGCTGGCGGCCGTGTGTTTGTGTTGGCGGCAGATCGTTCGGTCACTGCTTTTGACGCCAGTTCGGGGCGCAAGCTCTGGAACCAGCAGCGCCCGGGAGAATCCCTCGTACTGCGGCAAGCGGGCGTCTTGCTGGCTGTAGGGGATACGCTGGTGGCTGGGATGGGTGGGCGCCTGGCAGGCCTTAATCCAGGCAATGGTTCGATTCGCTGGGAGGCTGCCATCGCCACCCCACGCGGAACCAATGATATCGAGCGGCTGGTGGATCTGGTGGGACGTGTCGCGCGCGATGATGGCGTGGTTTGCGCACGTGCATTCCAGGCGGCTGTGGGCTGCGTCGATACGGCGCGCGGCAACCTGCTCTGGAGCAAGCCGGCGATCGGCTCGGTCGGCGTGCATGGCGACGATAAATTTGTTTTTGGCGTGGAGAGCGACGGCAAAGTTGTCGCCTGGCGCCGTGGTGATGGCGATCGTGCCTGGGTTTCCGAACGCCTTCTCTATCGCACTCTGACCGCGCCACTGGCGGCAGGTCGCTCCGTCGTGGTGGGTGATGAGGGTGGTCTGGTGCACTGGTTGTCGCGCGACGACGGGTCTATCCTGACGCGCATGGCTACCGATGGCTCGGCCCTGGTCGCCGGCCCGGTGCTGGCCAACGGAACGCTGATTGTTGTCACCCGCAATGGCAATATCTATGGGTTCAGGCCCGAGTAGGCGCCTGGGCTGTTCCTGATGAAACCTGTTCTGGCCCTCGTCGGCCGTCCCAATGTTGGTAAATCGACGATTTTCAACCGTTTGACCAAGTCCCGCGATGCCATCGTTGCCGATTTTGCCGGCCTGACCAGGGACCGCCATTACGGCAACGGCAAACAGGGCAAGCACGAGTTCATTGTGATCGATACCGGCGGTTTCGAGCCCGATGCAGCCAGCGGCATCTTCAAGGAGATGGCCAAGCAGACGCGCCAGGCCGTAGCCGAAGCGGACGTTGTCATTTTTGTTGTCGACGCGCGAGAGGGTATCTCGGCGCAGGATCACGACATTGCCAAATACCTGCGTCGTCTCGGCAAGCCCTGTGTGCTGGTGGCCAACAAGGCTGAAGGCATGCTTGCCGGGGCTCAGCTTGTCGAGTTCTTCGAATTGGGCCTGGGGCCGGTCCATGCGGTTTCTGCGGCACATGGACAGGGCATGCACGACATGGTGGAACTGGCACTGGCACCGCTGCAACTGCAAGACCCGGAAGAAGCACTGGAACAACGCGATCCGTCTGTCATCAAACTGGCGGTGGCGGGGCGCCCCAACGTCGGCAAGTCCACGCTGATCAACACATGGCTCGGCGAGGAGCGTCTGGTAGCTTTCGACTTGCCGGGCACGACGCGCGATGCAATTTCGGTTCCTTTCGAGCGCAATGGCCAAAAGTTTGAACTGGTCGATACCGCTGGTTTGCGCCGCCGTGGCAAGGTGTTTGAGGCGATCGAGAAATTCTCCGTGGTCAAGACCTTGCAAGCCATTGAGTCGGCCAATGTGGTTTTGCTGCTGATCGACGCAACCCAGGGTGTGACCGATCAGGATGCGCACATTGCCGGCTACATTCTGGAGAATGGCCGAGCCGTGGTGCTGGCGGTAAACAAATGGGACGCGGTGGATGAGTATCAGCGCGATTTGGTCAAGCGCTCCATCGAAACCCGCTTGCCTTTCCTGAAGTTTGCTGCTACCCATCTGATATCTGCCACCAAGCGGCAGGGTCTGGGGCCGCTCTGGGCTTCCATTGCACAGGCTTTCAAGGCTGCCAACTGCAAGATGTCAACGCCGGTGCTGACCCGTCTGCTGCTCGAAGCGGTGCAGTTTCAGAGCCCCAAGCGCTCCGGAATGTATAGACCCAAGTTGCGCTATGCGCACCAGGGAGGCATGAATCCACCGGTGATCGTGATTCACGGCAATTCACTGGAGCACGTGACCGACGCCTACAAGCGCTTTCTGGAAGGACGTTTTCGCAAGGAATTTGATCTGGTCGGCACCCCGATGCGCATTGAATTCAAGACTTCCAGCAACCCCTACGCTGACAAGGCTGTTTGACGGGCATCCGCCATGTCACGCCGCTGTGGTATCGTCAGCCCCTTATCAATTTTTTGAACACGGAGAATATCGTGAACAACAAAGGTCAGTTACTTCAGGACCCTTTTCTCAACGCTCTGCGTCGGGAACATGTACCGGTCTCCATTTATTTGGTCAATGGGATCAAACTGCAAGGTCAGATTGAATCTTTTGATCAGTACGTTGTGTTGCTTCGCAACACCGTTACTCAAATGGTTTACAAACACGCCATCTCGACCATTGTGCCGGGCCGCGCGGTGAATTTCTCAAGTGGCGAGGGTGACGAAGCTGCCGTCTGATCGTCAGAGTGCTCCCACCCTGCTGGTCGGGGTCGATTTTGGATTGCCGCATTTCGATGCCGAACTCGAAGAGCTTGGTTTGCTGGCGCAGACGGCCGGCTTGAGTCCGGTTGCACGCCTGACCTGCAAGCGCAAGGCCCCCGACGCTGCGCTGTTTGTCGGTAGCGGCAAGGCCGATGAGATCAAACTGCTGGCCACCCAGCATGGTGTCCTTGAGGTTCTGTTTGATCAAAACCTGAGTCCGGCGCAGCAGCGCAATCTGGAACGTCATCTGGAACTGCCGGTGAACGACCGCACCCTCCTGATTCTGGAAATTTTTGGCCAGAGGGCGCGCAGCCACGAGGGAAAACTGCAGGTGGAACTGGCTCGAATGCAGTACCTAAGTACTCGCTTGGTGCGACGCTGGTCGCATCTGGAGCGCCAGAGCGGCGGCATTGGCATGCGCGGCGGACCGGGTGAAACCCAGATCGAACTTGACCGGCGCATGATTGGCGACAACATCAGGAAGATCAAGGAGCGACTGCAAAAAGTCAAGCGCCAGCGCCGGACGCAACGCCGTCAGCGCGAGCGCCGTGATGCCTTCAATATTTCCCTGGTCGGCTACACCAATGCCGGCAAGACCACGCTTTTCAATGCCTTGGTCAAGGCCCGCGCCTATGCCGCGGATCAATTGTTTGCGACACTCGATACCACCACGCGCCAACTCTATCTGGGTGAGGCGGCGCGCTCCGTTTCGCTGTCGGATACGGTGGGCTTCATTCGCGATTTGCCGCACGGCTTGATTGATGCCTTCGAGGCTACTCTGCAGGAAGCCGTGGATGCCGACTTGCTCCTGCATGTGGTGGACGCGTCCAGTGAGCACTTTGCGGAGCAGATTGCCGAAGTCCAGCGGGTACTGAGCGAGATTGGTGCGGCCGGGATTCCCCAGCTTCTGGTATTTAACAAACTCGACGCCCTTGAAATAGGGCGCCGACCCCTGCAACTGGAAGACAGTTTCGATCTGGCCGGGACTCAGACGCCCAGAGTATTCTTGAGTGCCATGCAGGGCGAGGGGGTGGCGGCTTTGCGCGGGCAGTTGGCACGCATTGTTTCGGCTTCGAACTTAGGCACAATCCGGTAACGATACACAAGAGAAGATGAAATGAAACTTCATTTACGCCGCCCGGTCTGGGCGCAACTGCCGGGTTGGTTCAGAGGCATGTTTAACCTCAATGATTCACGCTGGGGTCGCAGTGAGGATAAAGCGGCCGAGGGTGAAAAAACCGATGCAGAAGCGCCCAAGGCGGATGAACCTGCAGCACCGGTCAAGAATGGCGGCGAGCGCGGGCCCCGGCGCGGAGCCAACCAGGGCCCACCCGATCTGGACGAACTGTGGCGTGATTTCAACCGCAAACTCGGGGGTCTGTTTGGCGGACTGAAGAATGCCGGCCGCGGCGGTGCGGGTGGCGCCGGCGGTGGTTCCGGTGGTGGCTTTCAGCCAGATATGAAAAGTACCGGAATCGGCATCGGGCTGATTGCGGGTGTGGTGCTGCTGATCTGGTTGGGCACCGGTTTTTTCATAGTCCAGGAGGGGCAGCAGGCGGTCATCACCCAGTTCGGAAAATACCGGTCCTCGGTCGGCGCCGGATTCAACTGGCGTCTGCCGTATCCGATTCAGCGTCATGAACTGATTTTTGTGACGCAGATCCGCTCGGTCGACGTCGGGCGTGACACCGTCATGAAGGCCACCGGCCTGCGTGAGTCCGCCATGCTGACGGAAGACGAAAACATTGTCGAGATCAAGTTTGCCGTCCAGTACCGGCTCAGCGATGCGCGTGCCTTTTTGTTCGAGAGCAAGAACCCGGCAGAAGCGGTTGTTCAGGCTGCTGAAACAGCGGTTCGTGAGGTCGTGGGCAAGATGCGCATGGACAGTGCCCTGTCCGAGGAGCGCGATCAGATTGCACCGCGTGTGCGCACCCTGATGCAAAAGATTCTGGATCATTACAAAGTCGGTATCGAAGTCGTCGGCATCAATCTGCAGCAGGGCGGTGTGCGCCCGCCCGAGCAGGTGCAGGCGGCGTTCGACGATGTGCTCAAGGCCGGACAGGAGCGTGAACGGGCCAAGAATGAGGCGCAGGCCTATGCCAACGATGTGGTGCCGCGTGCCGTGGGTTCTGCTTCGCGCCTGAAGGCAGAATCCGATGCCTACAAGGCTCGGATTGTGGCGCAGGCGCAAGGCGACGCGCAGCGCTTCAAGTCGGTTCTGGGTGAATATCAGAAGGCGCCCCAGGTGACGCGCGAGCGCATGTACCTCGATGCCATGCAGCAAATTTACAGCAATGTCACCAAGGTGATGGTCGATTCGAAGCAGGGGTCCAACCTGCTTTACCTGCCGCTGGACAAGATCATGCAGATGAGTGCACTGGGCGCTGATGTCTCGGCCGTCTCTGCCGGTCCGATAAGCGCCTTGCCGGCAGCGGCGCCAGCGTCGCCGGTCCCGACACCGGATGCACGGGTCCGCGACGCTGCACGCACCCGTGATCGCGATTCACGCTAGGAGCACAGAATGAACAGGCTTGGTTTTATTTTTTCTTCGTTGCTGGTAGTGTTTGCGCTTGCCAGTTCCATGCTGTTTGTCGTCGATCAGCGCCAGTTCGGTGTGGTCTATGCCCTCGGACAAATCAAGGAAGTCATTACCGAACCCGGTTTGAACTTCAAGCTGCCGCCCCCCTTTCAGAACGTGTCCTATATCGACAAGCGGTTGTTGACGCTCGAGACCAGTGACACCGAACCGATGCTGACGGCAGAGAAGCAACGTGTCGTGATTGACTGGTATGTGCGCTGGCGCATTTCGGAACCTTCTGAATACATTCGCAACGTTGGGCTGACGGAAACCGATGGTGCCAATCAGCTCAATCGCGTCGTGCGCAATGCCTTTCAGGAAGAGATCAACAAGCGCACGGTCAAGGAACTGCTGTCAACCAAGCGTGAAGCCATTACCGCCGACGTCAAGGCCGAGGTGCTCGACAAGGTCAAGGGCGCCAAGCCCTGGGGCGTGGACGTGGTCGATGTACGCATTACGCGCGCCGATTACGTCGATACCATCACCGAGTCGGTTTACCGACGCATGGAGGCCGAGCGCAAGCGGGTCGCCAATGAGTTGCGCTCAACCGGTGCCGCCGAAGGAGAAAAAATCCGGGCTGATGCCGATCGACAGCGTGAGATCGCGGTTGCCAATGCTTACCGCGATGCACAGAAGACAAAGGGTGAGGGGGACGCCGAGGCCGCCCGCGTCTATGCTGAAGCGTTTGGACGGGATCCCCAGTTTGCCCAGTTTTACCGCAGCCTGGATGCCTACAAGGCCAGCTTTGGCAAGAAAACGGATGTGATGGTGGTAGACCCTTCGTCCTCCGAGTTTTTCAAGGTATTCCGTGGCAACGTCACGGCCACCCCCACCCCCGGCAAGAAATAAGCCTTGGACAGCGACACTTTCTGGCTGGCTCTGGCCCTGGTTCTGGTCATCGAGGGTATTTTCCCCATGCTGTCACCCGCCGGCTGGCGCCGCATGTTGGCCCAGGTGTTGCGATTGCAGGACGGGCAACTGCGTTTTTTCGGGATGTGCAGCATATCGGCCGGCCTGCTGCTGATTTGGCTGCTCCTGTAAAGGATTCCGGCGTTTTAGCCCGGTAAAATCGGGGTTTTAACAGCACGCCTAAATCACATGTCCGCCTGGGTCCTGCCGGATCACATATCCGATGTCCTGCCTTCTGAAGCCCGGCACATAGAGGAACTTCGCAGAGACTTGCTTGACATTGCACGGGGCTACGGCTATGAACTGGTGATGCCGCCGCTGCTGGAGCACCTGGAGTCCTTGCTGACAGGTGCCGGTGAAGCACTCGACCTGCAAACTTTCAAACTGGTTGATCAACTCTCGGGGCGCATGATGGGTCTGCGCGCTGACAGCACACCGCAGGTGGCGCGCATCGATGCGCATTTGCTCAACCGCCAGGGTGTGACACGGCTTTGCTACTGTGGCCCGGTGCTGCACACGCGTCCGGGCGGGCCGCACGCCACGCGCGAACCCTTGCAGTTCGGCGCTGAAATCTATGGCCACGTCGGGCTTGAGGCGGATCTGGAAACGCTGCAACTGGCGCTCGACTGTCTGAAAGCAGTCGGGGTGCAGGCGCCCAGCGTTGACATGGCTGATGCCCGCATCGTCAAAGCCTTGCTCGACGGCGTGGCGCTTGAAGCTGACTTGCTGGCGCGCGTGCACGCCGCGCTGGCTGCCAAGGATGGCAGTGAGTTGCGGGATTTGACGCGCGATTTCCCAGCTTCTTCGCGTCAGGGCTTGCTGGCACTGGTTGAACTCTATGGCGATGAAGAAGTATTGGCTGAAGCGCAGAAGGTGTTCGCACCGCTACCGGCAGTGCGGCAGGCCCTGCTGAATTTGAAGTGGCTGGCGGATCATCTCGATGGCGTCCGGCTGAGTTTCGATCTGGCCGATTTGCGCGGCTATTCCTATTACACGGGCGCCCGGTTTTCGATTTACGCCCAAGGCGCCAACGATGCGCTGGTGCGTGGCGGCCGGTACGACGAAGTCGGCGCTGTTTTTGGCCGCAATCGCCCGGCGGCGGGTTTCAGTCTGGATATCAAGAGTCTGGTGGCGGTGCTGGCGGCGCGGCCTTTGCGCGCCGCCATACGTGCGCCCTGGCGCGACCTGCCTGATCTGCGTGCGGCCATCGCTGCCTTGCGCGAGAAGGGCCAGACTGTGGTGTGCGTGTTACCGGGCCATGAGGCGCAAGTTGAAGAGTTCCATTGCGATCGCGAACTGATTGAAGTCGCGGGGCAATGGGTCGTGCAAGCTGTTTGAGAACTATGAAATGACTGCAACAAAAGGACGTAACGTGGTTGTCGTTGGCACCCAATGGGGCGACGAGGGCAAAGGCAAACTGGTGGATTGGTTGACCGAGAGTGCGCAGGGTGTGGTGCGCTTTCAAGGTGGCCACAATGCCGGACACACGCTGGTGATCAATGGTGTCAAGACCGCCTTGCATCTGATTCCGAGCGGCATCATGCGCGTCGGTGTCAAATGCTATATCGGCAACGGCGTCGTGTTGTCGGTAACCAAGCTGTTCGACGAGATGGCGGGGCTGGAAAAGGCCGGCGTTGAAGTGCGTTCGCGCCTGCGTGTCAGTGAGTTGTGCCCGATGATTCTGCCGTTTCACGCCGCCATCGACGTGGCGCGCGAAGCGGCGCGCGAGAAGGGCGGCAACGCCAAGATCGGCACCACCGGGCGTGGCATTGGCCCGGCCTATGAAGACAAGATTGCACGGCGCGCCCTGCGTGTGCAGGACCTCAAATTCCCCGAACGATTCGCATCGAAGCTGCGCGAACTGCTGGATTTGCATAACCATGTGCTGACCACTTATCTCAACTCAACGGTATTTGATTTTGGTCCGACTCTGGCACCCTATATGGCCGATGGCAAGGTTTTGTTCCAACCGGTGTTCGACGAGGCAATGCGCCAGGCCGAACTGCTCAAGCCGATGATGGCCGATGTCTCGCGCGAGCTCAACGAGGCGCATTTGAATGGCGCCAATCTGCTGTTTGAGGGCGCGCAGGGTACGCTGCTGGACGTTGACCATGGTACCTACCCCTACGTGACATCGAGCAACTGTGTGGCCGGTAACGCCGCTGCCGGTGCCGGCATCGGCCCGGGCCTGTTGCATTACATCCTGGGCATCACCAAAGCCTATTGCACGCGCGTCGGCGGCGGCCCGTTTCCGACCGAACTGCAGTGGCAAGTGCCGGGCACGCCGGGCTACCACATGAGCACGGTGGGTGCTGAAACAGGCGTGACCACCGGGCGCAGCAGGCGCTGCGGCTGGTTTGATGCGGCGCTGCTCAAGCGCAGCGCCCAGGTCAACGGACTGTCGGGTCTGTGCATTACCAAGCTCGATGTGCTCGACGGCCTGCCAGAACTGTTGTTGTGCACCGGGTATGAACTCGACGGGCAACTGGTCGACATCCTTCCCATGGGCGCCGACGACATCGAGCGCTGCAAGCCCATCTATGAAACCATTGCAGGCTGGAGCGACAGTACCGTGGGCGTGACCCGGTTCGAGAAGTTGCCGACCAACGCGCGGCTTTATTTGCAGCGCATCGAGCAGGTGACTGGTGTGCCGATCCACATGGTCTCTACCGGTCCCGACCGTGAGCAGACCATTCTGCTGCGCCATCCCTATCTGGTTGATTGATTCAGGAGCTAAGCCATGTTGACGGAAGACGGCAAACACTTGTATGTGAGTTACGACGAATATCACAACCTGATCGAAAAGCTGGCGATCAAGATTCACCAGTCGGGCTGGCAGTTCGACACCATCCTGTGTCTGGCACGTGGTGGTATGCGCCCAGGAGACATTCTGTCGCGGGTTTTTGACAAGCCACTGGCCATCATGTCAACCAGTTCCTACCGGTCGGACGCCGGCACGGTGCAGGGCGTGCTCGACATTGCGCGCTTCATCACGACACCCAAGGGCGAGATCGCTGGTCGCGTCCTGCTGGTGGACGACCTGGCAGATTCCGGTCACACCCTGCGCGCTGTTATCAACCAGCTCAAGACCAATTACAAGCCGATTACCGAACTGCGCAGTGCGGTGCTCTGGACCAAGGCCCTGTCGACCTTCCAGGCCGACTATTCCGTGGAGTTCCTGCCTAGCAACCCCTGGATTCATCAACCTTTCGAAGGTTACGATTCGCTGAGTCCTGAGCAACTGCTGCAAAAGTGGAGCGTTTGAGCGCGCAGGACAGCATGACCGAACTCAACACCACACTGATACACCATCCGTATCATCCGCCTGAAGGGTTCGCCGCGCCGCAACCGGGCGTTTTCAAGGCATCGACGGTGATCTTTCCCACTGTGGCGGCGATGCGCAACTTTGACTGGAAGGACAAGAGCGCCTACACCTACGGCCTGCACGGCACGCCCACGACCTACACGCTGGAGGAGCGCCTTTGCACACTGGAAGGCGGACTGCAATGTCTGCTGGCGCCAAGCGGGTTGGCAGCCATTGCCAACGTTGCCTTGTCCTTGCTGCGCTGTGGCGACGAGGTGCTGATTCCGGACAATGCCTATGGCCCGAACAAGGTTCTGGCGCAGGGAGAACTCATGGGCTGGGGCATCAGCCATCGTTATTACAACCCGATGGACGCGCAGGATCTGGCAGCCAAGATCGGTCCGCAAACGAGACTCGTCTGGCTTGAAGCCGCTGGCTCTGTGACGCTGGAGTTTCCTGATTTGCGCCAGTTGGTGCGGGTTTGCAAGGATCGTGGCGTCTTGTGCGCGCTGGACAATACCTGGGGTGCCGGACTGGCCTTTGCGCCCTTTGACCTGCAGCCCGGCCTCAGCCCGGCCCTGGGCGTTGACATATCGGTGCACGCGCTGACCAAATACCCAAGTGGCGGTGGCGATGTGCTGATGGGCAGTGTCATCACGCGGGATGCGTCACTGCACATGAAGCTCAAGCTGACGCACATGCGACTCGGTACGGGCGTTGGTGCCAATGATGCAGAAGCCGTGCTGCGCGCCTTGCCCAGCATGGCCCTGCGCTACCGCTCCCATGATGAGGCCACGCGCAGCCTGGCCACCTGGTGCCAGACGCGAGCTGAATTTGCCCAGGTATTGCACCCGGCGCTGCCCGACTCTCCCGGCCATGCCCATTGGCAGGCGCTGTGCAAGCAGGAACTCGGTGGTGCGGCAGGACTCTTCAGTGTGATCTTTCCGGTGCAGCGCAGTCAGGCACAGGTGGATGCGTTTTGCAATGCCCTCAAGTTGTTCAAACTGGGCTACAGCTGGGGCGGCCCGATGAGTCTGGTCGTACCCTACGACCTGGCTTCCATGCGCACTGGCTGGCCGGCCCATTTGCAGCAAGGCACACTGGTCCGCTTTTCAGTGGGTCTGGAAGCGGTGACTGATCTGCAGTCCGATCTGCAGCATGCGCTGGAATCAGCGCTGGCCTGAGGCCGCAAACGCTTGGTCGGCGCCGGCGCTGCGGTGTGAAATGGTAAAGTGTCTCCAATAACTTGAAAGCACATCTTGGCTACACCCAACTACGGATACGAAAAACGTCAGAAAGAACTGGCAAAGAAGAAGAAGAAAGAGGAAAAGCTCAAGCACAAGGCCGAGCGCAAAGTTGGCGAGGGTGCGCCCGACGAGCCCGGCCATGAGAGCGACGCAGACGCGTCAGGCGCTGGCGGATCCGAGACGCCGCCGCAAGCACCCTGATTCCTACTTCGGCATCCAGCCCAGGCCCTTGGCGTGCAGGCTCTGGATGTAGAGCCGGTCCTTTGTTTCAGTTACCGCGGTCGTTTCGGGATAGGCGCCGCTCGGATCCTGCAAGTCAGCCAGCACCTTGCCGTCTTCGGTGAAGGCCATCACATGGCCATAGGCTTTCGGGATTGGCCACATGAAACGCGGAAGCCGCAAGGTGAGTTTGCGCATGAAGGGCTGACTTGCCAGTTTGTCGATGGTCGCGTTGCGCGGTTTGGCAAAGCCGAGCCATATCTTGCCATCCGTGCCACGCATCAGGTTGTCCGGATAGCCCGGCAAATTGTCGAACAGCACGCTTGCTTCCTGGTTGGGCTGTGAGACGTCAACTTTACTGGCCTGGGTTGAAATCTTCCAGACGCGGTACTTGCCGGTTTCATTGACAAACAAGGTTTTTTCGTCCTGACTCAGCGCCACACCATTGGCAAAACTGAAGCCCTTGGCGACGACGCGGGTCACCTTGGTCGCCGGGTCGTATTCGAGAATCCGGCCGGTCGATGACTGCTCCAGAATATCGAGGATGCTGGCCTCAAAAGTGCCGCCCCATTTGGCCGGTGCGAAGCGGGCCGAGGCGTCG
Organism: uncultured beta proteobacterium; assembly: GCA_903894475.1. Classification (GTDB taxonomy): domain Bacteria; phylum Pseudomonadota; class Gammaproteobacteria; order Burkholderiales; family Burkholderiaceae_C; genus Rhodoferax. Next base: position 20,460 of record CAITQH010000505.1, read on the forward strand.
CTCACGTACATCTTGCCGTTGCTGGCGATGATGACGGCGTCGGCGTAGAGAATGGATTCGCCGTCAACCTTGTCGCTTAGCACGCTGATTTTCTTGTCCGCACTGATTGCCAGCAGTCCCTTGACCGCGTCTGCTGCTATCAGGTTGCCGCTTGCGTCAAAATCAAAACCCAACACACGCCCTCCGGTATTGGCAAACACTTCCTGGCCGCTGCCGTCCGGATTCATGCGCAGAATGTTGCCACTGGCCACCGTGGTATAGAGCTTGCCGTCTCTGGCCAGTACGATATGCTCCGGTCCTTCTTCGCCGCCGAGCGAAATCATTTTCAGGTTGGCCAGCAGATTGTTGGGCGTGTGCGGCCCGCTGTAGCCTGGCGCTGTGGGTGCATTCCAGCTGACCGGTTCAATGGGCACCGGCCACAGGCTAAGGTAGGCGGCCAGTGCCAGTACCACGGTGCCGACGATATAAAGTGCTGTTTTCATGGTGTCTGCCCTATCAGTTGTTGCGCCAGCACTGCCATGGCGCGGGGTGAGTGGTCGGTAGGCTCAATGATTCTGGCGCTCTCAAAGTGCCGGAAGTTGCGCCGCATCGATTGCAGGTAGACCGGATCATAGTGCTGACTGAGCAGGTCCTGCACCACTGGCGCAATGTTGCCGCCGCGCACCGAAGCCTGCCAGCGCGCTACCAGGGCCTTACCGAGAAAGGTGGACAGCACCTGCAGCCGTTCGCAGAAACTTTCGACGTCCTGCACAAAGAAATCATAGTCTTCCAGCAGCAGTGCCACGCGCTCGCTGTCGGGTAATACCAGGTTCAGACAGGGGGCACCGTGCATGGCTTCGACCAGCGAGGCTGGCAGCGCCACATTGCCGACCTTCTTGCTTTCGCTCTCGATGAACACCGGTCGCGCCGGGTCAAACTGGCGCAGCGCCTGCCAGATCAGACTGTCAAATCGCTTCTGCGTTGGTTGCGACAAGCCCGGGATCGCGCCGAGCACGGAACTGCGGTGATTGGCCAGCGCCTCCAGGTCCATCACCTGGGCCCCTTGCTCTGCCAAGGCCTGCAGCAGTCGTGTCTTGCCGGAACCCGTCGTGCCACAGACGACGCGCCAGTCAAACCGGTTCACCCAAAGCCCGATATCCTGCACGACAGCCGCCCTGAAAGCCTTGTAGCCACCCTCCAGCAGCGTGACTCGAAAGCCGATCTGCGCCAGGATCAGTGACAGCGCGCCGCTGCGTTGGCCACCGCGCCAGCAGTAGGCCAGCGGCTTCCAGTCCTTGGGCGTGTCGATCAGTTCGCGCTCGATATGCGCTGCGATGTTGCGCGCTGCCATGGCTGCGCCGCGCTTTCTGGCCTCGAACGGATTGACCTGCACATACATGGTACCGATAACACGCCTTTCCTCATCGTTGAGTGTCGGCCAGTTGACGGCGCCTGGCAGATGATCCAGCGCAAATTCATTTTCGCTGCGCGCGTCAATGATGCTGTCAAACTCGGCAAAACGGCCCAGCAGTTCGCTCGCGCTCAGTGTGACCAGGCTCATTTCAGTAACTTCAGAAGTTGGGGCCAGATGTTGTCGAGTATCTGCGGGTGTGCTTCGGCGGTCGGATGAATTCTGTCGGCCTGAAACAGGCGCAGACTGTCGCTCGTGTCGGCAATACCTTTAAGCAGAAACGGCACCAGAGCCGCCTTGTTGGCCTTCGCTACCTCAGCAAACATGGCGGTAAAGCGTTCGCTGTAATCGCGGCCGTAGTTGGGGGGCATCTGCATGCCCAGCAGCAGTACCCGGGCACCGCCTTTTTTCGCCATGCGTGTCATCCGGTTCAGATTGTCCCGGGTCAGTTCCAGTGGCAGACCCCGCAGGGCGTCGTTGCCGCCCAGTTCAATGATCAAATGGCTGGGCTCATGTTGTTCCAACAGCGCTGGCAGGCGCGACAGTCCGCCGGAACTTGTATCGCCGCTGATGCTGGCGTTGATGACACGGACGGAATTCTTGCGGGCCTGCAGGCGCTGTTCCAACAGGGCAACCCAGCCACTGCCCCGTTTCAGGCCATACTCGGCACTAAGCGAGTCGCCCAGCACCAGAATGGCTTGACCGACCGGCGCTGCGGCATGCACGAAGCCGCTGACAGATGCAAGTAAAGAAGTCGCGATAAAGTGTCGTCGATACAAAGAAAGTCCCATGGCTGATTCAATTATTTCTGTCTTGCACGTTTTCAAGTCGGTGACAGATTCGACCGGCACGCTCGACATTCTGCGCGATATCGATTTTGCCTTGAACGCGCGCGAGACTGTGGCCATTGTCGGCGCCTCCGGTTCCGGCAAGAGCACGCTGCTGTCCATCATTGCCGGCCTCGATACGCCCACCCGCGGCACAGTGCGGCTGGCGGGTCAGGACCTGTTTGCGATGAGCGAGGACGAACGTGCCGCCCTGCGGGCACAGAAAGTGGGTTTTGTGTTCCAGAGCTTTCAGCTGCTGGCCAATCTGACGGCGCTGGAAAACGTCATGCTGCCGCTGGAATTGGCGGATCGGCGCGACGCGCGTCAAGCTGCTACCGAGATGCTGCTGCGGGTCGGCCTCGCGGAGCGCCTCGGGCATTACCCGAAGGTGCTTAGCGGTGGAGAGCAGCAGCGCGTGGCGCTTGCGCGCGCTTTCGTCGTTAAGCCGGCCGTGCTGCTGGCAGACGAGCCCACCGGCAGCCTGGACTTTGCCACGGGTGAAAAAGTGATGGAGCTGATGTTTGACCTGAACCGCGAGCTGGGCACGACTCTGGTGCTGGTAACGCACGACAGCGCCATCGCCGAGCGCTGTGATCGGCGCATTACGATAGAAGCGGGGCAGGTGCTGACGACCTGACACAGCCGTCATCCCGGACCGACATTTGTCATCCAGGGCTAGCCATTTGTCATCCAGGGCTAGCCATTTGTCATCCCGGACTTGATCCGGGATCCAGTACCACGCATTCACTGGATTGCGGATCGAGTCCGCAATGACAAACAAGCGGGGCGGTAATGACGGCGGTGTGGGCCAGAGAACGGATACCCGGTCCGCCTGCCTCCCAACAGTCCCCAGACAACCCGCGATAATCAGACCATGTCTTCCCCCAAAGTCCTGTTTGGCTTCCACGCCGTGGGTGTGCGTCTCAAAACGGCACCGAAATCGATTGTTGAAATTTATTTCGAACCGACCCGGCGCGACGCCCGGATGCGCCAGTTTCTCGACAAGGTGAATGAAGCGGGCCTACGACTGATTGAGGCCGATGGTTTGCGCTTGTCCAAGCTCTGCGGGGGTCATGGCCACCAGGGCGTGGCGGCGCGCGTGCAGGAGCTCTCGCAGGTCAAGTCGCTCGACGAACTGTTGGAGCAACTCGAAGTGGCGCAGGCACTGCTGGCGCAGGCTGAGCGCGTGGCGCCCCTGATTCTGGTGCTCGATGGTGTGACCGACCCGCACAACCTGGGCGCCTGTCTGCGAGTTGCTGATGGCGCTGGTGTGCACGCCGTGATCGCACCGAAAGACCACGCGGCCGGCATCAATGCGACGGTGGCCAAAGTGGCCAGTGGCGCGGCCGAGACCGTGCCTTACTTCATGGTGACCAATCTGGCGCGCACCCTGAACGAACTCAAGGAGCGCAATATCTGGATCATTGGTACCAGCGACCTGGCGACCAAGACCCTGTACCAGGCCGATCTGCGAGGTCCGGTGGCGCTGGTACTGGGGGCCGAGGGCGACGGCATGCGCGCGCTCACGGCCAGGACCTGCGATGAACTGATCAGCATTCCGATGCGCGGCGCGGTCGAAAGTCTGAACGTCTCGGTGGCCAGCGGCATTTGCCTTTACGAAGCCGTGCGCCAGCGCAGCTGATGCGCCCTGTTAATTCCATTCAACATCAACTCCAGCCCGCCATGAAGTCGAAAATCCTGCGTTTCTTTCTATTGCTTGTCGTCATTGTGTTGCTGCTCTCTGGCGGCTGGCTCTGGCTCACTCTGAACTGGAGCTACTCGCAGGGCGAGCGAGCCGGCTATGTGCAAAAGCTTTCCAAGAAGGGCTGGCTGTGCAAGACCTGGGAAGGCGAAATCGCCATGGTCACGATGCCCGGTGCGATCCCTGAAAAGTTCGAGTTCACCGTGCGAGAAGACGCGGTGGCGCAAAGAATCAACCTGCTGGCCGGCAAGCGCGTGGTCCTCAATTACGCGCAGCACCGTTTCATTCCCTCATCGTGCTTCGGCGAGACCGAGTACTTTGTGGCGTCGGTGCGCGAAGTTCTGGACAATCCCTCGCCACAACCGACGTCTGCGCCTCTGGCACCCAATCCGGCGGCGCAAGGCCAGTTGTCCGAGCCACGCTAAGGCCGCACCGCTTATGGATCAAACCGAAGACCTGGACGAAAGTCGCCTGGCTGGCGCCTGGGCTGAATTACAGAATCATGCTGCCAACGGCGAGCCGCTGCGTGCCGACGCCTACCGCCTCGCCTTTGCTGATCCGGAATTTTTGTTGCGTCGTGAGACGCGGGGTATCCGGTTTCAGCTGGAAATGCTCAAGCCCGATCTGGACCAGATGGCGCAAGGCATAGCCAACACGGTTGTCGTTTTTGGCAGCGCGCGCTTTGCCTCGCCAGAAGAAGCACAGACCTGCCTGCGGGAGGCGCATCTCAGTGCTGACCCGGACGCTTTGGCCGTGGCGCAGCGCAAACTGCGCAATGCGCATTACTACGATCAGGCGCGGCTTTTTGCCCGTCTGGTAGCCACTCACAGCGCAAAACTGCCGAGCCCCGAGCAACTGTTCATTGCTACCGGCGGCGGGCCCGGCATCATGGAAGCGGCAAACCGTGGCGCACACGAGATGGGTGCCCTGACGGTTGGCCTGAACATCGCGCTGCCGCACGAACAGCGTCCCAACCCCTACATCACGCCGAGTTTGAGTTTCAAGTTTCACTACTTTGCGCTGCGCAAAATGCATTTCATGATGCGCGCCAAAGCGCTGGTGGCTTTCCCCGGCGGCTTCGGCACACTGGACGAACTGTTTGAGGTCATTACTCTGGTGCAGACGCGCAAGGCCAGGCCGGTGCCGATTGTGCTGTTTGGCTCGGAGTACTGGCGGCGCCTGTTCAACCCGGACGTGATGATCGAGGAGGGCGTGATATCCGAGCAGGACCTGGCCCTCTTCACTTATGTCGATGAACCCCAGGCTGCGTGGGATGTCATTCGAAACTTTTACGGCCTACCGTTGGTCGGGCTGAACTCCCAAGATCCCGTTTCGTGTTGAGGACAGAGCTTGCCCACTGCGTGTGGCTGCGGACTGTCCCGCAACTTCAAACCAAGCCAAACCAGCCCAGCAGCCCACCGGTTCCCAATAGCCACAGCATGTGAATCCGGGTGCGCCACACCAGCAGGGTGGTGATGGCGGAAAGCAGCCACAGCGGCCAGCTCTTCACGGTGCTGCCATGGTTGGCGGCCAGGATCCAGCCGGTGGCGACCAGCAACGCGATGACGATCGGTGCCATGCCCTGCTTGAATGCACGCACCGCGCGCAGTTCACGGTTCTGGTGGCCCCAGCGTGCCGCCGCAAAGGTCAACGTGGTGCTGGGCACCAGGATGCCTATCATGGCCACTAGCACACCTAGCGCAGCGTAGGGCCAGGCAGCCGAGCCGGCAGCCACACCACCGCCAGCGTTCATACCAACATTCCAGCCGAACAAGGCAATGAACAGCACGTTCGGACCAGGCGCCGACTGCGCCAGAGCAATCGACGAAGTGAACTGGCTGTCGCTCAACCAGTGCTGCTGCGTCACCAGAAAGCGGTGCATGTCAGGTGCGGTCGTGATGGCACCGCCCACCGCCAGCAGCGAGAGCGACAGGAAATGGGTCAGCAGGGCCAGCCAGTCGGCGTTGGAGAGAGTGATGATCATGGCGTGGCTCCCAGCCTGCCTGCCAGACCGAGTTGCCGGTAGGCCCAGATGCAGGCCAGTCCGCCAATGCTCAGCAGGACCCAGGCCAGTGCGACGTGAAACAGCGTAATGGCGACAAAAGTGACGGTCGCCAGAACGCCACAAGCCAGGCGTCCCATGACATTGGTTTGCAGCGCAGTGATCAGCTTCAGCCCGGTGGCGGCGATCAGGCCGCCAGCGACGGCGCCCATGCCGCGCAGCGCACCGGCCACGGCGGGTGAATCGGCCATGCCGGTAAAAATGGCAGCCAGCGTCAGGACAACCATGAGCGGGAAAGTCAGCATGCCGGCCAGCGCCATCAGGGCACCGCGCAGGCCGAAGTAGCGGTCACCAATCATCAGCGAAAGATTGACGACGTTGGGTCCCGGCAGGATTTGTGCAACCGCCCAGTCTTCAATAAACTCTTCGCGCGTCAGCCACTGCTTCTTTTCTACCAGTTCGCGCTGCACGATGGCCAGTACGCCGCCGAAACCCTGCAGTGCCAGCCAGGTGAACGACCAGAACAGATCGGCTGGCGAACGCGGCCGATGCTGCGCCTCTGGATCGGGCGCGGTCGCTGCAGAAGGGAGTTTCTCGGGCATGCGCTGATTATGG
>CAITQH010000506.1 GCA_903894475.1 uncultured beta proteobacterium
ACCAGTCGCACGGCTTCCATCTTGAATTCCAGCGTGTACTTGCCACGCGCCTGCCCGTCTTTACGTTTGCTCATTTCCTGTTCTCCTATTGCTGAATTTTCACATCAGCTAAGGAGTCCGTTTTTCGGGGGCAAGGTCAATTTGCCTTGAGTAGGCATTGACGCCCAATGAGTCATTGAAGAGGTCTATCAGCTCCCGGACATACTGATAAAGAAGAGGGTCATCGTCGCGACCGATACGGATGGCATCCGTGCGGTGTGTGAAGTTCGCGAGGATGCGAGATAGCTCCAGTTCGTACCGCTGTAGTTCAGCTATGACGTTGTTGGGGTTCAATGTGTACCTCCTATCCCTGAAGTATCGCGTTTATTTGGCTCGAAGCCCAATCGAAAGCGTGGAAAACCTAGTCTGAACCACCACGTTGACCTACAGCTTAAGCAGGAGAAGTCAAAGCAGTCCATACAACTTTAGCGTTTAGTCGAGAATAAAACTGGTCTCTACACATCTCACCGAAACTTCCAAAAGGTGTGAGCATGTCCTTGTCCGTCCAATTGATTTTCAAGAGCGCCGTCGCTGAACGTCTCGGCGTCTCTGAGCGCACCATCGAAAAACTTGTCGCAGCTCGTAAATTTCCGCCACCCCTAAAGTTGGGCAAAAACGCCGTCTGGGCTCACGATGTAGTCGAGCGCTGGCTGGGGCAGGCATTGGCACCGCAGCAGGCCTGGGAGGCGCCGAAGCGGGGGCGTCCCAGCGTGCTGCGTAACGCCTGAGATGTGCGGCTGATAGCGGCGTCTTCCTAAGAGAATGGGCTCCCAGATTGGGAGCCCATTCTCTTGACTACGCCGGCATCGTGAGTGCCGGTCGTATGGACCGGTCTCCTGTCAGCCTCTACGATTGAAGTTCACAAACACCACATTGCTGGGACCACTAATGCCGCCCCCTTGCACGCCGTCGGTGCCGGTTGCCGCTATCCAAGGGCCGGTGTCGCTCACAAGCCCCTGCACCGAGGCTTCCACGGTTGGGACCGGGGCAACGCTCTGACCGTTGTCGGAAAAACTGGGCTGCATGGCGTTGTTTTCAACTGGAACGTGACGCACAGGTTCGCCACAATCGACAGATGCCAACTCGGGTTGTACTGAAGGACTGTCGCAGGGAACCTCGCGATGCTGGGCTGAGTTGGGTGCCAAATGTGCCGGCGCATCACCGGACTGCGCTACGGACATTCCGCTCTTGACAGCTTCGACCACTGCATCAGCGATGCGTTTCGAGCGATTGCGCTTCATGATTTCGTCCCCGGTTCCCTTGGCAGGTTCAGGTATTTGGTACACGGTCTGGGACGGAGCAATGCTGTCCATAAAATTCAGCGTGTCCGTATTGACCAGATTGACATAGATTTCTGCCATCCGGGACGTTGCGTGAGCGAGGATTTTTTGCAGCTGGTGGGAATTGGCGCCGGCACGGGCATACTCGGTGGCCCCAATGTGGCGCAGGTCTTTGAACTGCAACTCAGGCATACCGATTTTGTCGCGCACCCCATCCCAAGCTAATTCGACGGCGTTACCCGTCATTGGGAAATACTTGCCCGAGGGATGGACCGGCATATCCCGCAAAAGCTGCACTGCTTTTCTACTCAACGGAACGGGGGCTGGTCCAGTCTTGGTAGGAAGCATGGCGACCCGGCCATCAAGGTCAACGTTTTGGCGGGTCATGGCCAATAGACTGCCACGGCGCAAGGTGGTCTGAAGGCAGATTTCGACCAGAGACCAAAAATAGGGGTTGTCGCATTCGGACAATGCCCCGCGCATGGCAACCTGCTGGTCCTGCGTCATGAAAACAAATCGCTGATTGCTGCCGCCCAGTTTGAGCCCGACACAGGGGTTCTCAAACCCTTTCCAATTCCACTCCTTGGCAGCCACATTGAACATGTGTTTGAAAAGGGCAATTTCCTTTTGAATCGTGCTGGAGGATAGCCCCTCCTTTTCCATGGTCACCATCAGGCGCCGAAAGTCAGCGGTGCAAACTGAGCTGCAGCTGCGCTTGGCCAGCGTTGCCTTCTGTTTCCACGTTTCCGGGCGCTGCTCCAGGCGGTTGTCGCGGTGCGCTTCGAACGCGCTTGGCAGCTTCTTGCGCTCCCTCTCGATAAGCTCCCGCTTGCCGTCCTTCTGGATGATTTTGAGCAACGGCAGGCCATCACCTTGCAGGTAGTGGTTGATGCGGTCGAGCTCGGCGGCGTAGCCCCCCTTCACAATCGTGTGCAAAGCCGCATAGTGAGCCAAGGCCTGGGCGAGACTTGCCTGCTTCGGACCACCCAGCTCCGGCAGGTGCTCGGAGTTGGCGAGGGCCAGCTGGTCCGTAATCCACGTCTTGGCTTCGTCGAACGTTTCGAAGTCCTCGGCCGGGCGCTTGCCATTTTGCAGGGTGACTTGGCCGCGCCACTTGCCACGGTATTTAAACGGGCTGGAAATCTTTCTAGCCATGATGCACCTCCGTCGCGATGCATGTGTCGCGCTGGCCGTGCAGGCGGTGGGTGCATGGGGCCAGCCTGGCTGGCGCACGCGGGTTTGTGGCAAAGGTGTTTGCCGTTGGGTTGGTCAATGTCATCTCGTCATCTCCAAAGTTGTGGATGACGAGTGAAGAGACTGAGGTTTAGCCATCGCTCTTTAGGCTAAAACCGCGCTTTTCCTCTAAAACGCAATGGCAGCGTGCCGGTAGCTACACAGTGGGCGACCAGGTGCCGCGCTTTACGGTCATTTCGGTGCCAGGTCGAACCAGACCGAACGAGACCGATGCGGACCGCACCAGATGCAGTTCTGAGCCACTTTGCAACGCTATCACTTGCGCTATCAAAACAGCCTCAAAGGCCAGAAACGACAAAGGCCTTCCGAAGAAAGCCTTTGAAATCAACACTGTTTTTTGGCTCCTCGACCTGGGCTCGAACCAGGGACCTACGGATTAACAGTCCGGCGCTCTACCAACTGAGCTATCGAGGAACAAGCCGTAAATTATAGCGGCTAATTCTTTGGATTCGGCTCAGTCGAACTCTGGCGTTTCAACTCCCAGCACCTTGTGCAGCTTCGGGCTTGTGGTGGTGTACTGCAAAAAGACTTTTTTCTCCGGAGTGATGATCGACATCGCGCCATAGGCGGCCAGCGCACATTCGTGGAAACCGCTCAAAATCAGCTTCTTCTTGCCGGGGTAGATGTTGATGTCGCCCACCGCAAAAATGCCGCGCTCACTGGTGGAAAATTTCTCGGTGTCGACCTTGAGTTGCTTGCGCTCGATATCAAGCCCCCAGTCGGCGATCGGGCCCAACTTGGGCGAGAGACCAAAGAACACCAGCATGGCGTCCAGCGGCACCAAGCGGGTAACGCCATCGGCACCGGTCACTTTGACGTTGGTGAGAACGCCGTCTTTTTCCTCGTAGCCCGAAACCTGGCCAATCATGAACTGCATCTCCAGCGCGTCGCACAGTTCATGCATGCGGGCCACGTTGGCTGGAACTGCCTTGAAACCGTCGCGCCTATGCACCAGGATCACGCTTTCGGCCTTGTACGGGCCGTCCTTGACGAAATCAAGCGCCCAGTCGATGGCGGAATCGCCGCCGCCCACGATCACCAGGTTTTTGCCGGCAAAATCGGCCGGATCGCGGACCCGGTAAAAGAGCTGCAAATCCTCAAAGCTGTCCAGTCCATCGAGCTTGAGCGTGCGCGGCTGGAAGGCGCCTACGCCAGCGGCGATGAAAATCGTTTTGGTCAGAAAGCGCGTGCCTCTGGAAGTTTCGACGAAGAAGCGTCCATCAATCTGCCTCTCCAACACGGTGATTTCCTGTCCGTAGTGGAAGGTGGCGCCGAAGGGCTTGATCTGCTCCAGCAGGTTGTTGGTGAGTTCGCGCCCAGTGCACACGGGTACAGCTGGTATGTCATAAATCGGTTTGTCGGGGTATAGCTCTATGCACTGGCCGCCCGGGTAACCGAGCGAGTCAACCACATGGGCCTTGATTTCGAGCAGGCCCAGTTCGAAGACCTGGAACAGCCCGACCGGGCCCGCGCCGACGATAACTGCGTCGGCCTCAATAGGGGATAAATGGGTGCGCACAGTCGGTTCTTAGCGTACAAGCATTGAGAGCTTGCCGGTCTTGTCCTTCCAGTCGTCGGCGTCGGGCAGCGGCGCCTTGCGTTTGCTAATGCCTTTCCAACTCGGCAGGACGGCGAGTTCGGCATTGAGCTTGATCATGTGCTGTTGATCGGCCGGCACGTCTTCTTCAGCGTAGATGGCGTTGACCGGGCACTCCGGAATGCAGACTGCGCAGTCGATGCACTCGTCCGGATCAATGGTCAGGAAGTTGGGGCCTTCGCGAAAGCAGTCAACGGGGCAAACGTCGACGCAGTCGGTAAACTTGCACTTGATGCAGGCTTCGGTGACGATATGTGTCATGTTAGGGGGCTTGCGGAGATGGGTAAAAAGTGTATTTTAATTGATCAGTACCGCGCCTGCAGCCTTGTTCGATGCAATGGCGTGCCGCAACAAGCGGCTGAAGCCGGTTTGACCCGCATGACGTGCAGTTCAACATCGTCAGCGCGTAGGCGACATTGTCCATTGCCAGCATCATTTCGCCGGGTGCTGGAATTTGCGAGGCACCAACGACAAATACGAGATTGGCTGAACTTGCAAGAAAAATCATGTTGAGGGTTGCCGCCAACAGCCCGCCAAAAGACTTGAATTGCTCTTACTTGGCGGGCGGAACGTAGCCCTGCGCGGCGTCGGCACCCTGGCCAAAGAAGTGATTTTCCATTTGTCGTGCCAGATACTGGCGCGCTTGTATATCTGCCAGATTGAGTCGGTTTTCATTGACCAGCATGGTCTGATGCTTGAGCCATTCCTGCCACGCGGCCTTGCTGACGCTCTCCCAAATCCGTTTGCCCAAAGGGCCAGGGTAGGGCGGAAAATCCAGGCCCTCAGCCTCTATGCCGTACTTGATGCAATTGACGATGCGTGCCATGTGTAGCCTTTTCGAATCTTTGTAAAAGGCTTAACTTTAGCAAGCTTTGTACAGACCGCGTGCGCTGCGCTAAAATGTGGGCTATGGCAAAAGCTGACACTAAAACAAAAATGCTGGCCGACGGCCTGCGTTACAAGTCCAAAGTCTCGGGGTCACCGTTCACGGCGGCAACCTCCTTTGGCGCCGCGACTATGTCGTGTTTCCTGTGCGGCAAGCATCGAGCGCGCTCCCTGATGGTGACACGCAAGATACTTGGCAAATCGCAGGCGGTGTGTTCACCGTCGTGCAAAGCGGCCGACGAAGCCGCAAGCTGACTCCCCGAATTTGAAGATGCTGCTGGATTGGCTGCAAAAGGCGCCGCGCTCGGCGTTGGTGCTGCTGTGCCTGGCCTGCCTTGGCATGTTGGCCTTTGGCCAGTATCTGCAGCATGTGGTGGGCTTGGAGCCGTGCCCCATGTGCATAGTGCAGCGCTACGCCCTGATTCTGGTGGCTGCGATTGCCCTTCTGGCGAGCGCGAGCAAGCGGAGGGCTGCACACATCAGCGGCGCCGTGTTGCTCTTGCCCAGCGCCGGTTTTGGGGCCTACGTGGCGGCGCGACAGAGCTGGTTGCAGTGGTACCCCCCCGAAGTGGTGAGCTGTGGCCGCGATTTTTACGGAATGATAGAAACGTTCCCGCTGCAGCGCGCTATTCCCATGATTTTCAGGGGTGGCGGGGACTGCAGCAAGATTGACTGGACCTTTCTCGGCGGCTCCATCGCCAACTGGTCATTTATCTGCTTCAGCGCGTTTACCGTCTTCGCGCTGACGCTGCTCTGGCTGCAAGTCAAGCGCCGCTGAGTTTTTTTACCAGCACCTGGCTTTTTCGATCCGCGTTGTAGTTGCGTTTGCGCGTCTCGGGTAGCCAGTCGGTGTCTGCCAGCGTAAAGCCGCGCTTCAGGAACCAGTGCGTGGTGCGGGTCGTCAAGACAAAAATGCTGTCCAGCCCGGCTGCTTTGGCTCTCTGCTCGATGCGCTTCAAGACCCGCTCTCCGTCACCCTGACCCTGCACCTGCGGTGAGACCGTAAGTGCGGCCATTTCGGCGGTGCGTGCCTCGGCAAAGGGGTAGAGCGCGGCGCAGGCAAAGATCACTCCGTCGTGCTCGATGACCGTGTAATTGCCAACGTCGCGTTCGATCTCGGTGCGGCTGCGCTTGACCAGCGTGCCGTCCTTCTCGAACGGCTCTATCAGTTGCAGGATGCCGCCAACGTCGTCCACCGTGGCTTCGCGCAGGCTCTCCAGCTTTTCGTCGACCACCATGGTGCCGATGCCGTCGTGCACATAGACCTCGAGCAGGATCGCGCCGTCGACGGCAAAGGGGATGATGTGGCTGCGCTCCACCCCGTTCTTGCAGGCTTTGACGCAGTGCTGCAGGTAGAACGCAGCGTCGGTCGGTTGGCTGGCTGCCGGTAGCGCGGCCAGCAGTTTCTCGGCGGCGTCCAGCGGCAACTCGGTATCAATCGGATTGTCTTCAGATTCGGGTTCATCCGGGCGCATGCGCAAGCCCGGGATCTCCGTTACAAAAATCAGTTTGTCGGCCTGTAGTGCCGTGGCCACTTCGGTGGCGACCTCTTCCATGGTCAGGTTGAAGGCTTCGCCGGTTGGCGAAAAGCCGACCGGGGAGAGCAATACCATGGCGCCAAAATCGAGTGTCTTGAGGATGCCTGCGGTATCGACCTTGCGTACCAGACCAGAGTGCTGAAAGTCAACACCATCCACGATGCCAACCGGCCGTGCCGTGATGAAGTTGCCTGAAATCACCCGCACCGTGGCGCCAGCCATCGGCGTGTTGGGCAATCCCTGGCTGAAGGCCGCTTCAATCTCGTAGCGCAGTTGTCCGGCGGCTTCTTGTGCACAGTCGAGCGCGACGCTGTCGGTGATGCGCATGCCGTGCGAGTAGCGCGATGCGTGCCCCTTGGCGGCAAGCTGCTCATTTACCTGGGGGCGAAAACCGTGCACCAGCACCACCTTGACGCCCATGCTCTGGATCATGGCCAGATCCTGCGCCAGGTATTGCAGTTTGCCCGCGGCAATCGCCTCGCCCGCGATACCGACCACAAAAGTCTGATGCCGGAACTTGTGGATGTAAGGTGCGACCGAGCGAAACCAGGGCACGAAAGTGAAATTGAAAACGGAGGACATGAAGTTAGAGCAGGTGCTTGCGCGGATAATTGGCGGTTGCCGTCTGGATCATTTTGACCGAAGTTTCCCTCTTGTCTGACATTGCCCTGAAAATCGAGTTTCCAGAGTCCCTGCCAGTGTCGGGTAAACGCGACGAGATCATGGCGGCGCTGCGCGCGCACCAGGTCATCATCGTCTGCGGCGAAACAGGCTCCGGCAAGACCACCCAACTGCCCAAGATTGCGCTGGCGATGGGGCGCGGCAAGCTCAATTACCCGGCGGGCCAGGGCCGCCTGATTGGTCACACGCAGCCGCGCCGCATTGCCGCCAGCAGTGTGGCCAAGCGCATTGCCGAGGAGTTGAAGACCACGCTGGGCGACGTGGTGGGCTTCAAGGTGCGATTTCAGGACCGGCTGAGCCGCGACAGCTCGATCAAGCTGATGACGGACGGCATTTTGCTGGCAGAAACGCAGACCGATCCGCTGCTCAAAGCCTACGACACGCTGATCATCGATGAGGCCCATGAGCGCAGCCTCAATATCGATTTCTTGCTGGGTTACCTGCGCCAGATCCTGCCGCGCCGGCCGGACCTGAAGATCATCGTGACCTCCGCTACCATCGACGCCCAGCGTTTTGCGGATCACTTTGCGTACCGGGCCAGGCTGGCGCCGGGCCGCCCCAAGCCAGACGACGCCCCCTCGGGGGGCAGCGCCGACGCGCAGCGCGAAGCGTGGGGGCCTTTGATTCCAGCTCCGGTGATCATGGTTTCAGGGCGCATGTTTCCGGTGGAGCAGCGTTACCGGCCGTTTGAGGAATCGCGTGACTACGACCTGAACTGCGCGATTGCCGACGGCGTGGATGAGTTGTGGCGCGACGTGCACAACAGTGGCGACATTCTGGTGTTCCTGCCGGGTGAGCGCGAGATCCGCGAGGCGGCGGACCACCTGCGCAAACACCTGAGTCATCAGCCGCTGTTTCGCCATGCTGAAGTGCTGCCCCTGTTCGCCCGCCTCTCGCAGTCCGAGCAGGACCGCATTTTTGACGCTCACAGCGGCCGGCGCATTGTGCTGGCCACCAATGTGGCCGAAACTTCGCTGACCGTGCCGGGCATCCGCTACGTGATCGACGCCGGCAGCGCACGCCTGAAGCGCTACAGCTTTCGCAGCAAGGTCGAACAACTGCTGGTGGAGCCGATCAGCCAGTCCTCTGCCAACCAGCGCGCCGGACGTTGCGGCCGCGTTGCCAACGGTATCTGCATCCGGCTTTACGAGGCCAAGGACTTCGATTCACGGCCGCGCTTTACCGATCCGGAAATTCTGCGCAGTTCCCTGGCCGGTGTGATTCTGCGCATGAAGTCGCTGCACCTTGGCGTGGTGGAAGACTTTCCGTTCATCGAGCGACCATCCGCGCGTGCCA
>CAITQH010000507.1 GCA_903894475.1 uncultured beta proteobacterium
CAAAGCGGGAGAATTCGAGCGTGATCCAGCGCAGTTCTTCGAGTGGGTGAAATTCCGCTCGCACCTGTCGCGCGGCGTCACGCTGGGCACCATGCTGATGGACGAGGCACTGTACTTCATGCGACTTGGCACCTTTCTCGAGCGTGCGGACAATACGGCGCGTCTGGTTGACGTCAAGTTTCATGCTGTGCAGAGTGACTTTTATGGCGCTGCCAGCGAGAAGGATCAGGAATACGACTTCTACCACTGGAGCGCCATTTTGCGCAGCGTCTCGGGCTTTGAGGTGTACCGCAAGGTTTACCGCGATGTGATCCGCCCGGAGCGCGTCGCCGAACTGCTGATCCTGCGCCCCGATATGCCGCGTTCCCTGCACGCCAGTTTGAACGAAGTGGTGAAGAACTTGGCACTGGTAGCCAACGACCAGTCAGGCGAGACCCACAGGCGTGCCGGCAAGCTGTGCGCCGAGCTCAAGTATGGCCGCATCGACGAAATTCTGGCCACCGGTTTGCATGCCTATCTGACCCAGTTTCTTGACCGCGTCAATGATCTTGGTATGCACATCAGTCGTGATTTTCTGGTTCCATCGGCCGCCTGAGTAACCACCAGCGCAGGCTGGTTATTTCAGATCGGGTTATGGTCAGGCACTGCTGCTCTTGCAGCAGGATACTTGACCCAGGAGCAATCAAATGATTTCCAAACCACATGCCCTGTGCTTTGCTGCACTGCTGACACTCTGCCTGAGCAGCGGCTCCACACTGGCCGCGCTGGCCGTCGGGGCGGCGACGCCGGATTTCACGACTGAAGCGGCACGCGCTGGTCAAGCCTTCAAATTTTCCCTGAAGGAGACTCTGAGCAAGGGGCCGGTCGTTCTGTATTTCTACCCGAAAGCCTTTACCAGCGGCTGCACGAAAGAAGCCCACAATTTTGCCGAGGCAACGCCGCAGTTCGGCGCGCTGGGCGCGACCGTCGTAGGTATCTCGAACGACGACATCGAGACCCTGAAGAAATTTTCGGTTGAGGCTTGCCGTGACAAGTTCGCTGTGGCCGCCGACAGCGGCGCGCGCATCATGAAACTCTACGATGCTGCCCTGTGGGTCAAGCCAGACATGGCGGACCGGATTTCCTACGTGATCAGCCCGCAAGGCAAAGTGCTTTACGTGTATTCGAGCCTGAGCCCCGATCAGCACGTCGAGAACACGCTCAAGGCGGTGGAACGCTGGCGCGCCGGTTTGCCGGCGCAGTGATTCAGCTCCAGCTCAAGTCAGTGCGGCTTAGCGGCATTTGACGCACGCGCTTGCCGGTAGCGGCAAAGATGGCGTTGCAGACGGCGGGCGCCAGCGGCGGAAACGCTGGCTCACCCAGCCCGGTCACTGGTTCATTCGACTTGACAAAATGCACGTCGATGCGGGGCGGCGCATCGCTCATGCCAATCAGCGTGTAGTCGTTGAAGTTTCGCTGTACGACACGGCCTCGCTGGATGTCGAGCTCGGCAAACATCAGTGTGCCCAATGCGTCGATGACCGAACCCTGCACCTGGTTCTCGGCGCCACTGAGATTGACAATCTGTGAGCCGATGTCGGAAACCACGACCACCCGGTCCACTTTCAAGACACCCGCTCTGGAAACCGTGACATCGGCCACCTCAGCGATATAGCCACGGTGGCTGAAGTGAAAGGCAATGCCTTGCCCTTGGCCGCGTGGCAATTTCCTGCGTCCCCAGTCGGCCTTTTGCGCGGCCTCGGTCAGCACCCGGCGCATGCGGCCAACGTTGTAGGGCAGGGCACGCTCGCCGCTGCCGGCAACCAGGTCCTGCTGTCCCAGCAACTCTAGCCGGAATTCGAGCGGATCGCGGCCACCCGCATGGGCCAGTTCATCGATGAAGCTGTGAAAGACCCAGGCAAAGACATTGCTGCCAGGCGCGCGCCAGGGTCCCATCGGAATGCCGCATTCCATAGCCGTCTGCTCCAGCAGGCAGTTGGCAACCCAACGACCCGGAAACTCGTCGCCTGAGAGGCTGGCGCCGCTGCCCGGCTGCAGCACTGAAGCACTGTCACGTGTGACGCGGTTGGCAAAGGTGAGGAAGTGGTTGTGCCAGGCCGTCAACTTGCCTTTGCCGTCGAGCGCGCCGCGCAGGAAGTGAAAGCCGCCAGCGCGGTAGTGGTCATGCCGCAGGTCGTC
>CAITQH010000508.1 GCA_903894475.1 uncultured beta proteobacterium
CCTGTTGCTGGCTCCATTACGCCGGTCATCAAATGGCTCCATTACGGCGATCACGCCGTGGCTCCATTACGCCGGTCACAAACTGGATCCTATATGCCGATCACGGAATGGATCCTATACGGCGGTCGGTGACAATCGTTGACGATCACACCCGAAAGAACCATCTCGGGCATGGCTATACGCTGCACGTTACGCTTATGCGCCCCAAGAGCCGGGGCAGCGTCAAACTGCAAAGCGCGAACGCGAAAGATGCTCCATTGATAGATCCGCAGTTTTTGTCTGATCCTCTTGACATGGCCAACTTGATCAAAGGCACACAAATCGGGTATGACATCATGCAAGAACAGGCCTTTGCGCCTTACCGCGGAAATATGCTTTATCCATTTGAGCGCAACAACCCGATCCAGATCGAGCAATTTCTGCGCGATCATGCAGATACCGAATACCACCCCTGCAGCACCTGCAAAATGGGTCCTTCCAGCGATCCTATGGCCGTGGTGGACTCCAGCCTAAAGGTCTACGGCGTGGAGGGTCTGCGCGTAGTGGATGCGTCCATCATGCCGCAGCTGGTCTCCGGCAATACGAATGCGCCCACCATCATGATTGCCGAGAAGGCTGTGGATATGATTCGCGCACAGTATGCCTCTTCTCGCGCCTCAACAACTGACATCCGCTCTTACGCCACCCCTCTCAAGGACACTCAAAAACACCTTACCTGATGGGTATCTTTTCAAGGTGATCGCGGCCATGAAATCGGAGGGTTTGATTCAATAAGAAAGGTGTCTGATAAAGCTGTGCAGAGAATTCGTATAAATAGCCTGTTGTCCACAGAAATTACCGGATTTCAAAGTTGTTCAGATTAGCGTAGCAAGCGGGAAGCACTGTCACCCACACCTGTTGATTTAGCATAAGCGTTTGATTTATATATAAAAAAGTTTGTTGTCCACAGATGGAGGGCTCCCTTATCTACTACTACTATCTTTAAATAGATTATTAAGAGATACATCCTTGTTTGGTGTCCAGCGCTTCAGCAATAGTGCATTGCTCATCACGCTAATTGAACTCATCGCCATCGCTGCACCAGCAACCACCGGGTTCAAGAAGCCAAAGGCAGCCAGTGGAATTCCGGCGACGTTGTAGGCAAAAGCCCAAAACAGGTTTTGTCTGATCTTGGCAACGGTGCGATTTGAGATGTCCAGTGCAGCGGCCACCAACAAGGGATCACCGCGCATGAGTGTGATGTCAGCAGCGTGCATCGCAACGTCGGTACCGTTGCCCATCGCCATTCCGACATCGGCCGTGGCCAGTGCTGGGGCATCGTTGACGCCATCGCCAACCATCGCGACCACATGTCCGCCGATCTTCAGCGCAGCGATTCTTTTCGCTTTTTCACCAGGAAGCACGTCGGACATGACTTCACCTTCTTCAGGGCGAAGCCCAAGGCGGCGTGCCATGGTTTCGGCAGAACCCCGGTTGTCACCAGAAATCATCACGGTCTTGATGCCCTGTCCTCGCAAAGCGGCCAGCGCTATTATTGCACTGGGTTTTGGCTCATCAAAAAAAGCCAGCAGGGCGCACATAATTAGACCCTGTGAAGAGCGCTCGGCCATAACTGATAGCGTCGCGCCTTGTTCTTGAAGAGAGTCGGCTTTACTTTTTATAGCGTTCGTATCGATGCCCAATTCCTTCATCCAACGTAGACTTCCGATCAGAAAATAACGAGACCCAAGTTCACCCTCGCTGCCAAGACCTGGTACGGAGTGCAGATTGTTGGGAGATTCAAAATTCAGGCCACGTTCTTGCGCAAGCCTGACGACAGCACGTGACAGAGGATGTTCACTACCGCTTTGCAGACCAGCAGCAATTCTCAAAATTTCATTCTCAGCCATCCCTTGCAATGCCAAAAGGGAAGTAAGCCTTGGATGGCCAAGTGTTAAGGTGCCAGTCTTGTCAAACGCAACAATATCCACTTTGTGTGCTAACTCCAGTGCCTGCGCGTTCTTGATCAGAATGCCATGCTGCGCTGCCACCCCTGTGCCCGCCATGATGGCAACGGGGGTAGCTAGCCCCAAAGCGCAGGGACAGGCAATAACCAAAACGGCGACCGTGTTAAGTAGCGCTTGCTCAAAAGAGTGACCCGAAAGCCACCAACCCAATAGAGTCAGTAAACTCAACAGTAAGACAACGGGGACAAATACCGTACTGACGCGGTCCACCAGGCGCTGAATCGGTGCCTTGGCGGCTTGAGCATCTTCTACCAGGCGAATAATGCGAGCGAGCACCGTCTCGCTGCCAATTGCCCGTACCTGCATCACTATGCGGCCGTCGCCATTGATGGAGCCGCCTGTGATTGCTGTTTGCGCATTAGCGCCAAGGTCGGCAGATGGATATTTGTCCACGGGCAACGGCTCACCCGTCAGCATCGACTCATCTACCTGCGTGCGCCCTTCGAGCAAAACACCATCCACCGGGATCCGCTCACCAGGTTTAATCACCAATCGATCACCCACCAACAATTCGGCCGCGGGAACATCCACTTCTCCGTCGGGTCCGATAAGGTGAGCTAAGTCCGGCCGCAGCGCGTGCAGGGCTCGAATAGCAGAGGTTGTTTGGCGTTTGGCTCGCACCTCAAGCCATTTGCCTAGCATTACGAGCGTGACAACCCAAGCCGAGCCCTCGAAGTACAGGTGGACTGCGGCACCAGGAGCCGCCGTCAACCATAACCACATGGACAGGGCCCAGCCGGCGGTGGTGCCTATCGACACCAGTAAATCCATATTCCCGGAAAAGGCTTTGACCGCGTGCCAGCCAGCCCGGTAAAAATGCCGACCCAAAATAAACTGAACCGGCGTGGCCAGTGTAAATTGCAGCCATGCGGGCAGCATCCAGTGCCGGCCAAACAATTCCGCGACCATGGGCAACATCAATGGCAAGGACAAGATCAGGCCCATTGCGACCGGTGCCAAACCCGCCCACGCTGAGTTTGGCTCGGCCGATAGCAAAGCCTTGTCCGAGCGGGGCTCGTAGCCGGCGTCACGCACAGCTCGACGCAGCCGGGCAGGCACATCTTCCCCGGAAGCGATCACAATGCGCGCTGATTCGGTAGCAAGGTTGACAGTGGCTTCTTGTACGCCCGGCACCTTTTTCAGCGCCTTTTCCACACGCGCAACGCAGGAGGCGCAGGTCATGCCGCCGATTCCAATATCCACTGAAGTTGGTGCTGTTGTAGTCGTTGAAACAGTATTCATGGGAGCAAGACTAAACCCTCCCACCAAGGGAAGGTCAAGTCGAAAATAATATTTCTTGACCTTCCCATGATGGAAAGGTTCAGGATATGCTCTTTGACACTGAAAGGGGTTTACTCATGAAACAGATCTTTACCGTCACGGGCATGACCTGTGGGCATTGTGAAAAAGCGGTCACGCGAGCAATAACGCAGGCTGACCCGAAAGCGGAAGTCACGATTGACCGATCCGTCAACAAGGTGGAGGTGCAGTCTGACCGCCCTCGTGAAATGCTGGCCCACGCGATTGCCGAGGAAGGCTACGCGGTTGCTGCATGAACAACAGTGCCAAAGCGCCTGAGAGGCTCGGGGCGCTTGGCGACAGACTTTGGCCGGTCGCTATTGGTGCCGCGGCGCGCCTGTCAGGTGTCTCGGCCAAAATGGTTCGCCACTATGAAGCGCTTGGATTGCTGCCGCCCGTGGCGCGGACCGATAGCGGCTACCGACAGTACGCGCAAGCTGACGTGCGCACCCTGCAGTTCATCAAGCGCGCTCGGGAACTAGGATTTTCCATGGCTGAAATTGCGGAACTGGTTGACCTTTGGAACAACCGCAAGCGCGCCAGCGCCAGCGTCAAACGCATTGCCCAGCGTCATGTGGATGACTTGACGCAGCGCATAGAAGCCATGCAGGCCATGCAGAGCACGCTGGTCGTCCTGCTCGATCACTGCTCTGGCGACGAGCGACCCGATTGTCCGATACTGGAAGACTTGGCCGGCACGTGCTGCCAGAAGGTTTAATTGCGGTGTGCCGAACTTTACAAAGTTTCGAGCAAGCATCACGCAGCAGATACATGGGCGGAGCAAACTGCATTCAGGCTGATGCCGAGTTTGGAGCATCAGACTTACTTAAACATGAGGACGCCCAAATGAAATCTTTTTTCAAGCCCCTGTTGCTTGCCGGTTTTCTGGCTACCGCCGGCTTTGCTGCCTTTTCACAAACACCCGCTGCGGGGCCTGCTGGAATGATGGGCCCAGGCGGCCCAATGCATGAGGGCATGGGTCGCCCGGGCATGGGCCCGATGAATCCAGCACGGATGCAGGCCCGGATGGAACGCCGTCATGCAGCACTGAAAGCAGCTCTCAAACTGACACCAGCCCAGGAAGGTGCCTGGGCAACTTTCGCTGCAGCCATGAAGCCGCCTGCCGACTTGGAGGCCAAGCATCCGGATTTCGCCGAGATAGCCAAACTGCCAACGCCAGAGCGGATAGACAGGATGAAGGCCTTGCACACCCAGCGCGCAGCTGACATGACTGCTGCTATGGACAAACGAGGAGAAGCGGCCAAGTTGTTTTATGCGGCGCTAACGCCGGAGCAGCAAAAGGTGTTTGATTCGGCCACCGCGCGTCATTACGGCCCTGCTGGCCGCTTGGGCGGACCGCGTGACGGCAAAGGACCTGTCCAACAAAAACCCTAAGTCCTGCGAGCCGTTCCTGAGGGCAGAGCCGTTCGTCGTCAAGTCAGCATTTTCTTCAGCTCGCCGCTGTCGATAAGGCTGACCAGATCGTTGGCGCCGCCTATCAGGGTCCCCTTTACAAACACCATTGGCATGGTGGGCCATCCGGTCCACAGTTTGAGCGCATTGCGCTGGCGCCAAGTGTTGAAGTAATTTCCGTATTCCAGGTACTGATGCGCCACGCCGGCGACGTCAAGCGCTTTGCGAGCCTTCTTCGGAAAGGGGTTCATACCCATTCCGACTACCACTACCGAGTGTTGTGCCAGAGCAGCTTGCACTTCGCGCACAATGGCTTGTTCGTGGCTGGCAATCTTGTCACGAATAGCTGGGTGGATGTGTGACTCGTCAAGAATGGGACGGGACATGGCGATATCCTAAGGGTTTAGAAAAGTGCATTATCCGTTGCTCGCGGCCAAACCCTACACTTGCAAAGCTTATGCCTACACCGTCACTTCCAAACTCTGCCACAAATTCAGCGGACGACATTCCCAGCATCCGCAGTGTGTCCCTGACTCGGCCCTTGCACTGGCTGGTGCTCGGCTGGCAGGATATGGCATTTTGCGGGTGGATCAGCGTTGCACACGGGTTGGCTCTGTTCTTTGTGGGCGCAGCCATCGTGACCGTGGCGTACCAGCGTTTCTGGTTGCTGGCCGGAGCGCTTTCCGGTTTTTTGTTGGTGGCGCCGGTGCTGGCTACCAGTCTGTACGCCCTGAGTCGGGCACGGGAACGCGGCGAGAAAGCCGACCTCGGGGTGGTCCTGAAAACCTGGTTGAACTGGCAAAGCAGCCACTTCAACAAATGGGGCAACGATTACTGGTGTCTCGTGCAATTCGGCTCTCTGCTGGCACTTGCTGCCACCGGTTGGGTGTTTACATCGGCAGCCCTTATCACGCTGTTGGCCCCATTGCCGATCCAGAATCCGGCAGATTTTGTCCTATATGTCGTCTTGGCCAGAAACGGGATCCTGTTTGAGCTTTGGCTGGTTTTGGGCGGTGTGCTGGCGGCGCCAATTTTTGCTTCCACAGTGATTGCCATTCCCTTGTTGCTGGACCGCCGGGTCACCTTGATGCGAGCCGTCCTTACAAGTTGGCAGGTGGTTCTGTCCAATCCGGTACCAATGGCCATTTGGGCGTCTCTGATTATGGGCTTAACCTTTCTGGGTATGGGTTCCCTCATGCTGGGTCTGATAGTGGTGATTCCTATGCTAGGACACGCCAGTTGGCACGCCTATCGCGATTTGGTGGATGTCTCAACCTTGGCGGAGCGGGAGTCGCGCTGATGTTTGGCTATTCGGAAGAACAGATTGCCGCATTTGGTCTGACTTTCGGCGTAGGCGGCTTCATGCTCTACATGTTGTTCATCATCAGCCACTTGGCATGGTCATCGAAAGCTGGCAAATTCGGCACTTTTGTCATATTTCTTGGATTGGCTTTCGGCATGACGGGTTTCGCGGCGAAGTACCTTATTCAATGGGCGCTAGACATCAAATAAGCACAAGTAGATCGCTTCGTGCCAACAAGGGTACCTGAATTACGGAAATTGCCTGAACGGGCTTGGTGGTGTATCAACTGAACGGCCGAACGCCGATCAGCATTCCATGCAACCACAGGGCGAAGGCGAGCCATGCGCCCATCCCGATGATCACAGTGATCGTGGTCGCGCCGGCACTGCCCCGCGGGTACTGGATACCACCAGAACGGTCACGCCGACGGGCCGCAGAGAAGTTGAAAATGGACCACAGCAGAAACAGGCCAAACAGCAGCACATGTGCCAGGTTGCCGTTGGCCATCAAGTGCGCCAGTGCCCACACCTTGACGGCTAACACCATCGGATGGTGAAGGCGTGCCTTGATACTGTTGCCCGGAACGTAGGCCGCGGCTAGCAGGACAAATGAAACCAAGGTCAGCAGCGCAGCCAGATGGCGCATGCCTGCTGGAGGGCTCCATAGCTGAACAGGCTGTTGCCGTGCCAGACCAAAGCCCCAAACCAGCAAACCCAAGCCGAGCAGCGACACTGCAGAAAAAAGCGCCTTCCACGGCAACTCGCCACTGCGAACCATGGTTCGCGTGCGCCAGTCATTGGCCACAATGCGGACGGAATGCACGCCAAGAAAAACAATCAGCCCAAGAATAAAATACGTCACAGGAACCCCCAAAATGAATCGATAGACTGCCTGACTATAGTCCGGACCGATGATCGGGCTGGCGCCTATTGCAATGCAGAACAATTTGTTTACACTGGGCGCTCGATATCAACCCACAAACCGGAGATGCTATGAAACCCGTTCAAGACCTAATAATAGGACGTGACTCAACGGTTTTTCAGGTCAACCCATCAGTGACCGTTTTTGAAGCGCTGAAATTGCTTGCTGAACACGGAGTCGGCGCCATGGTCGTCATGGATCAGGGTAAACTGGTCGGCGTAGTGTCGGAACGTGATTACACGCGCAAGGTCGCTTTGCAGGGAAAAAACTCCAGAGAAACCACCGTTGCAGAGATTATGACTCGCGAGGTCATCACGGTGACACCCGTCACCGGCACGCTGGCCTGCATGGCGCTGATGAGTCAGAAGAACATCCGGCATCTTCCGGTGCTGGATGGATCGGTGGTGCTAGGGATGATCTCGATACGAGACATCATGAACGACATCATTGCCGGTCAGGAACAGACCATCTCGCAACTGACGAGTTACATCAACAGTTAGACGTCAATATTGCCAGCGCGCAAGGCATTGGTTTCAATGAAATCGCGGCGCGGTTCGACCTCGTCCCCCATCAACATGGTGAAAACACGGTCGGCCTCGATGGTGTCGTCTATCTGCACTCTTAGCAGACGACGCACGGTCGGGTCCATGGTGGTTTCCCACAACTGTGCCGGGTTCATTTCGCCCAGACCTTTGTAGCGCTGGCGCGCGGTGGCGTGTTCGGCCTGCGCGATCAGCCAGGCCATCGCTTCGCGGAAGTCGCTCACTTTTTCTTCTTTCTGACGCTCACCCTCGCCGCGCATAGCCCTCGCGCCCTCGCCCAGCAGTCCCTTGAAGGTGTTGGCCGATTCCGCCAGGGCGGCGTAGTCGGAGCCGTGCACAAAGTCCTGCGTCAGAACGCTGCTCTTGATGTTGCCATGGTGGCGGCGGCTGATGCGCAGAATGGGCTTGTCGGTACGCACGTCAAACTCACCGGTGACCTCTGCGTCCGGAAGTTTGGATTGCAGTGCAGCGGCGGAAAGTTTGGCGTCGGCCAGTGTGTCGAGATTCAGCGCCACGCCGTCAGCCACCGATCGGAGAGCCTCGGCGTCCATGAAGTTGCGTAGCCGTGCAATCACGCCTTGCGCCACCTGGTGCTTGCGTGCCAGCTCAGCCAGAGTATCGCCTGTGAGCAGGGTGCCTGTATCGCCGCCGGTATGCACGGATGCGTTGACCAGCGCAATGCGCAGCAGAAAACTGTCGAGCGCAGTGCCGTCTTTCAGGTAAAGCTCTTCCTTGCCGACCTTGACTTTGTACAGTGGAGGCTGAGCGATGTAGATATGGCCGCGCTCCACCAGTTCTGGCATCTGGCGGTAGAAGAAGGTCAGAAGCAGCGTGCGGATGTGGGCGCCGTCGACGTCGGCGTCTGTCATGATGATGATGCGGTGGTAGCGCAGTTTGGCAACGTTGAAGTCGTCGTTGCCTGTGCTGCCGCCGGCCTTGCCAATGCCGGTGCCAAGGGCGGTAATGAGGGTCAGGATTTCGTTGCTGGTCAAGAGCTTTTCGTAGCGTGCTTTTTCGACGTTAAGAATCTTGCCGCGCAAGGGCAGAATCGCCTGGAATTTGCGATCCCTACCCTGCTTGGCAGAGCCACCGGCAGAGTCACCCTCGACGATGTAGATCTCGCACAACGCCGGGTCTTTTTCCTGGCAATCAGCGAGTTTGCCGGGCAGGCCCATGCCGTCAAGCACCCCTTTGCGCCGCGTCATGTCGCGGGCTTTTCGGGCTGCTTCGCGTGCGCGCGCTGCCTCAATGATTTTGCCGACGATGATTTTTGCGTCTGCCGGGCGTTCCTGCAGGTAGTCGTACAGCAACTTGCTAACGATGTCCTCCACTGGGCCTCGCACTTCCGAGCTCACCAGCTTGTCCTTGGTCTGACTACTGAACTTGGGTTCTGGAACCTTGACTGACAGGACACAAGTCAGGCCTTCTCGCATGTCGTCGCCGGTGACCTCGACCTTGGCTTTCTTGGCCAGTTCGTTGTCGTCAATGTATTTGTTGATGACGCGTGTCATTGCTGCGCGCAGGCCGGTCAGGTGGGTGCCGCCATCACGCTGCGGGATGTTGTTGGTAAAACAAAGCACCTGTTCGTTGTAGCCGCTGTTCCATTGCATCGCGACCTCGACACCGATGTTGGTGTTCTGATCGCTTTGGCGATCTCCCATGGCGTGGAAGATGTTCGGGTTGAGGACCGTCTTCCCTTTGTTGATGAAGTTGACAAAGCCGCGCACGCCGCCTGCGCCGGAAAAATCGTCTTCCTTGCCAGTGCGCTCGTCTTTCAAACGGACACGCACGCCGTTGTTCAGGAAGCTCAGTTCGCGCAGTCGCTTGCTCAGGATTTCGTAATGGAAGTCGTTGTTCTGCTGAAAGATGTCGGTGTCGGGCAGGAAGTGGACCTCGGTGCCGCGCTTCTCCGTCTCGCCGATGACTTTCATGGGCGAAATCTCGACGCCGTTCACGGTCTCGGTGATGCGATTCTGCACAAAGCCCTTGCTGAACTCCATCACGTGCACCTTGCCATCGCGCCGGATGGTCAGGCGCAGCATCTTTGACAGGGCATTGACGCAGCTCACACCCACGCCGTGTAAACCGCCAGAGACCTTGTAGCTGTTCTGGTTGAACTTGCCGCCCGCGTGCAGTTCGGTCAAGGAGATTTCGGCGGCGGAGCGCTTGGGCTCGTGCTTGTCGTCCATCTTGACGCCGGTGGGAATGCCGCGTCCATTGTCGACCACACTGACCGAATTATCCGAGTGGATAGTGACCAATATATCGTCGCAGTGGCCAGCCAAGGACTCATCGATGGAGTTGTCAACAACCTCAAAAACAAGGTGATGCAGCCCCGTGCCGTCGGATGTGTCGCCAATGTACATGCCGGGGCGTTTGCGAACGGCCTCCAAGCCTTCCAGAATCTGGATAGAGTCTTCGCCGTAGGCCTCTGACGCCCCAGCCTGGTTGGCATCTATCGTGGGTTGAAAGTTGGAACTGTCGGCGCTTCCCCCGCCTGTATGAACGGTGCTTTGGCCGTTGTCGTGGCTCTGCGCCGGCTTGTTTTCTTCGGTCATCAATAATCTTTGGTCGGTTGAGGTCAATGCCTGCTTCAAATTCTCATTGGCATGACAACGTATTTGAAGGTGTTGTTGTCCGGGATGGTGAAAAGAGCTGAACTGTTGCTGTCAGACAGTTCGAGCTTGACCATTTCCTGTGTCATGTTGGCTAGCGCATCAATCAGGTAAGTTACGTTGAAGCCGATTTCTATGCTATCCCCGCTGTAATCAATGTCCAGTTCATCCACGGCCTCTTCCTGTTCTGCATTATTGGAAGCTACTCGCAAACTGCCGGGGTCAATGTTCAGGCGCACACCTTTGAATTTTTCACTGGTCAGGATGGCGGTGCGTTGCAAGGTTGCGAGCAAAGGCAGCCTGCCCAGCGTGATGCTGTTCTTGTGGTTCTTCGGTATGACGCGGTTGTAGTCTGGGAACTTTCCCTCGACCAGCTTGCTAACAAACTCCATGCCGTCAAAACTGAACTTGGCCTGATTGTTGGCAAACTGCATTTCAATTGCGCCCTGCGCGTTGGACAGCAGGCGCTGCAATTCAATGACGGTTTTGCGCGGCAAAATCACCTCCTGCTTGGGTACATCAACATCCAGCGTGGCAGAGGCGTAAGCCAGTCGGTGGCCATCCGTTGCCACCAGGCTTAGTTGTTTGCCTTCGGCAACAAACAGGATGCCGTTCAGGTAGTAGCGAATGTCGTGCACCGCCATGGCGAACGACACCTGGGTGAGCAGGTCTTTCAATGTCTTCTGCGGGACGCTGAAGACCGGGCCGAAACTGGCAGCTTCCTGTACCAGGGGAAAATCTTCGGCCGCCATGGTTTGCAATGTGAATTTGCTCTTGCCGCCTCGCAGGATGAGCTTGGCCGCGTTTGATTCCATCGACACCGTTTGATCCGCTGGCATGGTGCGAAGAATATCGATCAGCTTGCGCGCTCCTACCGTTGTCGCGAAGTCACCGGAGTCGCCGGCAAGGTCGGCGTTGGTGCGGATTTGAATCTCCAGATCGCTGGTAGTGAACTGCAGCGCGGAGCCGGATTTTCGAATCAGCACGTTGGCCAGGATTGGCAAAGTGTGCCTGCGCTCAACAATACCCGCGACGGATTGCAATACTGCCAGGACTTTGTCTTGATTGGCTTTCAGAACGATCATGTCAACCTCTATTATTGGTAGCGGTAATTCAAATTGGTGAACAATAAAAGGCGTGTATTTGCCAAATACCGCCATTTTCCCATTTTTATTCTTTCACTTAACCCTTGAGCGTCTGTTCCAGTACATGAAGTTGCTGGTTCAGTTCGGTCATCTGTTGTCGTTCGCCACCAATTTTTCGCACGGCGTGCAAAACGGTCGTGTGGTCGCGCCCACCAAAGAGCTCGCCAATCTCAGGCAGACTCTTCTGTGTCAACTCCTTGGCCAGGTACATCGCGATTTGCCGAGGTCGCGCGATGCTTGCCGGACGTTTCTTGGAATACATGTCGGCGATCTTTATCTTGTAGTAATCGGCGACCGTTTTCTGGATGTTTTCCACCGAGATCTGGCGGTTCTGAATTGACAGCAGGTCGCGCAGCGCTTCGCGCGCCAACAGGATGGAGATTTCTTTCTGGTTGAAGCGGGAATACGCCAGAATCTTTCGCAAGGCGCCTTCCAACTCACGCACATTGGATCGGACGTTCTTTGCCACAAAAAAGGCGACTTCTTCAGGCATTTCAATGCCTTCAACCCGCGCTTTGTTGATCAGGATCGCCACCCGCATCTCCAATTCGGGCGGCTCGATGGCAACCGTCAGACCGGAGTCAAAGCGCGACACCAGTCGCTCGTGAATATCTGCCAGACCTTTGGGGTAGGTGTCGCTGGTCATGACAATGTGCGACTTTTTTGCCAACAGCGCTTCGAACGCATTGAAAAACTCTTCCTGCGTGCGCTCCTTGTTGGCGAAGAACTGAACGTCATCGATCAGCAGCAGGTCGAGCGAATGGTAGCGCTCCTTGAATTCGTCAAAAGTCTTGCGCTGATAGGCCTTGACCACATCGGAGACAAACTGCTCTGCGTGGATGTAGAGAACTTTGGCCGTGGGCTTGTCGCTCAGTAGCCGGTTGCCTACGGCGTGCATCAAGTGGGTTTTGCCCAGGCCCACGCCGCCATAGATAAACAGCGGGTTGTACAAATGGCCCGGCATGCCGGCAACGTGCATGGCTGCGGCTCGTGCCATTCGGTTCGCCCCCCCCTCAACCAAAGTGTCAAAGGTCAGTGATGTGTTAAGTCGATTCTTGACGCTGCCCGGGCTTCGTTCCTCCCCTATCTCGTTGGCTTCTTCCATCGCGATAGGTTCTACAGATCGCTGAATAGAACTAATCCTGACAATGTTTTCCCTAGGAGTGAGCGCCAACTCCATTTGAATGGACTGGCCCGAAAACTTGCTCAACAAACTGGAAATTCGACCGCTGTACTGAGCCCTGATCCAATCCAGCTTGAACCGATTGGCAACAAAAACAGTGACCTTGGTCAGGTCATTTGCGACCTCGGCTGAGAGCGGCTTTATCCAGGTGTTGAACTGCTGCTCGGGGAGCTCTTGGGCCAGCTGGTCGACGCAATTTTGCCAGAGGTTCTGGCCGGCGCCGTGCCCTTGGAAGCCAGACTCACCGGCGTATTGTCCCTCTGTCATTGCTTGCACCAACCTCTGTGGATAGTTTTCAATTGTGGCGCTGGGAATTGTAGATTATTAAAGTTTTATCCACAAGCTCGGAAAACCCCCGCAAAGTTCCAGTGGTACGGGCTTTATGCAATGCAAGCTATTGCCGGGACTGGGAAAGTTTGCGATAATCTAGGGTTACCCTGCCTTCATTGGGCACGACAAGACGGTGACTTGCTGCAAAATTGGCGGCGGGCTGTCGTTGATCACTTTAGGATTTTCAATATGAAACGCACTTACCAACCTTCCAAGATTCGCCGCGCCCGTACTCATGGCTTCCTGGTACGCATGAAGACGCGTGGCGGCCGGGCCGTGATCAACGCCCGCCGTGCCAAGGGTCGCAAACGTCTGGCGGTCTAATTTCAGCGGTCGGCGTAGCGCGTAGCTGAACAGCTCTTGTGGCGCCATTTTCAAAGTGCAGCGACTGAAAGCGCGAAGCCAGTTTCAGGCTGTATTAGCTGGTGGTACCGTGGCCCGCACAGCCCATTTTGCACTGCACCGTGCTGGCTTGGGTCTGGGTGGCACCGAGTCAAGTGCTGCTGGAGCCACCAGTCTGCCCTGTCCAGCGCAAGCCGGGTTGTGTGATGTGGCTATGGGCGCCATGGTGCCTAAGCGCTGGGCCAAACGGGCAGTGACACGAAACACGATCAAGCGACAGATTTACAGTGTCGGCGCGGAATTTGAGTCGATCCTTTGCTTTGCGGCCCATGTAGTGCGTCTGCGGGCGAGTTTTGACAAGGCACAATTTCCGAGCGCCACTTCCGATATGCTCAAGACTGCTGTGCGCTGCGAGTTGCAGCAACTTTTCACCAACACCGCCGTGCGTAGGCCCGGCAGTGTTCAGGATGCACGCCCATGATCAGGGCGCTGTTGCTCGGGCTGGTCAAGACCTACCGCCTGTTGTTTAGTCCTTGGCTGGGGTCATCCTGCCGATTCGAGCCGACTTGCTCCCTGTATTCTCTGCAGGCATTAAAGTTGCATGGCGCAACCGTCGGCACCTACCTGACCTTGGCGAGGCTAGGTCGTTGCCATCCTTGGTGTCTGGGCGGGCCTGATCCTGTTCCAACCGAAAAACCCCGGCTCTTTACCCAGCTGTTTCCCTCCCCCACTCAAAAGAAGTCTTCATGAACGATATTCGCCGCACCATTTTGTGGGTGATTTTTGGTTTTTCCATGGTCTTGCTGTGGGACCAATGGCAGGTTTACAACGGTCACAAAGCGACCTTTTTCCCGGGTGCCGGCAAGTCTGCCGCGACGCCCGCTCCCGCAGCACCGGCCTCAAGTGTCCCGACGTCGGCGTCCAACGGCGGCACAGTGGCGCCCGCTGCGCTGGTGCCTGGTGCCGCAGTCCAGGCTGCGCCAGCGGCGATCGCATCGATATCCCGGGAACGTCTGGTCGTGACGACCGACGTGTTGAAACTGACCTTTGACACCGAGGGTGGCTCGCTCGTGCAAACAGAGTTTCTTAAACACGCCGACATGACCGACAAGACAAAGAAATCCGTCTTGCTCGATGAAAGCAAGGAGCGCACCTATGTTGCGCAATCGGGCTTGATCGCTGGAGCAGCAGGCGGGGTGTTCCCAACACACAAGACGATCATGAGTGTCATGCCAGGTGAGCGCAATCTGAAGGGCGACGCCAAAGAAGTGGTGCTTCGGTTTGAGTCCCCCGAGGTCGGCGGCGTCAAGCTGGTCAAGACCTTCACGCTGAGCCGTGGCGCCTACGCGGTTGCGGTCAAGCACGAGGTGATCAACGTCGGTACTTCCGCCGTGTCGCCGCAACTCTACTTGCAGTTGGTCCGCGATGGCAACAAGCCCGTGGGCGAGTCTTCTTTCTACTCCACATTCACTGGCCCGGCGGTCTATACGGAGGCCAAGAAATACCAGAAGGTGGAGTTTGCCGATATTGAAAAGAACAAGGTTGACATCGAAAAGACAGCGGAAAACGGCTACGTGGCGATGGTGCAGCACTATTTCGCCAGCGCCTGGTTGCTGGGCGATGGCATCAAACGTGATCTGTTCATGCGAAAGGTCGACACCAATCTGTATGCAGTGGGCATGATTACTGCCTTGAACGACATTGCACCGGGTTCCAGCAAAACCCTGGAAGCCAAGTTCTTTGCTGGTCCGCAGGAAGAAAAAGTGATGGAGTCGCTTGCCCCCGGGCTTGAACTGGTGAAGGATTACGGCTGGCTCACGATTCTGGCTAAACCACTCTACTGGTTGCTGGACAAGATACAGAGTTTTATCGGCAACTGGGGCTGGTCGATCATGGCGTTGGTGCTGTTGCTGAAGGCTGCGTTTTACTGGCTCAACGCCAAAGCCTACGCCAGCATGGCCAAGATGAAGGCCATCAACCCCAAAGTGACCGAAATGCGCGAGCGTCTGAAGGACAACCCGCAGCAGATGCAGCAGGAGATGATGCGAATCTACCGGGAAGAAAAAGTCAATCCGATGGGCGGATGCTTCCCCATCATGATCCAGATCCCGGTCTTTATCGCGCTGTATTGGGTACTTTTATCCAGCGTCGAGATGCGCAATGCGCCCTGGGTGATGTGGATTCACGATCTGTCTTCACCTGACCCCTATTACATTTTGCCGATCATCATGACCCTCACCACGGTGCTGCAAACCGCGCTCAACCCAGCGCCGCCGGACCCGATGCAAGCCAAGATGATGTGGTTCATGCCGCTTGCTTTCAGCGTCATGTTCTTCTTCTTCCCGGCTGGTTTGGTGCTGTACTGGATTACCAACAACGTGTTGTCGATCGCGCAGCAGTGGGTCATCAATACCCGAATGGGTGTGCCACCCCAATTCAACCTGCCAAAGTTCTGAGTTGCAGCGTGCTGGCGCGTCATCAGGATCCGATTGCGGCCATCGCCACCGCAGCCGGTCGGGGCGCGGTTGGCATTGTTCGAGTCAGCGGCAAGCAGCTTGAGCCCTTGGTGCAGGCGATCTGCGGACGGCGACTGCAGCCGCGTCAGGCGAGCTACGGGGCGTTTCTTGATTCTGCGGGCCAAGCCATAGATTTCGGTCTGGCGATTTTCTTTCCTGCCCCCCACTCCTTCACGGGTGAGGATGTGCTGGAGTTGCAGGCGCATGGTGGACCGGTGGTTCTGCAGCTTTTGTTGGCCCGTGTGATTGAAGCTGGCGCTCAGATCGCTGACAGCGGCAAGCAGCCACAACTGGCCGATTTGCGGGTGGCGCAACCGGGTGAATTTTCCGAGCGAGCTTTTCTCAATGGCAAGA
Source organism: uncultured beta proteobacterium (assembly GCA_903894475.1). Classification (GTDB taxonomy): domain Bacteria; phylum Pseudomonadota; class Gammaproteobacteria; order Burkholderiales; family Burkholderiaceae_C; genus Rhodoferax. The sequence goes on from CAITQH010000508.1 coordinate 15,970, forward strand.
TCGATCTGGCCCAAGCGGAGGCGATTGCGGATTTGATTGACGCCAGCACCGAGGCCGCTGCGCGCGGTGCCAGTCGATCCCTTTCGGGCGCGTTTTCCGGCGAGATCAATACGCTGCGGGATCGCTTGATCCAGTTGCGCATGTTGGTCGAGGCAACGCTGGATTTTCCCGAAGAAGAAATCGATTTCCTGCGTAAGGCCGACGCCCTCGGCCAATTGACGGGTTTGCAGGAAACGGTGAAAACCGTCCTGCAAAGCGCGCGCCAGGGGGCGCTCTTGCGCGAAGGCATCCGTGTGGTGATCGCGGGGCAGCCCAATGCAGGAAAGTCGTCCTTGCTGAACGCTCTGGCCGGCGCCGAATTGGCCATCGTGACCCCGGTGGCCGGAACCACGCGCGACAAAGTACAACAAACGATTCAGATCGAAGGGGTGCCTGTCCACGTGGTTGACACAGCAGGTCTGCGCGAGAGTGACGATGAAGTCGAGAAGGTAGGCATCACACATGCCTGGGACGCCATCAAAGATGCCGATGTGGTCTTATTCCTGCATGACCTGACGCGCTCTGACAATGCGGCTTACTGCGCTGATGATGCTGCCATTGCTGGCTTGCTGGCAGAAAAACTGCCAGGCAGGACACCTGTCATTGATATCTGGAACAAGGTCGATGCGGTCAACAAACAGGGTCACCAGCCGGGTCTGAACTTGTCTGCGAAGACGGGACTCGGGCTCGATGCCTTGCGCAGCGAGTTGCTGGCCCTGGCCGGCTGGCAATCTGCACCTGAGGGCGTCTACATTTCGCGGCAGCGGCATCTACAGGCATTGCAGCGCGTACAGGATCACTTGATCGATGCGCACGCGCATCTGCTGGATCACGGGGCCTCACTCGATTTGCTGGCGGAAGAACTTCGCCTGGCGCAAAACGCCTTGAGTGAGATTACCGGTGAATTTACTTCAGATGATCTCCTGGGGACGATCTTCTCCAAGTTCTGCATTGGAAAATAGACGAGAGCTCAGTGCCCGGAAAAATCGACCAGGGTAAATAGCGGCAAACCGGAAGCACGCAGTTTTTCGGAGCCGCCAAGCTCTGGCAAATCGACAATGGCCGCACCTTCCATGACTCGGGCGCCGAGTTTTTCGAGTAATTTCTTGCCTGCCATCATAGTGCCACCGGTGGCGATCAGGTCGTCAATCAACAGCACCCGATCGCCTTGCTTGACGGCGTCCGTATGCAGTTCGACCGTTGCGCTGCCGTACTCCAGCTCATAGGTTTCTTCTACGGTTGTGAACGGCAACTTGCCCTTCTTTCGGATTGGAACGAATCCGACGTTCAATTCGTAAGCCACCACAGCGCCCAGAATGAAGCCACGGGCGTCCAGTCCTGCCACCACGTCAGGGCGCATGTCCGGCCCCATGTAGCGGTGCACAAAGGCATCAATCAACACGCGAAATACCTTGGCCTCCTGCAACAGTGGCGTGATGTCGCGAAACTGGACACCCGGCGCAGGCCAGTCAGGCACGGTGCGGATGTGATCTCTGAGATATTGATTGACGCTGAGGTTTTGCATGGTGCGTTGATGAGAGCTTGATTCGGTATTGTGCCTTGCGGCACAGCGACGTCGGTTCAGCCCAGCAGCAGCTTTTGTTCCGCCAGCAGTAGCGACTCGGTCTTGCCTGACAGAACCAGGGTATCGCCATCTTCAATCGCAGGATCCTGCATGACCGATATCACTTTGCCGCCGCTGCGGCGCAGACTGACGATGTGGACCTCCACTGTCTGCTCGGTCAGTTCGCTGAGCCGTTTGCCGATACAGGCAGCGCCCGGCGGCAGTGTCAAGGATGTCAGGCGCTCCTGATGCAGTTCGTCGGCCGAGTTGTCATCGGCACCATGGAAAAAGCCGCGCAGCAGGTTGTAACGGGCATCACGCTGACCTTGAACGATGCGCAGCACGCGTCGCATCGGTACACCAACCAGAGCCAGCGCATGACTGGCCAGCATCAGAGAACCCTCAATAGCTTCAGGCACCACTTCGGTGGCCCCCGCCTGCTGCAGCGCCTCAAGATCATGGTCGTCCTGTGTGCGAACGATAACGGGCACCTTTGGCGCGTGGGCGCGCACATGCGCCAGCACCTTCATGGCGGCCGGAACTTCCAGGTAAGTGATGACAACGGCACTGGCGCGTGCCAGGCCTGCCGCCATCAGGGCTTGCAGACGTGCGGCATCACCGAATACAACAGAATCACCCGCCGCCGCTGCCTGACGCACGCGATCCGGATCCAGATCCAGCGCCATGTAGGGAATGCCCTCAAGCTCAAGCATGCGCGCCAGGTTTTGTCCGCAACGACCAAAGCCGCAGATGATCACATGCTTGTTGACATTGATGGACTTGCGGGCAATGGTGGTCATTTGCAGTGACTGCTGCAGCCACTCGCTGCTGACCAGCTTCATCACCAGTGGGTTGCTGTACAGGATGATGAAGGGCGTTGCCAGCATGGAAAGCACCATGCTTGCCAGGATCGGATTGAGCAGGGCGGGCGGCACCAGTGCATTGCTTTGCGCCAGTGTCAACAGCACAAATCCGAATTCGCCGGCCTGTGCCAGGTACAGCCCGGTGCGCATCGAGACGCCTGCGGTGGCACCCAGAGCGCGCGCCAGCCCGGTAACCACGGCAGCCTTGAACAGCACAGGCAGTGTGACCAGCAACAGCACCAGTGGCCAGCGTTCCAGAACCAGGCGCCAGTCAAGCATCATGCCAATGCTGATGAAGAACAGCCCCAACAAAACATCATGAAACGGCCGGATATCCGTTTCCACCTGTTGCTTGAACTGGGTCTCCGAGATCAGCATGCCAGCAATAAAGGCGCCCAGCGCCAGACTCAAGCCGGCCAACTCCGTTAACCAGGCCAGACCCAAGGTGATTAGCAGCAAATTCAGCACAAACAATTCCTCGCTCTTGCGTCGTGCCACCAGTGTCAGCCACCATCGGATCACGTGCGGGCCACCAATCAGCAGCAGCGTGATCAGGAGCGCAGCCTTCAGTGCGGCCACCAGCAGCGTGTTAAACAGTGCTTCACCCGTGGCTCCGAGAGCCGGGATCAGAACCAGCAAGGGGACCACGGCCAGATCCTGAAACAGCAGTACGCCCATGACACGCTTGCCGTGTTCAGACTCCATTTCCAGCCGCTCGGTCATCAGCTGCACCACAATGGCTGTGCTGCTCATCGCCAGCGCGCTGGACAAGGCCAATGCGGTTTGCCAACTCATGCCCCACAGCTTTGGGGCGAGAAAGGCCAGAGCCATGGCCGCAGCCGTGGCGCCAAGCATGGTCAGCAGCACCTGGAAGAAGCCGAGTCCAAACACATGGTTGCGCATGGCGCGCAGCTTGGCCAGATTGAACTCCAGCCCAATAACAAACATCAGAAAGACAACACCGAATTCACCCAGGTTGCGCACGCCATCGGCGTTCTTTGCCACAGCCAGCGCGTTGGGTCCAATCACCACGCCGACGGCCAGGTAGCCCAGCATCGGCGGTAGCTTGAAAGAGCGGCACACGACCACCCCCAGCACGGCTGCCAGCAGGTACAGAAGTGTCAGTTGAAGCGGGCTCATGGGCCGGATACTAGCAAGTCGCGCGCTGATCTATAAAATGAACGGATGACAAGCCAACACACCACGGCCCGAAACAGTCAGGCCGAGCAGGCCATTCGACTGGCGCGCGAGACGCTGGACATTGAGGCTGCCGCCGTGCTTGGTCTGAAGCAGCATCTTGGAGATTCCTTTGCTCAGGCTGTCGAGATGATGTTGCGCGTCAGCGGTCGGGTGGTTGTGATGGGCATGGGCAAGAGCGGTCATATCGGGCGCAAGATTGCCGCCACACTGGCTTCCACTGGAACGCCAGCCTTGTTCGTCCATCCGGCTGAAGCCAGCCATGGCGACCTGGGCATGATCAAGCCGGTCGATCTTGTACTGGCCATCTCGAACAGCGGAGAGTCAGAGGAATTGACGGCTATTCTGCCGGTGCTCAAGCGTATGGGGGCGCCACTGATTGCCATGACCGGCAAAGCCGAATCTACATTGGCCCGGCATGCCGATATCTTTCTCGATTGCGCCGTGCAGAAGGAGGCCTGCCCGCTCAATCTGGCGCCGACAGCCAGCACCACAGCCCAGCTTGCGCTTGGTGACGCACTGGCAGTGGCCTTGCTTGATGCACGCGGCTTCAAGGCGGAAGACTTTGCCCGGTCGCACCCAGGCGGTGCACTGGGGCGCAAGTTGCTCACTCACGTCAGTGACGTGATGCGTTCGGGCGACGCGGTGCCGCGAGTCGGACCGCGAGCCAGTTTCAGCGAGTTGATGCGCGAGATGAGTAGCAAGGGTCTTGGAGCAACCGCCATCGTGGATGACGACGATCAGGTGATGGGCATTTTTACCGATGGCGATTTGCGTCGGCTGGTTGAAAAAGGCATTGACTTGCGGGACACCACGGCGCAGCAGGTCATGCACCCCAAACCCAGCACCGTAGCTCGTGATGCGCTTGCGGTGGAGGCGGCCGAAATGATGGAACATCGCTGTATTACCAGTGTGTTGGTGGTTGATGCGACGGGGCGCTTGTGTGGCGCTCTCAACAGCAATGACCTGATGCGGGCCAAGGTGATATGACTCCCGCACTCAGTTTCCCACCAGAACTCCTGCTTCAGGCGCAAGGCATCCAGCTGGTGTTTTTCGATGTGGATGGCGTGCTGACGGACGGTGGTCTTTATTTTGGCGAGACCGGCGAAACAATCAAGCGCTTTCATACACTGGACGGCCATGGACTGAAATTACTCCAGCGTGCCGGTATCACGCCGGCGGTCATCACCGGCCGCGATTCGAAAGCCCTGCGTTTGCGTCTGGCGGCGCTGGGCGTTGAACACGTGCACTATGGGAAAGAAGACAAGCAGCCGGCTGCCGAGGAAACTCTGAAGACCCTGGGTCTGGACTGGAGTCAGGCAGCCGCTATGGGGGACGACTGGCCGGACCTGCCGGTGATGCAGCGCTGTGCGCTGGCTTGTGCTCCGCCCAATGCCCACGTCGAAGTCAAAGCGATGGCGCACTATGTAACGCAGGCGTCTGGCGGACAGGGTGCTGCCAGGGAATTGTGTGACTTGCTGCTGGTTGCCAGCGGCAAGTATGCGGCGCTGTTGCGGGAAGCGGCGCAGTGATCCATTTTTTTCGCAACGCATGGCAGCAGTTGTCGCTGTATCTGCCGGTGGTCCTGATGGGCCTGCTCGCTTTCGGGACTTACTGGTTGGTTCGCAGCACGCCCCAACTGATGCCCGTCGATTCGCCTGTGCCGGCCCGCCATGAAGCGGACTATTTTCTGCGCAAGTTTTCTGTCAGGACCTTTGACGATTCGGGACATCTGAAGAGCGAAGTGGTCGGAGCCGATGCGCGTCACTTCCCCGACACCGACACACTGGAAATTGACTTTGTCCGAATCCGCTCGTTTGGCGCGGGAGGTCACTTGACTACAGCAACGGCCAAGCGCGCTGTGACGAATGCTGATGCTTCCGAAGTTGAACTGTTTGGCGACGCGCATGTGGTGCGCGAAGCGCTGGTTGACGCCGCCGGCAACTCTCAACCCCGCGGTGAATTTCGCGGCGAGTTCCTGCACGCCTTCTTGAAAGCTGAGCGCATCAAGTCGCACAAACCGGTGGAATTGATCCGGGGCAACGATCGATTCACCGCAGACAGCCTCGATTTCGACAATGTCGAGCGGGTGCTCCAGCTTAAGGGGCGAGTCAAGGGCACCTTGTTGCCGGGCGCGATTCCGTAGTTCAAACCGGGTGCTCCCATGTCCAGACTGGTATTCATCACCGGCGCTTCCAGTGGAATTGGTCAGGCGCTGGCATGGCAGTTTTACCAGGCAGGGTATTCCTTGGCGCTGGTGGCGCGCAGAACCGCCCAAATCCAATCCTGGATTGACGAGCGCGATATAGCACCAGAACGCTGCCGGGTTTACGGTGCTGACGTATCGATCACAGACCATATCGTGGCTGCCGGGCAGGATTGTCTCGAGAGTCAGGGCCTGCCCGACGTCGTGATCGCCTGCGCCGGAATCAGCGTTGGTGTGGATACGGCTGAGCGCCAGGATATCGAGGTCATCGCCAGAACTTTTGCCATCAACAATACGGGCACGGCCGCCACTTTTCACCCCTTTTTGCGCGCTATGGTCAAGCGCGGCTCTGGTGTCCTGGTCGGCATCAGCAGCGTTAACGGTATTCGGGGGTTTCCCGGTCATGGCGCAAACTGTCCGAGCAAGGCCGCCATGATCAGTTATTGTGAGTGCCTGCGGGGCGAACTTCGTGGCACCGGTGTCAAGGTGGTGACCCTCTGCCCGGGCTACATCGACACCCCCTTGACGCAGAAGAACGCTTACAGCATGCCGTTCCTGATGCAGGCCGACCAGTTCGCCGCCAAGGCATGGCGAGCAATAGAAGCGGGTGCCAGCTACCGCGTGATCCCCTGGCAGATGGGCGTGCTGGCAAAAGTGCTGCGATTGCTGCCCAACAGCTGGTTTGACAAAGCCTTTGCCGGGCGCCCGCGAAAACCGCGCAGCATCGCAAATTGAACTCATGAAAAAAGGGCCACGAGGGCCCTTTTTGTCGATCAGTGAATTCCGACCGGTGCTTAGTAGCTGCTGCGGCCACCGCCGTAACCGCCACCGCCGCCGCCGCCACTGCGGCCACCGCCGCCGCCAGCGCCACCGCCGTAACCGCCACCGCCACTGCGGCCGCCGCCAGCGCCACCGCCGTAACCGCCACCACCACCACCGCCGCCGAAGCCGCCGCCAGTGCGGGGAGGACGGGGTTCCATCGGACGGGCTTCGTTAACCACGAGACCACGACCGCCGTATTGTTGACCGTTCATGCCGCTGATGGCAGCTTGCGCCTCAGCATCACTGCCCATTTCCACAAAGCCGAAGCCCTTGGAGCGACCGGTATCGCGCTCCATCATGACCTTGGCGCTGGTGACGGTGCCGTGTGCAGCAAAAGCTTGCTGCAGGTCTTCGTCACGGAAAGTGTAGGGCAGGTTGCCCACGTAAAGTTTGTTGCCCACGAAAGGACTCCTCAAAATGACTCAAAACGCGATGGAGTCCAAAACCGCAATTAACCCGCAATCAACAAACCAATGTAGACTTAAAGCAGACGCGAAACTGACTAAACACCGCAAACTTGCATAACCGATTTTCGGCAATGCCGGTGCATTATGCGTCAAGTTTTATATTTTCACAAATATTTCTGCCAAAGGCGAAAATCAGTGCTAGCGATTTTTACCAATTCGCCTCCCGCTCGGGCGATGAGCTGATTTTGTGAATCGACAGGTCAGCCCCGTCATATTCTTCTTCCTGGCTCAGGCGCAAACCCATGCTTGCCTTGAGCAGGCTGTATATCAGCAGACCTCCCATCACGGCCCAAATCACGCCCAAGGAGGTGCCAATGAGCTGAGCGCCCAATGCGACGCCTCCCAGACCGCCCAAGGCCTTACTGCCGAAAATTCCTGCCGCCACGCCGCCCCAGGTGCCGCACAGGCCGTGCAGGGGCCAGACGCCCAGCACATCATCAATCTTCCACTTGTTTTGCGTCAGGGTGAACATGAAAACGAAGATGCCCCCTGCCACTGCTCCAACGACCAAGGCCCCCAGCGGATGCATCAGGTCCGAACCGGCGCAAACCGCCACCAAGCCCGCCAGGGGCCCGTTGTGCACAAAACCAGGGTCGTTCTTTCCAGCAATCAGTGCCGCCAGCGTACCGCCCACCATGGCCATCAGTGAATTGACCGCCACCAGCCCGGAGATCCTGTCCAGGGTCTGAGCGCTCATCACGTTGAAGCCAAACCATCCAACCGTCAAGATCCAGGCACCCAGCGCAAGGAACGGGATGCTGGACGGCGGATGGGCCGAGATGGCGCCATCCTTGCGGTAGCGGTTGCTGCGCGCGCCCAGCAGGATGACGGCCGGCAAGGCAATCCAGCCACCCAGAGCGTGAACCACGACGCTACCGGCAAAATCATGAAATTCCGCGCCTGTGACTGCCTTGATCCAGAGTTGCACGCCGAAGTGCCGGTTCCAGGCGATGCCCTCAAAGACCGGGTAAATCAAGCCGACAATGACAGCGGTGGCAATCAACTGTGGCCAGAACTTGGCGCGCTCGGCGATACCGCCAGAGATGATGGCAGGAATCGCGGCGGCAAAAGTCAGCAGGAAGAAGAATTTGACCAGCTCGTAGCCATTCTTGGCCGCCAATTGCTCCGCGCCAACAAAAAAGCTGGTGCCGTAAGCCACGCTGTAGCCGATCACAAAATACACAACGGCGGAGACCGAAAAGTCGACCAGAATCTTGACCAGCGCGTTGACCTGGTTTTTGCGGCGGACGGTGCCCAGCTCCAGAAACGCAAATCCAGCGTGCATGGCCAGCACCATGACGGCGCCCAAGAGAATGAACAGGGCGTCTGCGCCCTGTTTTAGTGCTTCCATGAAAACCTCTTTGAATGAAATGGGTTGTATTGGTGCGTAAATGCGGTCAAAGCCAACAACGCACCAAACCAAAGCAAAAAACGCGCCAAAATCGACCTGCCGACACCAGTTTTGTGCGGCACCTTTTTGTATCAGCTGAGGCGGCGCCGGCAGCAGTCTTTGCTGGCGGGGCGTACCCGTTTGCCGAGCGAGGACAGGGTTGATATACTGGACAGGCGCCGATTTGCTACAGCTTGCGGGCGCTTAATAAGTTCAGCTAAAGACGCTCGCCAACCCGGCCTCGCCTTTAGCGCCGCCGGGTTTTTATTTGATGAATGCCACGCCACAGTCGATGCACTTCGCAGCCGTCTTGCCCTTGCAAAGCGGCGCGCAGATTCACGACTATGCGTTGAGCTTTGAGACTTACGGCCGGCTCAACGCGGATAGATCAAATGTCGTGCTGATCTGCCACGCACTCAATGCCTCTCACCACGTAGCTGGCGTCTATGCCGGGCAGGACAAGTCCGAAGGCTGGTGGGACAACATGATCGGCCCGGGCAAGCCGCTCGACACGGAAAAGTTCTTCGTCATCGGCGTCAATAACCTGGGCTCCTGCTTTGGCTCTACCGGTCCCATGCACATCAACCCCGACACGGGGCGCGTTTATGGGGCTGATTTTCCTGTCGTTACGGTGGAAGACTGGGTCAATGCTCAGGCACGTTTGCTGGATGCGCTGGGAATCACGACCTTGGCCGCGGTGATGGGCGGCTCCTTGGGCGGCATGCAGGCCCTAAGCTGGACGCTGCAATACCCAGAGCGCGTGCGCCACGCGGTGGTCGTGGCGAGCGCCCCGAACTTGACGGCCGAGAACATTGCCTTCAATGAAGTGGCACGTCGCGCCATCGTGACCGATCCCGACTTTCATGGAGGTCATTTCTATGACCGTGGCGTTATCCCGAAGCGTGGGCTGCGGATTGCCCGCATGATCGGTCACATCACCTACCTCAGTGACGACGTGATGAATGAAAAATTCGGACGGCAACTGCGCTCGGCCCTTGGACAGAAGACCAGTTTCGACGCAGGGCCGCCCCAAGGCGAAACCGCCCCGACGGGGGGCAGTGCAGTACGCGCAGCGACAAACGTGGGGGCCTATCTCTACAGCACGCAGGAAGTCGAATTCCAGATCGAAAGTTATCTGCGCCACCAGGGGGACAAGTTTGCCGAGTACTTCGACGCGAATACCTATTTGCTGATCACGCGCGCACTCGACTACTTCGACCCGGCTCGCGATCACGGTGGCGACCTCAGTCAGGCCTTAGCCCGTGCCACCAGCAAATTCCTGCTGGTGAGCTTTACCACCGACTGGCGGTTTGCCCCCAAACGCAGCCGTGAGATCGTCAAGGCGCTGCTCGATAACCGGCGCGATGTCAGCTACGCCGAAATTGACGCGCCGCACGGGCATGACGCATTCCTGCTGGACGATCCTCGCTATCTCTGCCTTGTTCGCTCGTATTTCGACGGCATCCTCAAGGAGCTCGCAACATGAGCGATGCAGCCACCATGGAAACCATTGCACGACTGGTGCCGCTTGGCTCGCGTGTGCTTGATCTGGGTTGTGGTGATGGTGCCATGCTGGCTTACCTGAAAGAAGCGCGGCATTGCACGGGCTACGGCATTGAGATCGATGATGCCAATGTGCTCGCCTGCGCCCAGCGCGGGGTCAATGTGATCCAGCTCAATCTGGACGAGGGTCTGTCCCTGTTTGATGACGCCACTTTTGACGTCGTGCTGCAAATCGATACCTTGCAACATCTGCGCAACGCTGAAGTCATGCTGCGGGAAACAGTGCGCGTTGGTCGCATCGGTGTCGTTGCCTTTCCGAATTTTGCGCACTGGCCGAACCGTCTGAGTGTGCTGCGTGGGCGCATGCCGGTAACGCGGCGCCTGCCTTACCAGTGGTACGACACGCCCAATATCCGTGTTGGCACGCACGCCGATCTGGCCCTGCTGGCGCAGCGCAGCAATTTGCGCGTGCTCGACAGCTTCGGGATTGAGGACGGCAAAACGATCCGCTTTGCGCCCAATCTGCGCGCCGGAACCTCGGTCTACACCCTGTCGCGTTAAACGGCTTTGTTTTCCGAATCGACGTCAGCCAGGAAGTCAGCCGACTGCAACTCGCCTGACAGGCTGTTGCCGGGCATCGGGCTGGTGTAGATCTGGCGAAAAGTCGCCACCATCTCTGCCAGGGGCAGATCGTTAAAAGTGCCGCGCTGTCGCACGTACTCCATGTGCCGGTTGCCCGCGCGGTCAAACGGGTGATAAATCGAATCCTGGATACCGTCAAATTCGAGTGGCAGCAAGCCAAACTTCTCGCACAACTCGATATTGAAAGCGGGCGTAGCTTTGCGCCAGGCACCGTCCAGCCAGAGGTCAGCATAGCCATGCCAGGCGAAAACATCGGTCTTCATGGCCTGGCGCAGGCGCTCCGTGGCCAGGTGGTTGAGCACGTCGGCAAACCCCAGACGAGCGGGAATCCCAATGGCGCGGCAGCTCGCCACCAAGAGCGAGGCCTTGTTGACACACCAACCATAGCCGGTTGCCAGCACCGTGCTGGCCGTCATGCCAAAAGGGGACAAATCGAGGCGGTAAGGGTCGTATCGAAAACCATCCCGCACGGCATAGTACAAGGCCACAGCGCGCTGGCGATCGTCGCTGCCTAAGGCATGCTTCTGAGCAAAGGCGTGAACCGCCGGATGATCACTGTCGATCAGCGTGGTCGCTTTGAGCGTTTCTGGATCGGGCAATGTCGGGTTCATGTTGGGCACGGGTTTGGCATAAAAGCGATTCTATCGACGCTCGTGCCGGGAAGTCGACCCGCACTGTATATTGCGTGAATTCATCACATGAAGGGCACATCATGACACGCGCACAGGCCATTGGGCTGGCACAAGTGCAGTTCGACTCCGGCGCGTTCCGCCAGACCCTGGCGCGACGCATCGCGATGGCCACCGAGAGCCAGAACCCGCAGCGCGCTGCCGAACTGGACGCCTACCTGGACACCGAACTGCGCCCAGCGCTGGAAGCGATGGGTTTTGCTTGCCAGACCTTGATGCACCCGCAGGCCGCGGCACCTTTCCTTTTTGCACAGCGAATGGAAGACGCTAGCCTGCCCACGGTCTTTGGCTATGGGCACGGCGATGTGATTCGGGGTCAGGAGGCGCAGTGGACAGACGGTCTGTCCCCCTGGCAGTTGAGTGAACGCAGCGGTCGTTGGTATGGCCGCGGCATCGCTGACAACAAGGGCCAGCATTCGGTCAATCTGCAGGCCTTGGCCAATGTGCTGCGCTCGCGCGGCAAACTTGGCTTTAACGCCAAAATGTTGATTGAAATGGGCGAGGAGGTCGGCTCTCCCGGCTTGCGCGGGCTATGTGAGGAGCACAAGGACCTGTTCCGGGCCGATGTCATGATCGCCTCCGATGGTCCGCGTCTGCGCCTCGAGCGCCCCACCGTGTTCCTGGGCTCGCGTGGTTGTCTCAACTTCGACCTCAGCATCGAAGCGCGGCAAAGCGCGCATCACTCGGGCAACTGGGGTGGACTGATTTCGAACCCCGGCATTCAACTGGCGCACGCCATTGCCAGCATCGTTTCTAGCAGTGGGCAAATTCGAATTTCCGAGTGGCTGCCAGCGCAGCTGCCAGACGTTGTGCGGCGCGCTCTGGCGGACTGCGAAGTCGATGGTGGTGCGGACGGACCTGGCATCGAGCCGCTTTGGGGCGAGCCGGGCTTGTCGCCGGCCGAGCGCGTCTTTGGCTGGTGCTCGTTTGAAGTGCTGGCCTGCAAGGTCGGCAACCCGGAGGCGCCGGTCAACGCGATACCGCCGCGGGCCTGGGCGCGCTGCCAACTGCGCTTTGTCGTCGGCATCGATGCGCACGACATCCTGCCGGCGCTGCTTCGCCATCTGGATCATCATGGGTTTTCTATGGTCCAGATAGAGTCGGTGCGCGCCGAAATGTCGCAAGCCACGCGCCTGGATCCGGACGATCCCTGGGTCCAGTGGACGCTCAGGTCCATCGAAGCCAGCAGCGGGAAGAAGCCTGCTTTGCTGCCCAATCTGGGCGGCTCCCTGCCCAACGATATTTTTGCTGACATCCTCGGTCTGCCGACGATCTGGGTGCCGCATTCCTACCCGGGCTGTTCGCAGCACGCTCCCGATGAGCATCTGCCGGCCGCTTTGTTGCGTGAAGCCTTGAGCATCATGACCGGCCTGTACTGGGACCTGGGAGACGGCAATACACCGCACCGTTCTTCAACTGAATAACACGAAAGATTGCCAACCATGAACACGAAATTCAAGCCTCATTGCCAAGTCTCGGATCTGGTAGATTCGCAGGACTTTTTGACGCGGATCCGCCACCAGTTGCATCGCAATCCCGAGCTTTCTTTCAAGGAGGCGGCCACGGCAGAACTGGTGGCCCTGCGCCTGAACGAATGGGGTTATGAAGTCACGCGCAATATCGGCGGACACGGCGTGGTCGGCCGACTGCGGCACGGTGAAGGAACGCGCAGCGTCAGCTTGCGCGCCGACATGGACGCGCTGCCCATCCTGGAGGAAAACAGCAGCGCTCACGCGAGCAGGAACGCGGGCGTCATGCACGCCTGCGGGCACGACGGTCATACCACCATGCTGTTAGGCGCTGCGCGTCACCTGGCAGCAAGCCGCAATTTCTCTGGCACCGTGAATCTGATTTTCCAGCCGGCAGAAGAAGCCGGACACGACAGCGGCGCCCAGCGCATGATTGCCGACGGCCTGTTTGAGCGCTTCCCGTGTGACGCCATTTTCGGCCTGCACAACCACCCCGGCTACCCGGTGGGAACCTTCATGTTTGGCAGCGGACCCTTCATGTCAGCGTCCGACAGGGTATTCATCACCGTCCACGGGCGTGGCGGCCATGCGGCGCGTCCGCACATGACGGTCGATCCGATCCTGATCGCCGGCAGCCTGGTGATGGCACTGCAAAGCGTGGTGTCGCGCAACATCGATCCGACGCAGACCGCCATCGTGACTGTTGGCACGCTCAACGCCGGCGTTGCGTCCAATGTCATTCCGGAGAGTGCCAGCATGAGCTTGAGTGTGCGCTCCTTCAGCGCCGAGGTGCGCGAACGTCTGCAGCAGCGCATCACCGAACTGGTGACGCTGCATGTGCAGGGCTATGGCGGCACGGTCAAGATCGACTATGAGCAGGGATACCCGGTGCTGGTCAACAGCGTGGCCGAAACCGCATTCGCGTTGCAGGTAGCGAGCGAACTGGTCGGAGTGGAGCACACAGTTTCGCCTTTCGGTCCTGTGACTGGCAGTGAAGATTTTGCCTACTATCTGCAGCACAGGCCGGGCTGTTTTCTGCGCCTTGGCAACGGCGAAGACAGCGCCATGGTGCACAACGCCAGATACGATTTCAACGACCAGAATCTCACCGTAGGCGCCGCTTACTGGACACGACTGGCAGAGCGATTTCTGGCACAACCCTGACGCTCCGGGTATTCACTGATGGCCCAGGCCTGACGCAACCGTACACTTGTGTATTGAATTTGGCAGGCATGGAGAACTCTGAAAAATGACGCTGTTCATTGGCATCACCGCTCCTTTGCTGGTGCTCTACTTCCTCTTTCTGACATGGTACGGCGGCAAAGGCAAGTCATTGCGGCCCGATGAAATCGAGGCTTTTTTCAATACCCTGGGAAAGATGAACCTGAGCGAAAGCGAGAAGGAAATCATCCCGGAAATTCGCTGCTTGCTGGCCAAAGACGATGGCCAGGAGTTTGTCATGCAAAACCTGGCGCGCTACCGCCCCAAGGCTTTGTACCCTGCTGGTTACGACTACAACGATGATGCCCGGGCGGCCGACCGGCGTTACGGCAAAGCCATCATTCTGCCCTTGCTGCGCCAGGGCAGCCTGCCGGTCTTCTTTGCCCGACGCAGCGGCAGCTTCATCGAGCCCGAAGGCGCCGATGTCTGGCATTACGTTGCCATGGTGCGCTACCGCAGTCGGCGAGATTTTCTCGGCTTTGTGCTGGCGGTTCAAACCCAGGACATTACGGTTCACAAATGGGCGGCGCTGGAGAAGACCCATGTTTTTCCGGTCAAGCCCATAGTCAGTCTGCTTTTTGTGCGCAGCATGGTGGCAGGTCTGTTCATGCTGGTGTCCGCAGTCCTGCTATTGCTGCTGCGCTAGCAAGGTTTTGTGCGGTGCACTCGATGATTGCCAGACGCAAGAGACATTAACAATGATGACGCGTAAAACCATGACGGCCAGCGCCTTGGTGCACGCAGTCGGCAAGTGGGTTGCGCTGGCATTGCTGGTTCCGGTGCTGCTCGTTGGTGGTGTTCTGTACCACAAGGCCGACTACATCGTTCTCGGTGCCGAGGCGTATCTCTTTGGCTACCCGCTGGTCATCATGGACGTGACCCGAAGCAACTCGGCGCTGATCCTGGGACCTGAAAACCAGTTGCGTCGGGTGCGCCAGTTTCCGGACGCGAACTTCAAGGACGTGGTGCGACCTAATGCCGATACGCTCTACACCAGCGGCTTTATCGACATGGCCCAGGGTCCCTGGGTGTTCGAGATGGCTGCCAATGCCCAGCGATATGAGGTGATGCCCTTTATGGATGCCTGGACCAACGTCTTCGCTGCGCCCGGCACGCGCACGCTGGGTGCTGCCGGGGCGCGACTGCTGCTGGCAGGACCGCTCTGGCAGGGCGCCACCCCGGCCGGTCTGACACTGGTGCGCGCACCGACGCAAATGGTCTGGCTGATCGGGCGTACGCAGACCAATGGTGTTGCCGACTATCCGTTGGTGCACCGTTTGCAGGACGGCATCAAGTTGCATAGCCTGAACGATTGGCTGGCCGACCCAACTGCCCCTGAAAAGGCCTCAGACGCGTGGCACAGTGCCGCGTCGAAACCGACGCCACCCTTCGAGCAGATGCGTACCATGAGTACCGAGACTTTCTTTAGCCGCTTTTTGATGCTGCTGGTGAACAACCCGCCAGCCGCAGCGGACGGCCCCATGCTGATCAAGCTGGGACGCATTGGCTTGAAGGCGGGGCAGCCGCCCAAATGGGGTTTGCTGGAGCGCTGGTGCCTTGCTTTGGGGCGCTCGATTGCCGACTTCAAAGTCGCCAGCGAGTTGAAGAAACCACCTGTGCTGGTGCGCGGCTGGCAGACGCCACCGGCCACACTCGGCAACTACGGCACCGACTACAACACGCGCGCCGTAGTCGCCATGATCGGTCTCGGCGCCAATTTGCCAGCGGATGCGATCTACCCCAACGCCCGTGTGGATGCCAATGGCCAGCCGCTGGACGGCAGTCAGCGCTACAGGCTGCATTTCAAGGCTGACGAGTTGCCGCCGGTGAACGCCTTCTGGTCCGTTACGGCCTACGGTGCCGACGACTTCTTCATCGACAACCCGCTGCAGCGTTTCGCTCTGGGAGATCGGGACCCGCTGCTGTTCAACGCCGACGGATCGCTGGACCTGCTGGTGCAGGCCTCGGCGCCTGAAGGCGAGATGAAGCGAAACTGGTTACCAGTCAAGTCGGGCCAAGCTTTTCTTCTGAATGCCCGCCTTTATTGGCCGAAGGCGACGGCACTCAACCGGCAGTGGGGCATGCCGGCAGTGGAACGCGTAGACTGATGGGTCACGACACCACCCACCGGTCAACCCTGAAAGAAGCCTGGCCATGCAAGCACTCAGTCCCACGGACTCCGCATTTTTGTGGATGGAAACGCGCAATCAGCCAATGCACGTGGCCGGCCTCAACATCTACTCGCCACCTGCTGACGCCGGCCCACACTACGTAGCCTCGCTGCTGGCTGAATGGAGCCGGCACCTGTCGGCTGTGTCCCCCTTCAACCTGCGTCCGGTTTTGCGCATGGGTCTTTGGTATTGGGAAGAAGATACGGAGTTTGAGCTTGACTACCACCTACGCCATCTGGCTCTCCCGCAACCCGGACGCATTCGGGAACTGTTGGCCATGGTGTCGCGCCTGCATGGCAATTTGATGGACCGCAATCGCCCCTTGTGGGAGGCCTACGTGATCGAGGGCTTGCCCGGCGGTCGCTTTGCCACCTACATCAAGATTCACCATGCCTTGGTCGATGGCGTCAGCGGTGCCCGAATCATGGCCGAGGGTCTGTCGCGCCGCGCCGAAGAAAACAAGCCACCGGTCTGGGCGCAAAAAGTCTCCAAACATCCTGCGTCAAAACGAGCGGCGCCGCCACCCGGATTGCTGTCCCAACTCGCCAATGCGGCGCGCGCCGGGCGCGAGATCTTGCCGGGCATCGGCACCGGCCTGTGGGACATGCTGCGCATTGGCTCAGGCGCTGGCGCGGCACTGCCTTTTCAGGCGCCGCCAACGCCCTTTAACGTTGAAATATCGGGCTCCAGGCGCTTTGCTTCCCAATCCTATTCGTTGTCACGCTTGAAACGCAT
Source organism: uncultured beta proteobacterium (assembly GCA_903894475.1). GTDB lineage: Bacteria > Pseudomonadota > Gammaproteobacteria > Burkholderiales > Burkholderiaceae_C > Rhodoferax. Next base: position 32,948 of record CAITQH010000508.1, read on the forward strand.
TGGTGAGGCCACGGGTGCCACTGTCAACGATGTGACCTTGGCGATCTGCGCTGGCGCCCTGCGCAAGTACTTGCAGGCGCAGGATAAATTGCCAAGAAAACCGCTGATCGCCATGGTGCCGGTATCGCTGCATGACCAGACCGATGCCGGCGGCAACCAGGTGTCGCTCTTGCTGGCGAATCTGGCAACCCATCTGCGCGATCCACTCAAACGGCTGGCGCGCATCGTGGAGTCCACAACCGAGGCCAAGGAGCGGCTGCGCAGCATGCCGCGTCTGCAAAAGCTGGCGCACGGCATCACCTCGATTTCACCCATGGGTCCGGCCATGGTGACGGGCACCGCCAAACAGCACCCCTTGTTCAATGTCATCATTTCCAACGTTCCCGGACCGCGAGAAACGCTGTACCTGAACGGCGCCCGGCTTGACGAGGTCTATCCGGTTTCCATCCCGACACAGTATCTGGCGCTCAACATCACCATCAGCGGTTACGGCGACAAGCTGGGCTTCGGTTACATCGCGTGCCGCCGCTCGGTGCCGGCGTTGCAGCGCATGCTGGACTACACCGATGAGTCGATCACCGAGTTGGAGCAGGCGCTGGCGCCCGCGCCCGCAAAAGCCAAGGCAGCGCCCGTCAAGAAGCCCACGCGCAAAGCCCGACAATCGGCAACGTGAAGCAAGATTTTCCGATCCGTTACGTCAACCCGGTTTTCCGCCCGCCGAGCGAGGCGCAGTCCCTGATCCTGCCGGTCACGGACGGCTGTTCATGGAACAAGTGCACCTATTGCGAGATGTACACCGCGCCGCAAAAGAAGTTTCGTGCGCGCCAGGAGCAGGAGACGCTGGACAGCATCCGGCGCTGCGGCGAGCTCTATGCATCCGATGTGCAAAGGGTCTTTCTGGGGGACGGCGACGCCATGGTCCTGTCAACCCGGCGTTTGATGGATCTGCTGGCGGCGATCAAGCAACACTTGCCGCGGGTCCGGCGCATTTCAAGCTACTGCCTGCCGCGCAATTTGCGCAACAAGACCGTCCAGGAACTGACGGAACTGCGCGCTGCCGGGCTGGACCTGGCCTACATCGGTGCCGAGTCCGGTGACGACGAGGTGCTGCAAAGAGTCAATAAGGGTGAATCGCTCGAGAGCACCTGCGCAGCGCTGGACAAGCTCGGCGCCGCCGGCATCAGCCGCTCCGTGATGCTGCTCAATGGCCTGGGCGGTCGCCTGCTCACCGGGCAGCATGCACGGAACTCGGCGCGTCTGGCCAATGCCACGCAACCGGAGTTTCTGGCCACGCTGGTGGTGAGTTTTCCGCAGGGTGAGGAGCGCTTTCGCCAGGGCTTTCCCGAGTGGGAGCCGCTCGATCAGCAGGAACTGTTTGTCGAGATGGAGCAGTTCCTGCAGGCGCTTGATCTGAAGCGCACCGTGTTTCGCAGCGACCACGCCTCCAACTGGCTGGTCCTCAAAGGCGTGCTGGGTGCCGAAAAAGAGCGTCTGCTGCAGCAGGTACGAACGGCCATCGTGCAGCCGCAGGCGGCGCGCTTGCGCCCGGACTGGCAGCGGGGCCTTTGATGCTGATCGCCGTGATCGTTATCGCCGGATTTTGGGCAGGACTGCAAAACGCCCTGGCAGGGGGCGGCTCCTTCATCACGCTGCCAGTGCTCATTCTGTCGGGCATGACACCGCTGGCCGCCAACATCACTTCCACCCTGGCCTTGTTTCCGGGGCAGGTGAGCACGGGTCTGGCCGGGCGGCGTCTGGTCTCCGGCGCTGGCCGACTGCCTTTTCGAGCCTTGTTCCTGATCAGCATTCTGGGCGGTGCGCTGGGGGGGCTGCTCCTGCTGATCACGCCTTCCCGCGTGTTCACGCTGCTGGTGCCGTGGCTGGTGCTCTTTGCCACATCAGTCTTTGCCTGGGGCAGCTTTCTGCGAAAGCCGGGCGAGTTTTCCGTGCACCTTGGTCCTCTGGGCGCTGCCGCCGCGCAATTTCTGATTGCGATCTACGGCGGCTATTTCGGGGGTGGCATTGGCTTTCTGATGATGGCGGCGCTGACCATGGCGGGCTTGCCAACCCGCAGCGCGGGTGCCACCAAGAATGCGCTGGCCGGCGTCATGAACGCATCGGCAGTGGCGCTCTTTGTGACCTCGCCTCAGGTGCACTGGCGCGAGGCGATCGCCCTGGGCTGCGGTGCTCTCATCGGCGGCCTTTGCGGCTCCTGGGCATTGCAGCGGGTCAACGAGCGCACGCTGCGCATGGTGATCGTGGGCATCGGCGTCTGCCTCACCATCGGTCTGTTCGTCAGGCCAATCTGACTCTTGGCGTGCGCCGGCTCGGGGTGGGGCCGCTGCTGCCCGCTGCTCCGATGGCGCTGACGGCGCCACTCGACAGAAGCGCTGCAATGACGACGTCGCATTTGTTGCGGATATGGTCTTCCAGCAGCAGGCGCAGTCGCTTGCCGTTGCGGGATTCGAGCGCCTCCATGATCTGATCGTGTTCCTGCATCGCCCGGTCCCAGCGCGACTGCCCGATATTGGCGAAATAGCGTGCCCGACGCAGACGCAGATTGAGTTTGTCCCGCGTCGCCAGCAGTACCGGGTTGGCTGCCAGCCGAAACAGCTGTGCGTGAATTTCCTGATTGACTTCAAAGTACTTTTCTCGATCGCCGTTGCGGTAGTGCTCGCGCATCTGCTCGTGCAGTTGGCGCAGGCCGGCAATGTCTGCGGCGTTGGCCTGGCCACAGGCCAGTTCCCCGGCCAGACCCTCGAGCACACTGAGCACCTTGAAGGTGTCGGTGGTATCGGTCAGGGTCATGGGCGTCACCATGGCGCCGCAGTTTTGCAGCAGCTCAACCAGACCTTCGCTGGCCAGCGTCTTGAGCGCCTCCCGCAGCGGTGTGCGCGAAACTTTCAACTCCTCGCACAACACGCGCTCGGTCAGGCGCAAACCCGGCGCCAGTTCCCCGTAAGTGATCTTGTCGCGCAAGACCTTGGCAACTTTCAGATGCAGCAAGGTCTTGTCTGGCGCCATTTCCATCGTCGATTGGCTAGCGTTTTGCATACAATGTTCAGCAACAACCCGTGTGGTCCTCGGAGCCTGAAATTGTACACATGGTTTGCGAATTCGGCACCATGCAGCAGTGCCGTTGCATTCCAGCCGGCTTTCGACTAGTATCCCATTTTGAATACAATTTCACGGAGAAAACCGTATGCTGAAGCTCACACACGGGGCCAGTGGTCGACACTTTCTGCAAATCCCGGGTCCCACCAACGTTCCTGATCGCGTCATGCGAGCCATGGACAACGCCACCATCGATCATCGCGGACCCGAATTCCAGGTGATCGGCAAGAAAGTGCTGTCAGACCTGAAGAAGGTGTTTCAGTCCGATGATCCGGTCGTCATCTATGGCGCAAGCGGTACCGGTGCCTGGGAAGCGGCCCTGGTGAACACCTTGTCGGCAGGCGACAAGGTGCTGATGTACGAGACCGGCCATTTTGCGACCCTGTGGAAGAAGATGTCCGAACGCCTCGGCCTGCGTCCTGAATTCATTGCCGGTGACTGGCGCCAGGGTGTTGAGGTATCGCAAATTGCCGCACGCCTGGACGATGACAAGCAGCACGAGATCAAGGCCGTCTGCATCGTGCACAACGAGACCTCCACCGGTGTCAGCGCCGATATTGCCGCCGTGCGTCGCGCCATCGACAGCGCAAAACATCCCGCGCTTCTGATGGTGGACACCATTTCCTCTTTGGCCTCCATTGACTACCGGCACAGCGAATGGGGGGTTGACGTGACCGTGGCCGGCTCGCAGAAAGGGCTGATGCTGCCGCCGGGCCTGTCCTTCAATGCCGTGAGCGAGAAGGCGATTGCGGCGTCAAAAACTTCGAATCTGCCCAAATCTTATTGGGCCTGGGGCGAAATTCTGGAAGCCAACAAGAACGGCTTCTGGCCCTACACGCCCTCAACCACCCTGCTTTACGGGCTCAGCGAAGCCTGCGACATGCTTCTGGAGCAGGGGCTGCCCAATGTCTTTGCCCGCCACACCCGTTTTGCGCAGGCAACCCGGCGTGCCGTTGCCGCATGGGGGCTTGAAGTGTTCTGTGCCAATCCGCAGGCCCTGAGCTCCTCGCTGACCGCCGTCATGATGCCCGAAGGGCATGACGCCGACAAGTTCCGCAAGATCGTGCTCGACAACTTCGATATGTCCCTGGGCGTCGGGCTTGCCAAACTCGCTGGTAAAGTGTTCCGTATTGGCCACCTGGGCGACTTCAACGAACTCATGTTGATGGGGACATTGGCCGGCGTTGAAATGGGCCTGGCATTGTCGGGAGTTCCGCACAAGCCGGGTGGCGTCAATGCGGCCATGAATCATTTTGTTGAAACACGCAAATCTTGAAAAGGAGACTTCTGTGAAATCATCGACTTCTGTTCTTGCCAGGGCTGCTGCGGTCTCGCTGCTGGCCTGTGCTGCCACCCTCTCCGCCCACGCCCAATGGCAGCCGACAAAAACGGTCGAAATCATCGTCCCGGCCGGTGCCGGCGGTGCCGCCGACCAGATGGCGCGCACGATCCAGGGCATCGTCGTGAAGCACCAACTGATGAAGCAGCCCATCATGGTTGTCAACAAGTCTGGTGCCAGTGGCGCCGAGGGCATCATGGATGTCAAGGAATCCAAGGGTGACCCGCACAAGCTGATGGCCGCGTTCTCCGCCATCTACACCTTGCCGGTTGCCGTCAGCCTGCCCTTCAACTGGAGAGACCTGAACCCGGTCGGCATGATTGCGCTCGATGAGTTCCTGCTTTGGGTCAATGCAGAGACGCCTTACAAGACGCCCAAAGAGTACCTCACGGCGGTCAAGGCCGCTGCCCCCGGAACCTTCAAGATGGGCGGCACCGGCTCCAAGCGTGAAGACCACATCATTACGGTGGCCGTGGACAAGGTCGCTGGCACCAAGTTCACCTACATCCCCTACAAGAGCGGCGCCGAGGCGGCAACCCAACTGGTTGGCAAGCACATTGACTCCAATGTGAACAACCCCAGCGAGAACATTTCCGAGTGGCGTGCCGATCAGGTCCGCGCTCTGTGCGTGTTCTCCGCTCAGCGCATGGTGTACAAGGAAAAGATCACCAAGACCCAGTCCTGGGCCGACATCCAGACCTGCAAGGAACTCGGTGTCGATGTGGAGTACCAGATGCTTCGCGGTTTCTTCATCCCGTCGGGCACCAGCGCAGCACAGGTCGCCTTTTATGTCGACCTGCTGAAGAAGGTGGTTGCCACGCCCGAATGGAAGGACTACCTAGCCAAGCAGGCCCTGAAGGACGTGTTCCTCGTCGGAGCGGACTTCGTCAAGTTCCTGGAGAAGGATGAGGCCTTTCATAACAAGCTGATGAATGAAGCCGGGTTTGCTAAAAAATAGCGGACGCTGAGTTGACTATGAGGCACATGCACAGACGCATGCAGCGCGGCGCGATCTCGCGAAACGCCATGGAAGTCATTACGGCCGTCGTGATCTTTGCGCTGGGCATTGTCATGATGGTCGATAACTTCAAGCTCGGCGCCGGCTGGGCCAGTGATGGCCCGGAATCGGGCTACTTCCCTTTTCGCATCGGAGCCATCCTCTGCGTTGCGAGTTTTGTCGTCGCGCTCAGGTCACTCATGAGTGCCAAAGGTTCGACGGAAGAGTTCGTCTCCTGGGACAAATTCAAGCTGGTGCTGACCGTGCTGGTGCCCACAGCACTCTATGTGCTGGGCATCCAGTTTCTGGGTATCTACATAGCCTCAACGCTTTTCATTGGTGCTTTCATGCGCGTGATGGACAAGAGCAGTTGGCTCAAGACGATTCTCGTCAGCGTCGGTGTCAATGGGGTTCTCTACTGGATGTTCGAAATCCAGTTCATGGTACCTCTGCCGCAAGGTCCGTTGAAAGCCCTGTTCGGGGCCTGACAGAGATACAGGAGAGACTTGCAGTGGACGAACTCAATTCCCTGTTCCAGGGCTTTGCCGTGGCCATGTCCTGGTACAACCTGGGCATGATGATGATTGGCATTGTGCTGGGCGTTGTCATTGGCGTGCTGCCCGGTCTAGGCGGGCCCAATGGCGTTGCCATTTTGTTGCCACTGACCTTCACCATGGCCCCGACCTCGGCCATCATCATGCTTTCCTGCATTTACTGGGGTTCGCTGTTCGCCGGCGCCATCACCTCGGTGCTGTTCAACATTCCGGGAGAAACGCACTCGGTTGCCACTACGTTTGACGGCTATCCGCTGGCGCAGCAGGGGCGCGCCGGGGAGGCGCTCACGGCGTCCTTCACCGGGTCCTTTCTCGGCGCCTTGGTGTCGGTGCTGCTGATCACGTTTCTGGCGCCGATGGTGGCGAAATTCGCACTCAGGTTCGGCCCGCCCGAACTGTTTGCCGTCTTTCTGCTGACTTTCTGCAGCTTTGTCGGAACCGGCAAAGACCCGTTCAAGAACATCATCTCAATGATGCTCGGTTTCGGTCTGGCGGCCATTGGCATGGACTCGGTCAGTGGCGAACTGCGCATGACTTTTGGCCTGTCCGATTTGCTGCGCGGCATCGAATTCCTGATTGTCGTGATCGGCCTGTTCGGCATCGGCGAAATCCTGATCAGCATGGAAGAAGGCCTTGCCTTCGAGGGCAAACACGCCAACATCAACGCCAGGGTAGTGTGGCAGACCTGGAAGCAGTTGCCAAAGTACTGGCTCACCATTGTTCGCAGCGCCGCCATTGGCTGCTGGATGGGCATTACGCCGGGAGGCGCCACCGCGGCCTCCTTCATGGGCTATGGCATCGCCAAGAAATTTTCCAAAAACGGCGACAAGTTCGGCACCGGGCAGCTTGAAGGCGTCATCGCGCCGGAGACAGCGGCCCATGCGTCCGGCACGGCGGCGCTGCTGCCCATGCTGGCGCTCGGCATTCCGGGCTCGGCCACGGCGGCGGTGCTGCTCGGTGGGCTGATGGTCTGGGGTCTGCAGCCCGGCCCGATGTTGTTCGTCGAGCAAAAGGAGTTTGTCTGGGGCTTGATTGCCAGCATGTACCTGTCCAACATCGTCGGTCTGGTGATCGTGCTCAGTACCGTGCCCCTGTTTGCCGCGATCCTGCGCATCCCGTTTGCCATCATCGCCCCAGTGATTGTGGTGGTCTGCGCTATCGGCGCCTTCACCGTGCACGGCGTCATGCTCGATGTCTGGTTCATGGTGCTGTTCGGGATCATCGGCTACGTCCTGAAGAAGCTGGACTATCCGCTGGCGCCCATGGTGCTGTCGATTGTGCTGGGTGACCGCGCTGAGGCTTCTTTTCGACAGACCATGATGGGATCCAGAGGCGATCTCGCCATCTTCTGGTCCAACTCCCTGGTTGGAACCATTACGACCCTGGCGCTGATCATGTTGTTCTGGCCGGCTCTGACTTTCATTCGCGACAAGCTCAGGCAAGCGACCGCAGCAGCATGAGATGAGCACAAACCGAGCAAAGAGAAATGAGTGAAATACAAGCAGCACCGGAACTTGCGAGCAAGTACTGTCTGAACCTGAAGGTCGCCAAGACCATCGCCGCCGCCGCTGAAGCGGAAGCCGTCCGGAACAACTGGAAGGTGAGCATCGCCATTGTGGACGACGGCGCCCATCTGCTTTATCTGCAGCGTCTTGACGGTGCCCACCTCGCCAGCGCCGAAATTTCCCAGGGCAAGGCCAGGACCACCATGCGCTACAGACGTCCCTCCAGAGCCATGGAAGAAGCCATCAATGGCGGCCGCATTGCCTTGGCGGCGGTCGGCAACAACACGCCCTTGCAGGGCGCGGTGCCGATCCTCTACCGGGGAGAGATCGTCGGTGCCATTGGCGTATCGGGCGTGCTGCCGGCGCAGGACGAGCAGATCGCCAGTGCCGGTGCCAGCGTTCTGGCAAGTCTGTAGTCCCGGTTCGGTTTTCCTATAAAATTCATTACAAATGAATCTTTAACGGGTCAGTGCCTCCGATACTCGGAACCGCCCGGTACCCTATCGGAAGAAGGAGTCACGCATGAAACTCACCAGCTGGACTGACTACAGCTTGCGCGTGCTCATGTATTGCGCTGCCAGCCAGGGGCGAGCGCAGCCCGTGACCATTACCGAGATTGCCCAGGCGCATCAGATTTCACGCAGCCACCTCACCAAGATCGTTGTCGAACTCTCCAAGCAGGGCTTGCTGGCCACCACACGCGGGCGCGGTGGCGGCCTGCGACTGCTCAAGCCGGCCAAAGACATTGCACTGGGAGACGTGGTGCGCCAGACCGAGACCGACTTCACGATGGTCGAGTGTTTTGACCCGGCCCACAGCGACTGCCGACTGATCGGCCATTGCCGCCTGAAGGGCGTGCTCAATCAGGCTCTGCAGAGCTACCTGAAGGTGCTGGACCAGGTCACGCTGGCCGATCTGGTGCCGAGCACCGAGTCGGGCTTTCCAATTTCGTAAATCAAATTCCATGACCCACATTCCGATACTCAAGATCCTCGAACCCACCGCCCCGGCGCCCCGGGGTGCCGCCTTTCTGCGCCTGGGTTTCCGTCCCTTCTACCTCGGTGCTGCCGTTCTGGCGGCGCTCGCCGTCCCGCTCTGGATGATGGTGTTCCTGGGGCAATGGGTCTGGGCGCCAGCCCTGTCGCCCTTGCTCTGGCACGCACACGAAATGCTGCTGGGCTTCGCGTCGGCGGTGATCATCGGTTTCCTGCTGACGGCGGTGAAGGCGTGGACCGGGCTGGCCACACCGCGCGGATGGCCTCTTGCTGCCCTCGCGCTGCTGTGGCTGAGCGCCAGAATCGCGGCGCTGACGGCGCCGTATCCTGTCTTCGCAGTGCTCGACACCTTGTTGCTTCCCATCGTCGCCATGGTGCTGGTCCGGCTGTTGCTGCGCGCCGGCAATACCCGAAATCTGCCGATTGCAGGACTGCTGCTCCTGCTGGCCGCAGCCAATGCGGTTTTCCACCTGTCGGTCCTGGGTCTGCTGGATCTGGAACCTACCCGCGCGCTGCATGCGGCTCTGGCGGTGATTGTGATGGTCGAATGTGTGATGGCCGGGCGCGTGATTCCCGGCTTCAGCATGAGTGCCATCCCGGGCCTGCGAATCACAGCACTGCTCTGGCTGGAGCGCTCGGCCCTGGCGCTGACCGGTCTTGGCCTGCTGCTTTGGTTGCTTGACGCACCAGCCGGGATCGCTTCGTTGGCGCTGGGCCTGGCGGCGGCGGCGCATGTGTGGCGTCAATGGCGCTGGAAACCACTGCTGACACGGCAGCGCCCAATCCTGTGGATCCTTCATCTGTCCTACGCCTGGATACCGGTCGGACTGGGCTTGCTCGCTCTGGCGCAGATCAAGCTGCTCGCGCTCTCGGCGGGCCTGCACGCCCTGGCCGTGGGTACCACCGGAGGTCTGATCATCGGCATGATCACGCGAACCGCCCGGGGGCACACTGGACGCACGCTGCAGGTGGGCCCAGCCGAAGTTCTGGCCTATGCGCTGGTGTCGGTGGCCGCGCTACTGCGGGTCTTGCTGCCACTGCTTCGGCCCGATCTGCTGCTGGTCTGGCTGATCGGTGCGGCAGTGGCCTGGAGTGTGGCGTTTGCCATCTACGTGTTTATCTATGCGCCCTGGCTGACGCAAACCCGGCTCGATGGGAAGGACGGATAGAACGGTGGACTACCCCTTCTTGCGCCATCTTCACATGAGCTGTGCGGCCCTCAGCATTGCCTTGTTTGTCGTGCGCGGCAGCTGCCAGACGGCAGGATGGCCATGGCGCCGGTGGCGCTGGCTGCGCATCGCGCCACATCTGGTTGACACCGTACTGCTGGGTGCAGCCATCAGCCTGGCCTGGTGGAGCCAGCAGTACCCGTTTGCGCAAAACTGGTTAAGCGCTAAAGTGGTGGCCCTGCTCATGTACATTGGTCTGGGCAGCCTGGCCTTGCGAACAGGCGTCAGCCGCGCAGTGCAGTGCAGTGCGTTCCTGGGGGCGCTGCTCACGGTGGCCTATATCGTCGGCGTGGCATTGACGCGCTCGGCCAGTCTCGGGCTGATTTGAATGGAGCAAGCTTAGTCAAGACATGAGTTCACATCCGGCACGTTGGAGCCTTGGCTCCAAACTGGCACTGGTAGGCCTGCCCTTTCTTGTGCTTGCCCTGCTCTCCACCGCGGCTACCTTGTGGGTCTCCTGGCAACTCGACGGTGGCGCCGCCGCGGTGAACGAAGCGGGGCGCATGCGCATGCAGTCGTACCGGATGGCCCTCTCGATTGGCACCAGCGAGACCGCCGCCCTGCCAGACCAGGTAAAGGAGTTCAATGAGAGCCTGGCCACCTTGCGCAGCGGTGACCCCGAACGACCCCTGTTTGTGCCCTGGGACGACAGCGTGCATGCGCACTTTGACATTGTCGAGCAGGATTGGGTGCATTTTCGTGCTCGCTGGATCGACTCCAATCCGAGCGCTCTGCAGGACCTGCGTGCCCAAACCGTCACCTTCGCTTCGCACATCGATGCATTTGTGACGGCCATTGAGTCGCATATGGCGCGCTGGACCGCGCTGCTGCATTTGCTGCAGATGAGCCTGCTGGCGATGGCAATTCTGGGTGCGGCCCTGCTGATCTACACCGGTTATCTTTTTGTGCTGGAGCCGGTCAGCCAGCTGAAACTTGCCATTGAAAAAATTCAATTGGGCGACTTTGACGCTCGTGTTGAAAGCGGCACCAGTGACGAATTTGGCACCCTGGCGGACGGCTTCAATGGAATGGCCGAACACCTGCAGTCGATGTACCGCAACCTGGAAAGTCGGGTTCAGGAGAAAACCGCACAACTTGAAGAAAAGCATGAACGTCTGGAGAGCCTGTACGAAGTCACGGCCCTGGTTGCCAAAGCAACTTCGCTCGATGAACTGGCGCAGGGTTTTGTCAAGAGCATTGCCCGGATCGCCCATGCCGATGGCGTTGCATTGCGCTGGTCGGACCAGGCCAATCAGCGCTACCTGATGCTGGCCGCGCAGGGTTTGCCGACTTCCATGGTCGATGCAGAGCTCTGCCTGGATCAGGGCGAGTGCCATTGCGGCGGGGCCTCGGTCACCGCCGGCCTGCGCGTCATTCCGATCCAGTCACTTGGCGAAAGTTCCTTGCAGCACTGCTCGCGCGCCGGCTTCGAGACCGTCGTCAACATTCCGGTTCATCTGCACGAGCGCCTGATGGGCGAAGTCGATCTGTTCTTCCATGCTCGTGCCAACCCTTCCAGCGCCGAACGCTCCTTGCTGGAAGTGCTTAGCAGTCATCTGGCTGGCGCCATGGAAAACATGCGACTCAACTCTTTGGAGAAGGAAGCCGCGGTGTCGCAGGAGCGCCATTTGCTGGCGCGCGAACTGCACGATTCAATCGCCCAGTCGCTGGCATTTCTGAAGATTCAGGTGCAATTGATGCGCGACGCAGTGCAATCGGGCAAGGCCGAACAGATCGGGCAGGTGCTGGAAGAAATCGACGTCGGCGTGCGCGAAAGCTATGGCGACGTGCGCGAGTTGTTGCTGCATTTTCGAACCCGCACCAACACCGAAGACATAGAGCCGGCACTGCAGACCACACTGCGCAAGTTTGAACACCAGAGCGCCATCAAGGCTTCCCTGTCGATGCAGGGGCAGGGCATGCCTCTGTCGCCCGATCTGCAGATTCAAGTGCTGCACATTGTTCAGGAAGCCCTGTCGAATGTTCGCAAGCATGCGCGCGCCTCGCAGGTCTGGCTTGATGTGCAGCAGCAACCGGCCTGGCGCTTCGAAGTACGGGATGATGGCATCGGCTTTGCGCCAGGCACCGATCAACTTGACGAGACCCACGTTGGTTTGCGAATCATGAGCGAGCGAGCGCAGCGCATCGGTGCCGAGCTTGATGTCATCTCCACGCCGGGGCATGGCAGCTCCATCATCCTGACCTTGCCTGTGCGTGCCCACCCGATGCCGGAGCAAGAGACGCAAAGCCATGAAACCTATTGAAGCCCGTCCGATTCGCATTCTGGTCGTGGACGACCACACGCTGTTCAGGCGCGGACTGACCGCGCTCCTGATGCGTGATCCGCGCCTGAGCGTCGTAGGCGACGCCGCAGACGCCGGTCAGGCCCAGCGCAAGGCGCAGGAATTGCAGCCCGACCTGATTCTGCTCGACAACCACCTCCCCGGTGTCAACGGTGTGGACGCCCTGCCTGCCTTGCTGGAAGCGGCGCCGGCGGCACGCATCCTGATGTTGACCGTCAGCGAAGACGAAAGCGACCTGGTCGCTGCACTGCGTGGCGGTGCCGCCGGCTACCTGCTCAAGACCATCGAAGGCGATGCGCTGACGCAGGCGATTCTGCGTGCCATGCAGGGTGACAGTGTGGTGGCGCCAGAGATGACGAGCAAACTGGTTTCGGCCTACCGTGGTGCGGCCCGGGCCGACCCTGTCGCAGTGGTCGGCATCGCTGCTGCGGCGCACGCCCCGATCGCCAGTCTGTCACCGCGTGAACTCGACATCCTGCGCGGTATCGCTCGAGGTGCCAGCAACAAGGAAATCGCGCGCGAGCACGGCATCGCCGAGACCACCGTCAAGATTCATGTGCAGCATGTGCTGCGCAAACTCGACGTCAGCTCGCGCGTCCATGCAGCCGTCATGGCCGCGGAGAATGGTCTGCTTTGAAGCATGGCAGGGTCTGCAGCGTGCGAGGCACTTGATGATCAGGGCCTTCTTGCAGATACCCAAGCCACGGTGATCTGGGTATGATGTCTCATGGCCACTGCATGCAACGCCACCATCCTCATCGTTGACGATTCATCCGACAACCTTAGCGTGTTGCACGGCGTACTGAGTCCCGAGTTTCGGGTCCAGGCAGCGATCAATGGGGCGACCGCCTTGCGCATCGCCCAGACGCAACCCAGACCTGATCTGATTCTGCTAGACGTGATGATGCCGGAGATGGACGGTTACGCCGTGCTGGCCCAACTGCGCAGCGACCCGCAAACCCGCGCCATTCCGGTGATTTTTCTGACCGCACTCGATGGCGTGCAAGACGAAGAGCGCGGCTTGCAATTGGGCGCGGCCGACTACATCTCCAAGCCGATCACACCCATGCTTGTGCTGGCACGCGTAAAGACTCAACTGGAAGCCAAAAAAGCACGGGATTGGTTGTCCGACCAGAACACGGCGCTGGAGGCAGAGGTGGGTCGACGAATGACGGAGAATGACCTCACCCAGCGGGTCAGCATCCGGGCCCTGGCGCATCTGGCTGAGACCCGCGACCCCGAAACGGGTCGTCACATATTGCGCACCCAGGGCTATGTGCAGCACCTGGCGCTCGGGCTACGCCAGAACGCTCGTTTTGCAAGCACACTGAGCGACCGTTACATTGACCTTTTGAGCCGCTCCGCGCCATTGCACGACATTGGGAAAGTCGGCATTCCGGATCATATTCTGCTTAAACCCGGCAAACTCACGGCCGCTGAAATGACCATCATGCGGACCCACGCCAAACTGGGCAGTGACGCCATCGAACAGGCGGAGCGCGACATAGAAATTCATCTTGAGTTTTTGTCCCTGGCCAAGGAAATTGCGCACTGGCATCATGAACGCTGGGATGGCAGTGGCTATCCGGACGGCATGGCTGGAGACGCCATTCCCGTTTCCGCCCGACTGATGGCCGTGGCCGACGTATTCGACGCACTGATCTCCAAGCGCATCTACAAGCCCGCGATGTCGCATGCGCAGGCGCGTGACATCATTGCTGCGGGGCGCAGCAAACACTTTGACCCTGACATGACCGATGTTTTTCTCGCCGGTTTCGACGAGTTTTCCGCCATCGCAGAACGCTACCGAGAGCCTGGCCAATGACACATCAGCCCGGGCCGATTGTGCTGGCGATGAGTGCCGTGCAGGCACCGGCCGAACGATAAGTGAGTGATAAGTCGAGGAGCATCATGCCCAGCAGCCCTGACCCCCATGACAGGCAAAGCAGCCGCGCTCAGGCGGAGGCGACCTTAACTCAGAGCCCCTCAAATTCACCAGCACAGGGTTCCGAGACACCAGAGACCCGACGCCTGTTGCATGAGTTGCATGTGCACCAGGTCGAACTGGAACTGCAGAACGAAGAGTTGCGCCGTGCCAACAATGCCCTGGACGCTTCACGCGCACGCTACGTCGACCTGTACGACCTGGCACCCGTGGGCTACTGCAGCGTGAATGAGGCAGGCCTCATCGTGCAGGCCAACCTGACGCTGGCGAACATGCTGGGCGAGGCGCACAGCAGGTTCGCCGGCAAGCTCCCGTTCACCAACGTTGTCTTTCAACCCGACAGGGACAACTGGTACTTGCTGCGCAAGCTGCTGCTGGAGAGTGGCACGCCACAGACCTGCGAGCTGCGATTGCGTCAGGTCAATACAGGGGTCCAGGGTGGTGATAGTGCAACGGTGTGGGTTGAACTGTCCGTCACGCTGGCGCAGGACGAAACCGGGCAGCGCTTGTTGCACATCGCCGTGAACGACATCAACGAACGCAAGACGACCGAACTTGCGCTGCGCCAAAGCGGCGAGTTAATTTCGCTTTTTTTGAAATACACACCGGTTCACACCTTTATCAAAGAGGTGACCAGCACCGAATCCCGGGTGCTGGGCGCCAGTGACAGTTTTCAGCAGATGATCGGCTTGGAAGGGAAGGATATGGTGGGCAAGACCATGGCGCAATTGTTTCCGCCCGAGTTTGCCGCGAAGATGAGCGCTGACGACTGGACTGTGGTGAGCCGGGGTAAGCCGGTAACGCTGGAAGAGGATTTGAATGGTCGAAGCTACACCACGATCAAGTTTCCGATTGCCTCGGCAGGCAGGAACCTGCTGGCGGGTTTCTCAATGGACATCACCGAGCGCAAGAATGAGCAGGACGCACTGCGCAAACAAAACGCCGAACTGACGCTCTTCAACACTGCCGCAGTCGACCGCGAGTTGGTGATGATTGGCCTCAAGCAGGAGGTCAATGCACTGTCGCGCCAACTCGGGCTGGTAGCGCCGTATGAGGTGGACTTCGCCGACACCCAGTCGAAGGTTCCCCCATGAATCCCGTGGCGTGCGAGCGCGACAGTCACGCATCAATGTCATCGACCATTTTCGTGTCGGCGGTGTGCGCCGCCGCAGTGCTTGCGGGCGGCGTGGTACTGATTGGCTGGGCGTTCGATATTCCCGCGCTCAAGAGCATCCTGCCGGTCTGGGTCTCGATGAAGCCGAACGCGGCTGCCTCCTTCATCCTGATCGGAGTCGCACTGCAGCTTCCCGAAATGTCGGCGGCGCGGTTCAAGCATGCAGATGCGGCCCACCGTCTGCACCTTGCCCGCGGTTTGCGATGGTTGACCGGCCTGATCGGTCTGCTGACGCTGGGTGAATACTTCTTTGCCTGGAATCCGGGCTTCGACCAATGGCTATTCCCGGAGCCGGTGGGCACTGTCGCCACGTCCAACCCGGGCCGGATGGCGCCGGAGACCGCGCTGTGCTTTCTGCTGCTGGCGGTCGGCGCATCTTTCGCCCGCCTGCGGCGCAGAACGACGGCAACGCTGTTGATTTCGTCAGTATTGGGCGCACTAACATTGATCCTGGCGTGCGCAGCGCTTTTGACCTACTTCACGCCCATACTCGGGGCTTTCGGCTGGTGGGGCAAGACCGTCATGGCGGTCCACACCGCGCTCCTGTTTACTGCCTTGGGTGCTGCCACCACTTTCACAGCGTGGCGGCAAGTGCCCCAAGGCTGGGTGCTCAGTGGACGCAATACGGCCACGTATGGTGCCGGTTTGGGCTTGCTGGTGATAGTGGGCCTCACGACGATGCGCGTGCAGAACCATCTGACGCACCTCAACGACCAAGTGACGCAACAAGAACTGGTTCGATGGCAAGTGGATGCCCTTGACCACGATGTGATCGATGCCCTGAGTCGCCAGCGAGCCTACGTTCTGACTGGCGATGACGCGATGCGGATACTCCAGAACGAGTCGCAACGCTCTGCTCAGGCACGCTTGCAGGTGTTGCGCCAAATGAAACTCGCCGACCCACGGCAACAGGCCCGCTTGGCAGGCGTCGAGGTGACGGCAGCGCAGGCTCTGCAGTGGTTTGATGGCGTTATGAGGGCGCGACAAGCACAACCCGACCTTGACCCCGAACTGACTATCCACGGGACGCAACTGATCGCCGTCTTCCGTGGGGAAATCGACCAGCTAGAGCTTGATTTGGAGAAAACTGTCCGAGAGTCGCGTCTGCAATACCAAAGCGTGTCTGACTTCGCTTACGCAGTTATTTCGGGTGGCATGGTGCTGAGCCTGATCGTTCTCGCGGTGTCCCTGCTGGCATCGAACCGGTTCGCCTTGGCCCGGGCCAGCGCTGAAAGCAAGTTGCGTGATGAAGAGGCTCGAGCTCGGCAGGTATCAGAATTTGCCGTGGACGCCATTGTCACAAGCGACCGCGAGGGCCGTATCGTGGGCTGGAACCGCAGCGCCGAGCGCATGTTTGGCTACGCGGCGGCCGAAGTCATGCTGCGGCCGTTGACGCTGCTGATGCCGCAAAGGTACCACGCGCAGCATGCTGCCGGTCTGAGCAGGTTTGCCGTCGATGCTGAAAAAACAATCATCGGCAAATCAGTTGAATTGACCGGGCGGCGACGCGATGGCATTGAGTTTCCGCTGGAACTCACGCTGACGAACTGGGAGTCTGGCGGGCTCGTTTTCTTCAGTGCCTTCATGCGCGACCTCTCCGAGCGCAAGCTGGCGCTAGCTCAGGAACAGGAGAGCGCGGCACGGCTGGCCCAGCACCAGGCCGCCACTGTCGAGATGCAGCACAAGGCCGGGCTGGCGACGCTGAATCTGATGGCAGACGCCATCGCCGCTCGCGGCAAGGCCGAGGCTGCGGCCATGGCGCTGCGCGAGAACGAGTTGAAATACCGCGTCCTGTTCGAGACCACGACGGATGCCCACCTGTTGTTCGTGGATGGCAGCTGGATTGATTGCAACGCAGCAGCGCTGTGTGTATTTGGCTGCACTCGCGAGCAAATTCTTGGCTCAAACCCGGTCATGGTTTCACCGCCGATGCAGCCCGATGGGCGTTCTTCCGAGGAAGAGGCGATCAAGAGAATTGATCTGGCCTTCGCAGGCGAGCCCCAAACCTTCGAATGGACACACTGCCGGGTCGACGGAACACCTTTCCCCGCCGAGGTCTCGCTCAACCGGCTTGATTTGAAGGGTAAACCGCACATACAGGCCATCGTGCGCGATGTCTCCGCACGTAAACGGAACGAACAAGCGATTGAACGGCTCAATCGGCTATACGCCACGTTAAGCCAATGCAACCAGGCGATCGTGCGCTGCGTTAGCGAAGAAACTCTGTTTGCGCAAATCTGCCGCGACCTGGTGGAATATGGTGGCTTGAGAATGGCGTGGATCGGACTCGTCGATGACACCGGCCGGCAGATCAGGCCGCTTGCATCCTTCGGCGAAGGCAAGGAATACTGGGGTGACAGTCACTATTCACTGGATCCATCCGCCGGCGAGCCCACGGCATCGTCGATCCGGGAAAACCGGCCGATCTGGTGTCAGGATTTTCAGAATGACCCGCGCACTGCACCCTGGCACGAACGCGGCGCGCGCAGCGCATGGGCCGCCTCGGCATCGTTGCCCTTGCGCCGCGGCGGTGTGGTCGTCGGAGCATTGAGTCTGTATGCCGCCGAATTGAATGCTTTTGATCCCCAGGTGTGCAAGCTGGTGGTTGATATGGCGGCAGACATCAGCTTTGCCATGGATAACTATGCCGTTGCGAGCGCGCACCAGAAGGCGGTGGCGGCACTCGCCACGAGCGAGTCGCGCAACCGGGCGATCATGCAGACAGCCGTTGATGCGATCGTGACCAGCGACAGCGCGGGAAATATCGCCGGCTGGAACCGGGGCGCGCAGCTCATGTTCGGGTATGCAGAAGCAGAGGTCACCGGGCAGCCGCTGACGCTGCTGATACCGCAGCGTTATCGCGCAGGGCATCGGTCCGGAATGGACCGCATCCGGGCCGGTGCAGAAATGCGCCACAAGGGTCAGTCGATCGAACTCTATGGCTTGCGCCGGGACGGCAGTGAGTTTCCGGTGCAATTCACACTTGCCAGGTGGGACAGCAGCGAAGGCTGGTTTACCACCGCGATCATGTCCGACGTGACCGAGCGCAGGGCCAGCGACGATCAGCTGCGCAAGCTTTCCCAGGCGGTGGAGCAAAGTCCCGAGTCCATTCTCATCACCGATATCAAGGCCCACATTGAATACGTGAATCAGACCCTCATCGATTCGAGCGGGTACAGCCGCGAGGAATTGATCGGTAAAAATCCGCGCTTGTTGCAATCGGGAAAGACACCGCCCGAAACCTACGCGGCCATGTGGGACGCACTGAGCAAGGGCCAGATGTGGCGGGGCCAGTTGAACAACCGCAGAAAGGACGGCACGGAGTATGACGAGTTCGCGATCCTCACACCGCTGCGCCAGTCCGATGGAGCGGTTACCCACTATGTTGCGGTGAAGGATGACATCACCGAGAAAAAGCGGATCGGTGAGGAACTCGATAGACACCGATACCATCTGGAAGAATTGGTGGAAAACCGCACCCTTGAACTGGGTATTTCGCGCAAGCAGGCCGAGGCAGCCAGCGTGGCCAAGGGCAACTTCCTGGCCAATATGAGCCATGAGATCCGTACCCCGATGAATGCCATTGTCGGGTTCACCCATCTGCTGCGGCAGGGCGGCGTCACTGCGGCGCAGTCCGAGCGGCTTGACAAGATCGAGAACGCGGGGCGGCACCTGGTGTCCGTCATCAATGACATTCTTGATTTTTCGAAAATCGAAGCGGGCAAGCTGCAACTCGAAAGTGCCAACTTCGACCTGGGGAAGCTTATTGACAGCGTCATTTCGCTCATCGCATCGTCGGCCCAGGCCAAGGGATTGCGTATCGAAACAACGCTGGATGCGGTGCCCTCGTGGCTCCGTGGCGACGCGATGCGGCTGCGCCAGGCACTGCTCAATCTGGTGAGCAACGCGGTCAAGTTCACCGAAAAAGGTGTCATTCACCTGCGCGCCATGGTGCTGGAAGACAGCGCAACGGCGCTGAAGCTGCGCTTGGAGGTGCAGGACAGCGGCATTGGCATCGCGCCCGACCAGCTGAGCCGCTTGTTCCAGGCTTTTGAACAAGCCGACAGTTCGACCTCGCGCCGGTACGGTGGCACCGGGCTCGGCCTTGTCATTACCCAGCGAATCGCTGCGCTGATGGGCGGCGAGGCTGGCGTCATCAGTACGCTGGGGGTGGGCAGCACCTTCTGGTTCACTGCCTGCCTGCAACACGGCCAGGGGGCGTCGCCCGTCAGCATCGCTGACGACGCCACTGATGTTCTGACACGCTTGCGCCTGCACCACCACGCAGCTCGCGTGTTAGTGGCCGAAGACAATGCAATCAACCGTGAAGTGGCGCTGGAACTGCTGCACGCAGCGGGGCTGGAAGTCGATACGGCAGCAGATGGCGGGGAGGCGGTGGCCAGGGTGCAGGCGCAATCGTAC
Organism: uncultured beta proteobacterium; assembly: GCA_903894475.1. GTDB lineage: Bacteria > Pseudomonadota > Gammaproteobacteria > Burkholderiales > Burkholderiaceae_C > Rhodoferax. The sequence continues at coordinate 52,525 of CAITQH010000508.1, forward strand.
GACATGATTTTGATGGACATGCAGATGCCCGGGATGAACGGCATCGAGGCTACCCGCGCCATTCGCACCCTGCCAGGATGGGCAAGCAAGCCGATTCTGGCGATGACCGCCAACGTTTTCAGCGAGGACCGACTGGCTTGCATTCATGCGGGCATGAATGATTTCATCGCCAAGCCGGTAGAGCCAGACCTGCTCTACGCCACCTTGTTGAAGTGGCTGCCCGCGCGAGCGACTCCGGTGGCGCCGATCATGCCGCAGCCGTCTGCTTCGCTGGCGGACGCCAGCGAAGCCCGGGTGTTGGAACGACTGGCTGCATTACCCGGTATTTCCGTGGCGCAAGGCTTGCGGGTGCTGCTGGGCAACACGCTCAAGTATTGCAACATGTTGCGCCATTTTGCCCAGTCCAATGGGGATGAAGTGGATGCACTGCGCACGGCATTGATCGCTCAGGACAGCGAGACGGCGCTACAGATTGCCCACCGTATCAAGGGCGCAGCGGCAACCCTGGGACTGTTGCAGATTGCCAGCAGTGCCGAACATATCGAACACTGTATGCGCCTGCCACAGGGCGCCGTGGTCGTGGTTGCCGACTTTGAGCCCGACCTGCAGACCATGCTTGACACGGCGCACGCTTTGGCTGACCTGTTGCCGGCAGCGGCCGCGCCCGAGCAAATGCCGTCGCCGACGGCCCCTGGCGACCCCTTGGTGCGGGGCGCCGTCTTGGCAGAACTGGAACAGTTGCTGGTACACAACGATGCGGCGGCCATTGCCATGGTTGCGGCGAACCAGGCACTGCTGCTCAGCAGCATGGGGGACGCCGCTAACGACCTGACCCTCAAGGTACAGCAGTTTGATTTTGAGGCGGCGCTTGCGGTACTGCGTCAAAGCTTGTGACCCCGCCCTTCAGATTGCCTGATAGCGGGCCACGCCGCCGGCATCGATCTCACGGTGGACTTCACCGCGGTGCATCAGATAGTTGAGGCAGGCCACACTCTCGCCCGTGGCTAGATTGAGCAGCCCGGTATCGGTCTCGTCGATGGCGCGGCCAAACAGGGCGGCAAACACATCGATGACACGGCGCGGCTCCTGCAGTGTCTTGCGCAGGCGGTCCAGCGTGCGCTGCTGGGACGCAGCCAGGTAGTCCAGGCGCGCGTGCAGCCCGCGAAAACACTCGTTGTGCGAAGGTAGAACCAGCACATCATCGCTCACTTCCCGTTTCAGTTTGTCCAGTGACTGCAACCAGTCCTGCATCGGATTGGCGTCCGGCTCGGTCGGGTGCACCGACACATTGGAAGAAATGCGGGGCAAGACCTGGTCGCCCGAGATCAGCAATTTCAGACTCGCGCAATACAGGCAGGCATGCTCTGGTGAGTGGCCAGTGCCGACGATGACACGCCAGCTGTTGGCGCCGATCCGGATTTCTTCGCCATCCCGGATGCGCCGATAGCTGTCGGGCAGGGCGTGGACTCCTTTGCCAAAGTTGCCGAAGCGGGTCTGGTATTTCTCGATCGATTCATCGCTCCAGCCGGAGCGGCGGTAGAACATCACGCCATCCTCGGGGGCGGCGCGGCCGGTATCAGCGGTCAGGACCCGGCAGTTCAGGTATTCGAGCTGTGTCATCCACAGCTGGCACTTGAACTTGCGTGTCAGCCAGCCAGCCATGCCGATATGGTCCGGATGCATGTGGGTGCCAAATACGCGCGTCAAGGGTCGCTGCTCAGTTGCGTTGGCAAACAGTTCACGCCAGGCTGCCAGAGTCTCATCGGTGCGCATGCCGGTGTCCACGATGGCCCAGCCGGTGTCATCTTCGATGGCCCAGACGTTGATGTGCGTGAGAACAAAAGGGAGCGGCATGCGCATCCAGACCACGCCCGGCACCACCGTGATCGTCTTGCCGGCCTCGGGTGCACTCGGGAACGGATAGATCAGGGTGGGCTTCTCAAGCCGTTCTCTGGGAGTCGGGGTGCTGGTCATGGTTGTATTGGGTGCTGGCAGGTCAATGCAGCCATGTTAATGGATGGAGTGTCTAGTTCCAAGGAACTATGGCTGGCGTGTGTCGGGTAGTTCCAATGCTTCTGGTGGCTGCTACTTCAGAGGGATAGCGCAGCGGAGCCTGGCCACCTAGAGTCATCGCTTGGACAACAGGAGTCTTTGAAATGACAAAAAAAGGGCAGGCGCTCTCGGTGCTGATTGTCAGCACGCTGGCATTTACTGTGTGCTTCATGGTGTGGATGATGTTCGGCGTGATTGGCATCCCGATCAAGAAAACGCTCGGGCTCAATGCCACGGAATTTGGTCTGCTGACCGCGACCCCGGTGCTGACGGGCTCGCTGATCCGGGTGCCGCTGGGCATCTGGACCGACAAGTACGGCGGGCGCATCGTGATGGCCTTGCTGATGGCAGCGACCGTGCCAGCGATCTGGCTGATGAGTTATGCCACGGCCTACTGGCACTTTCTGGTCATTGGCCTGTTTGTTGGCCTGGCCGGCGGTTCGTTTTCCGTCGGCACGCCCTATGTTGCGCGCTGGTTTCCGAAGGGCCAGCAGGGTTTTGCCATGGGCATTTACGGTGCCGGCAATTCAGGTGCCGCCGTCAACAAGTTTGTTGCACCCGCACTGGTGGTGGCCTTTGGCTGGACCCTGGTGCCGCAGGTCTACGCCGGGATCATGCTCGGAACCGTGGTGCTTTTCTGGTTCTTCAGTCACAGCGACCCGGCACATCTGGTGCCCAGCCACACCAAGTTCAGCGATCAACTCAAGTCCTTGAAAGATCCGAAGGTGCTGAAGTACTGCCAGTACTACAGCATCGTGTTTGGCGGCTATGTGGCACTTTCGTTGTGGATGGTGCAGTACTACGTCGGTGAATTCGGTCTGGACATTCGCGCTGCAGCATTGCTGGCGGCCTGCTTCTCGCTGCCGGGCGGTGTGCTGCGCGCCGTGGGCGGCTGGATGTCGGACAAATGGGGAGCGCACAGCGTGACCTGGTGGGTTCTGTGGGTCAGCTGGGTCTGCCTCTTTTTGCTCAGCTACCCGCAGTTTGACTTCACGGTGGCCACCGTGAACGGCCCCAAGACTTTCCATATCGGACTGAACGTTTATCTGTTCACGGCGCTGATGTTCGTGCTGGGTATCGCCTTCGCCTTCGGCAAAGCCAGTGTCTTCAAGTACATCAGCGACGACTATCCCAGCAACATCGGCACCATCAGTGGCATCGTCGGTCTGGCCGGCGGTCTGGGTGGCTTTGTGCTGCCCATCATGTTTGGCGCCCTGATGGACCTCACCGGCATCCGCTCCAGCGCCTTCATGCTGATGTACGGCGTGGTCTGGGTCTCACTGATCTGGATGTTCTGGACCGAGGTGCGTGGCCGTGAATTGATGGGCCACAACGCAAAGCCGTTCGCCCTATAGCAGTAGTACAGCCCCTCATTTTTTGAAAGAACATCATGAGCAATACATCATCCTCCAGCGCCGACATCGCCGACTGGCGTCCGGAAGACGAACAGTTCTGGGAAAGCAGTGGCAAGAAGATCGCTTACCGCAACCTGTGGATCTCGGTGCCCGCGCTTCTCTGCGGCTTCGCAGTCTGGGGCATGTGGGGCATCATCACGGTGCAGATGCTGAACCTGGGCTTCCCGTTTACCCAGGCCGAACTGTTCACCCTGACAGCAATCGCCGGCATCTCCGGCGCCACGATGCGCATTCCGGCCTCGTTCCTGATCCGCCTGGCGGGTGGGCGCAACACGATCTTTCTGACCACCGCCATGCTGCTGGCGCCGGCCATAGGCACTGGCATCGTCCTGCAGCACAAGGAATGGCCGTTGTGGGCGTTCCAACTGATGGCGCTGTGGTCGGGTGTGGGTGGAGGCAACTTCGCCAGTTCGATGTCGAACATCAGCACCTTTTTTCCGAAGCGTCTGCAGGGAACCGCATTGGGCCTGAACGCGGGGCTGGGCAACTTCGGCGTCACCACCATGCAGATTGTGATCCCGCTGATGATGACAGTCGGAGTCCTGGGCGGCTTGGGCGGTGAGCCAATGACGCTGCTCAAGGACAGCGGCTGGATTTTCGGCAAGATCGCCGCCGGCACGCCCACCTACATCCAGAACGCCGGCTTCACCTGGATGCTGACGCTGGTGCCGCTGGCCGTGCTGTGCTGGTTTGGCATGAACAACCTTAAGACAATTTCCCCGGACACCGGAAATCCGGTCGTCGCCTTTGCCAAGATCACCTACCTGTACACGCTGGCATTTGTTCCCTCCATCCTCGGGCTCTACCTGTACCTGCCGGCGCCCACGGGTCTGGGAGTGATCAGCATGTGGGTGGCGATCCCACTGGACATCGTCAGCGCGCTACTGGTGATGAAGCTGGCCGCCTTCGGCGCGATGAAGCAGAACGTCGCCAAACAGTTCGAGATCTTCGGCAACAAACACACCTGGTCGATGACGGCGCTGTACATCGTCACTTTCGGCTCCTTCATCGGATTCTCGATGGCCCTGCCACTGTCAATTACCGTGATATTCGGTATCAGCCACGTAGCTGATGCGAATGGCGTGCTGCAGCATGTGCTGAAGAACCCAAACTCGCCTTCCGCCTTTACTTACGCCTGGATCGGTCCCTTCGTCGGCGCCGCCGTGCGACCGATAGGCGGATGGATCTCAGACAAGATCGGCGGCTCGATCGTGACGCAGGTGATCTCGGTGGTGATGGTTCTTGCATCGGCCGCCGTAGGCTACGTGATGATGCAGGCCTACGGCTCGGCTACGCCGGAGCAATACTTCCCGGCCTTTCTTGGCTTGTTCATCGTGCTGTTCTTCGCCAGCGGCATCGGCAACGGCTCGACCTTTCGCACCATCGGCGTGATCTTCGACCGTCAGCAGGCGGGCCCGGTGTTGGGCTGGACGTCGGCAATCGCCGCCTACGGCGCCTTCATCGCACCGGTGGTGATCGGTAACCAGATCAAGGCCGGAACACCGCAGTTCGCGATGTACGGCTTTGCCATCTTCTACGCCCTGTGCCTGGTCCTGAACTGGTGGTTCTACCTGCGTCCCGGCTCCGAAATAAAGAACCCTTAAGACCGCCACTGTCAACGCGGATTGTTCAGCTGTCATTGCGGGCTTGACCCGCAATCCATGGATCCCGGATCAAGTCCGGAATGACAACTGCAGAAGGACGCAATGACAGCCCGGTACACACAGCAATAAATCTTTGCGCAACCAGTCATTTCTGTAGAGGTATCCAATGAGCCACTTTCTCGACCGACTTAGTTACTTCTCTCAACCCAAGGAACCGTTTTCTGGTGAGCACGGCGTCACCACGGGCGAAGACCGCACCTGGGAAGACGCTTACCGCGACCGCTGGGCGCACGACAAGATCGTGCGTTCCACCCATGGCGTGAACTGCACCGGATCATGTTCCTGGAAGATCTACGTCAAGGGCGGCATCGTGACCTGGGAGACCCAGCAGACCGACTACCCGCGCACGCGGTGGGACATGCCGAATCACGAGCCGCGTGGCTGCTCGCGCGGCGCCAGTTACAGCTGGTATTTGTACAGCGCGAATCGCGTCAAGTACCCGATGGTGCGCGGTCGCCTGCTCAAACTCTGGCGCGAAGCGCGCCTGTCGAACGACCCGGTCGATGCCTGGGCGACCATTGCCCAGTCTGATGCGAAACGCAAGGACTACCAGAGCGTACGTGGCCTGGGCGGCTTTGTGCGCTCCAGCTGGGATGAAGTCAACGAAATGGTGGCAGCCGCCAATGTCTACACCATCAAAAAGCACGGGCCGGACCGCATCATCGGCTTCTCGCCGATTCCCGCCATGTCCATGGTCTCTTACGCTGCCGGCAGCCGTTACCTGAGCCTGATCGGTGGCGTCAGCATGAGTTTCTACGACTGGTACTGCGATCTGCCGCCAGCGAGCCCGCAGATCTGGGGCGAGCAGACCGATGTGCCGGAGTCGGCCGACTGGTACAACTCGAGCTACATCATCGCCTGGGGATCCAATGTGCCGCAAACGCGCACACCGGATGCGCACTTCTTCACCGAGGTGCGCTACAAGGGCACCAAGACCGTGGCAGTGACACCCGATTACTCGGAAGTTGCCAAGCTGTCGGACATCTGGATGAAGCCCAAGCAGGGCACCGATGCGGCCGTGGCCATGGCCATGGGCCACGTGATCCTGAAAGAGTTTTACTTCCCTGACGGTGGCAAACAGCGCAGCGCCTATTTTGACGACTACGTGCGCCGCTACACCGACATGCCGATGCTGGTGATGCTGAAAGAACATGCACTGCCCAGCGGTGAGACGGTGCTGGTGCCGGACCGCTATCTGCGCGCTTCCGATTTCAATGGCAAGCTCGGTGCCGCCAACAACCCGGAATGGAAAACGGTGGCGCTCGATGAAAGCGGCAAAGTGGTGCTGCCGGTGGGGGCCATCGGCTTTCGCTGGGGCGCTGACGGACGCGCCGATCAGGGTCAATGGAATCTTCAAGCCAAGGAAGCGCGCCACGGCGGCGCTGTGAAACTCAAGCTCACCGTGATGGAAGGTGAGAACCCGAGCAGCGAGACCGCCAAGGTGGGTTTCCCCTACTTCGGCGGCATCGTCAGCGAGAATTTTCCGAACAACGCCTCCGGTGACGCCAGTAACAACGTGCTGGTGCGCACGGTGCCGGTGCAGCGCATTTCGCTCGGCAAGGAAGGGGAAAAGCGCGAGGCGTTGGTGGCCACCGTGTTCGACCTGCAGGTCGCCAACTACGGCGTGGCGCGCGGTCTGACAGGTGAAATGGCAGCCAAGGACTTCAACGACGACACGCCCTACACGCCGGCCTGGCAGGAGCGCATCACCGGTACGCCGCGCGAGCAGCTGATCACGGTGGCGCGCCAGTTTGCCGAAAACGCTGACAAGACCCATGGCAAATCCATGGTCATCATCGGTGCGGCCATGAACCACTGGTACCACGCCGACATGAACTACCGTGGCGTCATCAACATGCTGATGATGTGCGGCTGCATCGGTCAGAGCGGGGGCGGCTGGGCGCATTACGTGGGCCAGGAAAAGCTGCGGCCGCAAACCGGCTGGACGGCGCTCGCCTTCGCCCTGGACTGGATACGCCCGCCCCGGCAGATGAACTCGACCAGCTTCTTCTACGCCCACACCGATCAGTGGCGTTATGAAAAGCTGGGCATGGAAGAAGTCCTGTCACCGCTGGCCGACAAAAAGCTCTATGGCGGCAGCATGATCGATTACAACGTGCGCGCCGAGCGCATGGGCTGGCTGCCGTCGGCGCCGCAGCTCAAGACCAATCCGCTGCAGGTGGTGCGTGACGCCGCTGCAGCCGGCATGGAGGCCAAAGATTACACGGTCAAGAGCTTGAAGGACGGCTCGCTGGCCATGAGCTGCGAGGACCCGGACCATCCGGACAACTGGCCGCGCAATATGTTTGTCTGGCGCTCCAACATTCTGGGCTCCAGCGGCAAGGGGCATGAGTACTTTCTGAAGCACCTGCTGGGCACCAGCCATGGTGTGCAGGGCAAGGACCTGGGGCAGGACGATGCCAAGCCAACCGAAGTGGTCTGGCACGACAAGGCGCCCGAGGGCAAGCTCGATCTGGTGGTCACACTGGATTTCCGCATGAGCACCACCTGCCTGTACTCCGACATTGTGTTGCCGACCGCTACCTGGTACGAGAAGAACGATCTCAACACCAGCGACATGCACCCTTTCATCCATCCTCTGTCCACCGCCGTTGATCCGGCCTGGCAGTCGCGCAGTGACTGGGAGATCTACAAGGGCTTTGCCAAAAAGTTCAGCGAAGTCTGCGTCGGTCATCTGGGCGTCGAGCGTGAGATGGTGCTGTCGCCTCTGATGCACGACTCACCGGCAGAGCTGGCACAGCCCTTTGGTGTGCAGGACTGGAAGCGCGGCGAGATTGAGCTGATCCCCGGCAAGACGGCCCCCAATATGGCGGTGGTGGAGCGCGACTACCCTAATACCTACAAACGCTTTACGGCGCTGGGCCCGCTGATGAACAAGGTTGGCAACGGCGGCAAAGGCATTGCCTGGAACACGCAGACCGAGGTCAAGCAACTCGGTGAGCTCAATGGCCTTGAAAGGGCCGAAGGCGTCACCTGCGGCATGCCCCGGATTGACACCGACATCGACGCTTGCGAAGTTATTCTGCAGCTGGCGCCCGAGACCAACGGCCACGTCGCGGTCAAGGCCTGGGACGCACTGGGCAAGCAGACCGGTCTGGACCACAAGCATCTGGCGATCCACCGTGAAGACGAAAAAATCCGCTTCCGCGACATCCAGGCGCAGCCACGCAAGATCATCTCCAGCCCGACCTGGAGTGGCATTGAGTCGGAGACCGTGTCCTACAACGCCGGCTACACCAATGTGCACGAAATGATTCCGTGGCGCACGCTCACCGGGCGTCAGCAGTTCTACATGGACCACCCGTGGATGACGGCTTTCGGCGAGGGCTTTACCAGTTACCGGCCGCCGGTCGATCTCAAGACCACCGCAGACATTCAGGGCATCAAGCCCAATGGCAACACCGAGATCGCGCTGAACTTCATCACGCCGCACCAGAAATGGGGCATCCACTCGACCTACAGCGACAACCTGATGATGCTCACGCTCAATCGTGGCGGTCCGGTGGTCTGGCTCAGTGAGGATGACGCCAAACGTGCCGGCATTGTGGACAACGACTGGATCGAACTCTTCAACCTGAACGGCGCCATCTCCGCCCGCGCTGTTGTCAGCCAGCGTGTTAATCCTGGCATGGTGATGATGTACCACGCGCAGGAAAAAATGATCAACACCCCCGGCTCCGAAATCACCGGCGCCCGCGGCGGTATCCACAACTCGGTGACGCGCATTGTGCTCAAACCCACCCACATGATCGGCGGCTACGCACAGTTCAGCTACGGCTTCAACTACTACGGAACCATAGGCACGAACCGCGACGAGTTTGTGGTGGTGCGAAAGATGAACAAGATCGACTGGCTGGAAGAGACGAATGATTGAAGGGGTGTCATTGCCATTGGCGGATGTCATTGCGGACTTCTTGACTGTCATCCCGGACTTGATCCGGGATCCATGGATTGCGGGTCAAGCCCGCAATGACAACTCAGTAGTCCGGGATGACAGCCTTGAATGAAATGCAATGCGAAGTTAAACATTGGAGAAACTGAATGAAAATTCGCGCACAAATCGGCATGGTGCTGAATCTGGACAAGTGCATTGGTTGCCATACTTGCTCAGTGACCTGCAAGAACGTCTGGACCAGCCGACCGGGGCTGGAGTACGCCTGGTTCAACAACGTCGAGACCAAACCCGGCATCGGCTACCCCAAGGAGTGGGAAAACCAGGACAAGTGGAATGGTGGTTGGGTTCGCAAGGCCAATGGCAAGATCGAGCCACGCCAGGGCGCAAAGTGGAAGCTGCTGATGCGCATCTTCGCCAATCCGAATCTGCCCCAGATCGACGATTATTACGAGCCCTTCACCTTCGACTACGCGCATCTGCAGTCGGCGCCAGAGTCGAAAGCGGTACCGACGGCGCGGCCGCGCAGTCTGATCACCGGCCAGCGCATGGAGAAGATCGAATGGGGTCCCAACTGGGAAGAAATACTGGGCGGCGAATTCTCCAAGCGCAGCAAGGACAAGAATTTCGACGACATCCAGAAGGACATCTACGGCCAGTTCGAAAACACCTTCATGATGTACCTGCCCAGGCTGTGCGAGCACTGCCTGAATCCGGCCTGCGTTGCCAGTTGCCCGTCGGGCTCGATCTACAAGCGCGAGGAAGACGGCATTGTGCTGATCGATCAGGACAAGTGCCGTGGTTGGCGCATGTGTGTCAGCGCCTGCCCCTACAAGAAGATCTACTACAACTGGAAATCGGGCAAGGCCGAGAAGTGCATCTTCTGCTACCCGCGCATCGAGGCCGGGCAGCCTACGGTGTGCTCCGAAACCTGCGTTGGCCGCATCCGCTACCTTGGCGTGCTGCTCTACGATGCAGATCGCATCGAGGCGGCGGCCAGCGTTGCACATGACCGCGATCTGTACCAGGCGCAGCTCGAAGTCTTTCTCGACCCGAACGATCCGAAGGTGATTGCACAGGCGCGCCTGGATGGCATACCCGAGAGCTGGCTGGAAGCCGCGCGCAAGAGCCCGGTCTACAAGATGGCGGTAGAGTGGAAGGTGGCACTGCCGCTGCATCCCGAGTACCGCACCATGCCCATGGTCTGGTATGTGCCGCCGCTCTCTCCCATCAGTGCCGCGGCACAGGCCGGCCAGATTGGCATCAACGGCGAGATTCCGGACGTCAAGCAGTTGCGCATCCCGGTCAAGTACCTGGCCAACCTGCTTACCGCAGGCGACACGCAGCCGGTGGAGCGCGCGCTGGAGCGCATGCTGGCCATGCGCGCCTACCAGCGCGGCAAGCACGTGGACGGCGTCGCCAATATGGCGGCGCTGGACCAGGTGCAAATGACGGTCGCCGAAGTGGAGGAGATGTACCACGTGATGGCCATCGCCAACTACGAAGACCGCTTCGTCATCCCTAGCACGCACCGCGAATACGCGGAGAACACCTTTGACATGCGTGGGGGCTGCGGTTTCTCGTTTGGCAATGGCTGCTCGGACGGCAGCAGTGAAGCCAGCCTGTTTGGCGGCCCGAAGCGCCGCACCATTCCGATCAAGGCGGAGGTCTAGTATGTTGCCCCCACGTTCATCACTTCGTGTATTCACTGCCCCCCACGGGGGCGCTAGCCTCCCTTGGGGCGGCCCTGCGGGAGTCTAAATATGACATTCCTATCCCTCCCTCCCAAGGCCTCTATCAGCCTGCGCGTACTGGCGCGCCTGCTGTCCTACCCGGATGCCGAATTGCAGCAGGATCTGCCCGACCTGGCTGCAGCGCTGCACACCGAACACTGCCTGACGCCCGAGCGCCAAGCTGAACTTGTGGCGCTCATCAAGCACTTGCAAAACGGTGCGCGACTCGACAACGAAGCGCACTATGTCGAAGTGTTTGATCGCGGCCGCGCCACCTCGCTGCACCTGTTCGAGCATGTGCATGGCGACTCGCGCGAGCGCGGGCCGGCCATGATCGATCTGACCCAGACTTACGAGAAGGCCGGCTTGTTCCTGGCTGCCGGCGAAATGCCCGACTACCTGCCGGTGCTGCTGGAGTTTGCCTCGACCCAGCCAACGCAAGAGGCGCGCGCCTTGCTGGGCGAGATGGCGCACATCTTCAACGCCATCTTCCAGGCCTTGCAGCAGCGCCAAAGTGCTTACGCCAGTGTTCTGGGCGCCCTGCTCGAACTCAGCGGCGAGAAAGCGCATGCCGTCAAGCTGGCGCCAGAGGAGACGCTCGACGCCGCCTGGGAAGAGCCTGAGGTCTTTGGTGGCTGTTCCTCCAGAGGGCAGGCCAAACCCGGGCAAGCGCAGCCTATTCACTTTGTCAAGACTGGGGCAACCCACGCCGGAGCATCACTATGAACGCACTCGATCACTTTCTGTTCGGTTTGTATCCCTACATCTGTTTGAGCGTTTTCTTTCTTGGCAGCCTGATTCGCTTCGAGCGCGATCAGTACACCTGGAAGAGTGACTCGTCCCAACTGCTCAAGGCCGGCCAACTGCGCTGGGGCAGCAACCTGTTTCACATCGGCATCCTGTTCCTTTTTGCCGGCCACTTTGCCGGCCTCTTGACGCCGCACTTTGTCTACGAACATTTCACCAGCGCGACTGACAAGCAGCTGATGGCCATGGTCAGTGGCGGCACGGCGGGTCTGCTGGGCTTTGTCGGCGTCAGCATTCTGTTGCATCGGCGTCTGGCGGAGCCGCGCATTCGCATCAACTCCAGGACCAGCGACATCGTGCTGCTGGTCTTGTTGTGGCTGCAGTTCGCGCTGGGGCTGGCCACCGTGCCGGTGTCGGCGCAGCACATGGACGGCAGCCTGATGATGAAACTGGCCGAATGGGCGCAGCACATTGCCACCTTCCGCGGTGGAGCGGTGGAGTTGCTGGCTGATGCCGGCTGGATCTTCAAGCTGCACATGTTCCTGGGCATGAGCATCTTTCTGGTCTTTCCGTTCACCCGTCTGGTCCATGTCTGGAGCGGCTTTGGCACTGTGGTCTACCTCTTTCGTCCCTACCAGATCGTCCGCTCACGTCGCCTGAATGTGCCGGCCGGCCAGAATCAGCCGCGTCGCCCTGGCGCCAGTGTTTAAGGACTGCGCCATGCAAATAAGCAAACCGATCCAGACAGAAATTGCCAGTGTCAATGGTGTAGCGCTGCATGATGCAGACGAGGCACCGGGCGCGCAAGAACTGCGCCAGCGCGCCTGCACCGAATGGTTGCGTCAGGCGGCCATCGCCGAGGGGCTGCTCCAGGCCAGCGACCTTGCCTGGAGCGGCGGCGTGCTCAGTGAGCAGGCCAGCACCGCCATCGAGCTGTTGCTGGAGCGCAAACTGGTTATTGCCGAGCCTTCCGAGCAGGCCTGTCGGCGCCACCACGCGGCGCAGCTGGCCACTTACAGCAGTGGTGAGCGCGTCAGGCTGCGCCACATCCTGTTTGCGGTGACGCCGGGCGTGGATGTGGCGGCGCTGCGCAACCGGGCCGAGACCACCCTGCTCGACGTGCGTTGCCATGATGGAAAGAATGCCGAGGCAGTTTTTGCCAGGGCGGCCAGCACGCTATCGAATTGCCCCAGCGGCGCCGATGGCGGCGAGCTGGGCTGGCTGCGGGCAGCCGACTGCGCACCGGAATTTGCCAAGGAAATCTTCGGGCAAAGCGACGTGGGTGTATTGCCGCGCCTGGTGCACACGCGCTTTGGCCTGCATGTGGTGGAGGTGCAAGAGCGTGAAGCGGGCGTGCCACAGCCCTTTGAAACCGTGCGCGGTGCTGTCGCCATGACCTTGCGCCAGCATGACTACGTTACCGCCTTGCGCCAGTACCTGGACTTGCTGGCCGGGCAGGCATCCTAGTTCATCAGCAGCACTCAAGAAGCAATGCGGAATGGGTCGTGGAAATCCAGGAAATCCGGGGGCATGGATCGCCATCGCCTGAGGCCTCGCGATGACGACGGTTGCTGTCGTGAATTCTGGAAAGATCAATAAGCGACGCCATACCGAGGAACTGGCGACCAAGCACAGCTCTGCTCAAGTTATTGCGTGATGCGAAAAAGCGTACGCTTCCCTCGGCTCCAAACATTGCCACAGGGGTTGGTTTTGATTAAACAGGGTCGATGACAATGACAGCGAAGCCCACGAAACTTGCGAGTGCCGAGTCGCAGAGCCTGCGTCTTTTCATCATTTCCATCACCCTGGTAGCAACAATCTGCATCATCAGCGGCTTCCTTGGAATTTCCTTCTACAGCCGGGGGCTGATCCGCGAGGAAATGCTCAACAGTGGCAGACGCAACTTCACCAACATTGTGCTGATGCGCCGCTGGAATGCCAACCACGGTGGCGTCTACGTTCTCAAGGGACCCGGCGTTGAGTCCAATCCCTATCTGGAGAATCCGGACATCACTGCGATAGACGGCAAGGTTTACACCATGAAGAACCCGGCCTTGATGACACGCGAGATTTCCGAATTGTTTGAGAAAGGCCAGGGTTTTTTCTTTCATATTACCAGCCTGAAACCGTTGAACCCCAACAACCAGCCCGATGAGAAAGAGCGAGACGCCCTGTTGTCGTTTGAGAAAGGCGCTGCGGAGGCCAATTGGGAGGAGGCCATCGGCGGCAGCCCGCACTACCGCTATATGGCACCCCTGAAGGTGGAAGAGAGTTGCCTGAGCTGTCATGTCAAGCAGGGCTACCGCGTGGGCGACATCCGCGGCGGCATCAGTATTTCGTTTCAAATGGGCGAAGTGCAGGAAATGCTGCACCGCAATACCATGATCATCATGGGACTCGCAACGCTAACCATTGTTTTGGTGATCGGCTTCATAGGCTTCTTTTTCCGGGGTCTGGTTCGCAAACTTGAAGATGCCCGGGCCGCCATCAATCAAATGGCATCCAGAGACCAACTGACGGATCTCGCCAATCGACATGTGTTGTTCCAGCGGCTCCACGAAGAATACGCAAGGCACAAGCGCAACAACCAGCCTTTGAGCGTCGTCATGATCGACGTGGACCACTTCAAGTCGGTTAACGACACTTACGGTCACGCCACAGGAGACGTGGTGTTGCGCGAGATTGCGCGAGTGATTGAGGAAGGCGTTCGCAAATACGACCTCGCGGCCCGTTTCGGTGGTGAGGAATTTCTGGTCCTTATGCCAAATTCTGATCTGGTCACGACGCAACATACGGCAGAGCGCATTCGCAAGAATATAGAGGACCGGGTTCGTGTCGGCTCCTTGGAAGATCAGCGCATTGTCACAGTCAGTCTGGGAGTTGCCTGCTTGCGCCCAGGCGAAGATGCTGAGACACTGCTTCACCGTGTCGACGCGGCACTGTATCGAGCCAAGAAGGATGGGCGAAATCGTGTCGTCGTTGAGGTACCGTAATCGCGAGTCAGCTATTGATGCCAGGGAGGGCGCGATGATGATTGTCAAACATTACAACTTCGCCTGGCGCGTCTTTGCCCGGACACTGGCCGTTCTGATGCTGGCGGCAGGCCTGTGTTCGTCGCCTGTTTTTAGTCAGACCGGGTCATCGCCGTCCAATAATGCCTCTCAGGGCAATGTCCTGCTGCTCTACTCGTATGGTCACGGTGGCAAAGGCATCAGTGTCTTCGACGAGGGCCTGATCAACACTCTCAGCGCAGGCGGCGTTGGCATAAATAACCTGTTTTCCGAGTTTCTTGATCTGGAGCGCAACAAATCAGACCAGCAATATCGAGCCCGCATGCAGGACCTGTTGCGGCAAAAGTACGCCCAGCGGCATATCGATGTCCTTGTTGCGGTCCAGCAACCAGCCCTGAATTGGCTGCTCAACGAAGGCAAAGAGATCGCCCCAGACGCACCGATCATTTCCTTGCAGGCACCGATGCCATCGCAAGACGAGGTGGGATCGCGCCACCTCATTAGTTTGCTGACCAGCTTCGATATGAAGGGAACGCTTGAGCACGCACTGGAACTGTTTCCGGGTACCAGGAGGGTCTTGTTCGTCTCCGGTAGCAGTGAGGCCGACAAGAAGATGGCGGAGCAAACAGCTCGCATCGCAGAGCCATTGAAGGGGACACTGGAATATGAGTACAGTGGCGACCTTTCACTCGATGCCTTGCTAGCGCGCACTGCGACGCTGCCGCCACACTCCATCATCATCTTCACCCAATACAACCGCGATGCCAGTGGCCTCGTTACGGTTGCCTACGAAGTCGAAAGCAGGATCGTCAAGGCGGCCAATGCCCCGGTATTCGGACTCTACGACTTCAATCTCATCAATGGCGGAATCGGTGGTTCTGTCATCGGGGTCAAGGAATTGGGAGAGAAAACCGCCTCCACGGTGCTGGATCTTTTTAACGCGAGACTTCAATTGAGTCGACCAGTCAGTAGTGCCATCCTGAACCCGGTTTCGATGTTCAACTGGGAGCAAGTCCAACGTTGGGGCGGCGATGCGAGTCGTTTGTCGGGCCATCCGGTGTTCGTGAATCGTGTGCCGACGTTTTGGGAGCAATTCAGGTTCTATGCGATCGGTATTGCTGCATTTGTTGTGGCGCAGTCAATGTTGATCGCTGCGCTGCTTGTGAACCGACGGCGCAGGAAGCTGGCTGAACTGACACTGAGGGCAAGCGAAGCCCACTACCACCATGTGGTCGAAAACACGCCCGACCTCATCACACGGGTGGACAGGGATGGCCGCTTTACCTTCGCTAATCGTTCGGCCGAAATTGTCCTGGGCCTGGCTGCGCAAGAATGTATCGGACGCTCAGCTTTCGACTTCGTCCATCCAGATGATCGTGAGGCCACTCAGAATGCGTTTAAGGAATGGAGTGAGACTCAAGCTTCGGTTCTGTCATTTGAGAATCGCCAGGTCAGTCACAGCGGTGCTGTCCGCCAAATGCAGTGGAACATCGTGGCAGATCGCAGTGCGTCTGGCGAAATCACAGGCTTTGACGGCGTTGCACGCGATGTGACGAAAGTGCGCCAGGTAGAAGCGGCATTGAAGCAGAGTGAAGGCCAACTGCGTTCGGTCTTCGACGCCATGAGCGAAGGATTTTCCATACAGGAGGCTGTCTGCGACGGCGCAGGCAAACCCATCGACCTGCGCTTCATCGCAGCCAATCCGGCGTTTGAGAGTCAGACGGGTCTGAAGAATGCAGAGACCCTGGGCCACACGCTGCGGGAGCTGTTCCCGCAGGCTGAATCGTATTGGATAGAGCGCTACGGCAGAGTTGCACTGACGGGTGAGGCCGCAAACTTTGACGCTGTCTTCGGACCCTTGAACAAGCATTACCAGGTAAGCGCCTTCCAGACCGAGCCGGGTCGCGTTGGCATCACCTTTATGGACATCACCGAGCGTCAGCGGGCCACGGATTCGCTCAAACGCAGCGAGGAACGCTTTCGACTCATGTTTGACCGCGCTGGTGACGGAATAATGATCATGTCGCTCAGCGGCAAACTTGTTGCGGTCAACCAATCGTTTGCCCGCATGCACGGCTACACGCCAGAAGAGATGTCGAGCCTGAACCTGAAGGATCTCGACGCCCCTGAAAGCGCTCGACTGGCGCCTGAAAGAATGCAGCGCACCCTGGCCGGGGAGGCCTTGACCTTTGAAGTTGAGCACTATCACAAAGATGGGCACGTCTTCCCGCTGGAAGTATCCTCAAGTCTGATTGACTCCGAGGGTGAGCCTGTTATTCAGGCATTCCATCGCGACATCACCGAGCGCAAGAAGGCCGAAGGTCAGATCCAGACCCTGGCCTTCTATGACCCGCTGACCGCACTGCCGAATCGCCGACTGCTGCTGGACCGCCTGCAGCAAGCCTTGGCTGGCAGTGTGCGTCGCCAGCGTCAAGGTGCGCTGCTGCTGGTCGACCTGGACAATTTCAAAGACCTCAACGACGTACTCGGTCATAAGCAGGGCGATCTGGTGCTGCAACAGGTTGCCAAACGGTTGGGCGCTTGCATCCGAGAGGGCGACACCGTGGCCCGCCAGGGTGCCGATGAATTTGTCGTGCTTCTGGAGCAACTCGATCAAAGCCCGTTGGAGGCGGCCATGCAGGCCGAAATCGTTGGAAACAAAGTCCTGGATGCGCTCCGGCAACCCTATCAAGTCATCAGCTCCGAGCTGCCTTGCACCGCCAGCATAGGCATCACCCTGTTCGGTGCCCAGCATGAGGACACGGTCGAGCCCTTGAAGCGGGCCGAACTGGCCATGTACCAAAGCAAGGCTCACGGCCGCAACACGCTGCGCTTCTTTGATCCCAAGATGCAGGCCGTGGTCAACTCCCGCGTCGCCATGGAAGCAAGTCTGCGAGAAGCAGTTGGAAAAGATCAGCTTGTGCTGCACTACCAGCCGCAAGTGACCGACCAGCGCCAGATCACGGGCGTCGAGGCACTGCTGCGCTGGCTCGACCCGAAGCGCGGCATGGTCTCACCGGCAGAGTTCATCCCGATGGCCGAGGAAACGGGTCTGATCCTGCCCATTGGCAACTGGGTGCTGGAGACTGCCTGCAAACAACTCGCTCAATGGGCCAGTCAACCCGGGATGGCACACCTGACGGTGGCAGTGAACGTCAGTGCAAAGCAATTTCATCAGAGAGACTTCGTTGATCGGGTGCTGCTGACGCTGCCCGATCTGCTGCCCGAGGTCAGCTCGCGCTATCCGGAACTCGACGGACGATGGCGCACCGGTCCCGATGACGGCGGGTCTCGTGTCGAAGGCGGAAGGCGGAAATCCGCATGACGACAGCACTTTTCAATCAAGGGATCGA
>CAITQH010000509.1 GCA_903894475.1 uncultured beta proteobacterium
CTTGCCACGTATACCTTCGACTATCGAGCGATCCTCTTCGCTCAAGTTCAATTCTGTCTGGCGCATGACCGCTCCTGTGTATGCCTGTTGGCGATAACGAGAGTGTACTCATGTTCCGTTATTTACGTGTCAATGTACTAGTCAGTTCGGTGATGACTCGGTCGTGCTGCGGAAAAGTTGCCAGCAACACCGCCCGCTCGGCCAGACAAAAGTCGGCAAACTCAAAACCCGGGGCGACGGTGCAACCCACCAACGAGAAGGCACTGCCAGCAGCTACCCTGGAGGCAAACCATGTGTTGGCGTGAACCACGTGTTGATGGACGTCGCCTCGCAAGGTGTCTGGCCCCAATCGGGTGCGTTGCAACTCACCGGTCGTTTTGAGCTCGAGTATCTCCAGCGCTTGGCCGGCATAGAAATGCCACATCTCATCCGACTTGATTTTGTGGAAAGCTGAGAAGTTGCCTTCTTCCAGCAAGAAGTAGATCCCGGTTGCAGCGCTCCTTTGACGGACCGCGCCGTCACCAGTCACTTCAACCAATTGACCGCTTCGGTAGGTTTCTCGAAAGAAGCCCCCCTCTGGATGAGCCCGCATCTCGAGTGCTTCGATATAGGTCTGGGCGGTTGGTGACATTTGGCGACGAGAAGGATTGGAATCTGGCAGCGGTAGTCAGCCGATGATAAGTTGAAAACCCGGTTGGAAATTTCTCAGGCCTACTCTGCTCTCTGTCGCTCCAGCTAAGCAGTTTTCAGTTGCAAACCACCCCCGCGTAAGCCATTGATTTCATTGAAAGTGACCTCTTGAACAGTCAAGAGGCAAACAGAGAACAGAGAGAGAAATTGCCAAAAAAGCAGGCAAAACAGGCTGGAAATGGGTAAAACGGGCGAGGCAACTGTCAAGAGGCAGTTGCCGTAAGTGCGCGTCACCATTGGGGATTTCCAAAAAGAATGGCCCAACTGAAAACAGTTGGGCCAAGGGGATATGGTGGTGCAATGCGGACCTGGGTTCAAACTCGCTCTTGCAACAGGTGAGGAAAGATTTGGGTGTTTGTCCCTTGTTTGCGGAGAATGTCCATTTTGTATTGTGAAATAGATGCTAGTTTTCTGGGGCATGAACACCTTCTGGCGCATCATAGAAGGCGAAAGGGTTAAGGAATTGCCGCCGCCAAAAGTAGTTACGGTCAACCGCCGTCAGACCTGCGTCGTCGCATACAGTGACCCACTCCCGATCTATTACTTGGACTTGATGGTTCACGATGGCGATCGCGTCTACTTCGCTGAGCAGAAAGATGGGTGCTGCCGCTATGCAGGAAGCGACCTGGCTGCGCCGATTACCTGCGTGGATCAGCATCGCCTGTGAAGCCTCCTGGCCCGCGCGAGCCTGAGGGCAAATATCGTAGGCGGGTGTCAAAGCCAAGCGCTGACCGTCCCAGAAGGCCGCATGGTTGCGGGCGTGATCGTCGGTGTTGCCGCACAAGACGTTGAAGACGATCCGGCCAAACAGTTCCCGCAACGTTACCTTGGCATCTACAAAACGATGACGGATGATCTCTGCCAGTTTCTCGTAGCTGGCATAGGCTGCCATCATCTCATCGAGCTCCAACAGGGTGAGTGCAGAGACCATAGCCCGACGCCGCCAGTGAGCGTTACGCCGGATCCGATCGAAGCGTTCGATCAGCAGCACGTTTTTGCCAAGCGCCGATGTGAGACGCACCGGGGCCACATCAAGTCCTACCCGCGCAGCCAGACGCATGGCGATGAACTCCGCCTTGACGACGCTATAGAGGTCATTGCTGGTCGAAAACTTGGCAATGAATTTACCGTCACCATCCTCTAACAGGACCTTGGGGCGTGCCCCGCCGAGTGAGGTGCCATGTTGCAGCGCCTGATCCAGTTCGGGGGAAAGCGGCACGCCGTGCTGGACCTTGTCAGCAGCAGTCATCAATTCTTCCAACGAGGCATTCTTCCCCTGACGCGGCACGTATTGCGTTGGTGAAATCTGGAAGTCGAGCGCACCGATCCTGTCGGAGCCTGATTCCAGCAGGTAGGTCAACTCATCGAGTTCAATGTTCGCACCACCACCCTTCATCCCAAGCTTGCGGTTAATCAGTACACGCCGCCCCCAAGCGTCGGGAGACGCATCGCGAATGCAGCTCGGCATGCTCAGTCCAGGCAGAAGCGGTATGACACCTGCTTGCAGTGGCAGCTCCGGCGCATAGAGGGGCATTGCGTCAGAGCGTGCCAAATAGCTGCGCCCATAGTTGAAGACCAGCGAATTACCGCTGCGCGATAGCAAACCCGCCACAACCGGTGTTTCGGCGTCGGGCAACCAAATCCAGACATAGGCTTCTGAATAGGAGGTGTCAGAAGTCATCCTTCACTCCCTTCTTTGAGGTTCTGACCGACTTGGGGAGTAAAGCCAGCTTTTCGCTACGACGAGCTAGGTGCGCAGCCAGGGAGCGCTCTTCTGACTCAAACAGCGGCACGCCGCAGATCGCCGCCGTCTCAAATACAGCGCCGATCGTGCAGCCGGGGTCACCGCGTTCGATGCGTTGCAGAAGAGCCCGAGAAATCCCCGCCCGCACCGCAAGATCGCTTGTGGTGAGCGCTTTCGACAGACGGCCTTCACGGATGAGTTGCCCGAGCAGCGCCAGCGCGTCACGGCTGTATTGCGAGCATGGGCGATTCACTGGTTTTGGCATATAGAGTTTCATAAACAAGTCACAAGAGTATTTAAGACTTGTTAATGGGTCATTTTGCTACCAAAATCGACCAGCGTCAACAAATACCGAAATCGAAACTGATCATATGGCCTTGCGATCGCTTCTTCCCCCACAGGTCCGTCAAATCGCCAGTCGCCCAAGAGCGACTTCCTCACGCCATCTTCCAGAATTGACTTGATAGATCTTGCATTTCGAAGCCAACATGGTTCCGTCATGTCCAGCGATCAGCACCCCACAGCACCCGCCCTCCTCACCACCAGAGAAGCCGCTGACCGGCTTGGTCTGACGACCACCAGTTTGCACGACCTGAGGTGTAAAGACGATGGCCTGCCCATTGTGCAAA
>CAITQH010000510.1 GCA_903894475.1 uncultured beta proteobacterium
CTATCGCAGCGGTCAATGAAATGGCGCTGCACCAGGGCCTGGTCAATCCAGCTAAATTGTTCTGGCACCAAGCGCACTCGCTCAGGGCACAGCACATGTTTGTCTTCCAACTGGTAGCCCACCAGCAGACCCTTTTGCACAATGGGCAAACCATCGTCTTTACACCGCAGATCGTGCAAACTGGTGGTCGTCAGTCCGAGCCGGTCAGCGGCTTCTCTGGTGGTGAGGAGGGCGGGTGGCGTGGGGGCGCGATCTGTGAACATGACTCCAATGAAGGCGCTGTGCGGTGGGAAAGTCAAGTGCTTGGCAGATCCAACCCATGTAGTATTAATAAAACATTATTTGTATTTATCAATACAAAGCGCTATACTGTCACCAGACAGAACCAAAGCATTCTCAGGAGAAAAATTATGGATGCCGTACTCGAGCGTCAGACCACTGCATCACAGGACCGAGGGGCCTTGGCCAAGATGGTAATGACCTTGCTTGACCATTGGAAACTGCCGACGGAGGAACAGGCTGCCTTACTTGGCATTGCTGCGAGCAACCGGTCTGCGCTGACACGTTATCGCAAGGGTGAGCCCATCGGTACCAGTCGTGACCAGTATGAGCGGGTGGGGCACTTGCTGGGCATTCACAAGAACCTGCGCCTGTTGTTTCCCCAGAACCGGGATCTGGCTTATCGATGGATGTCGACTCGAAACAAGGCCTTTGACAACTTGACGCCGGTGGACGTGATCAAGGAGTGGGGTTTTGCCGGCTTGCTGATGGTGCGCTCGTACCTGGATCGCGCACGCGGTGTTTGACAGCTTGGATTGATGAATCATCTTTTTTCAAATCTGACACTGGCGGATGTCCATCGCGACGTGATCCGCAACATCGTCTCGCTCAGAGAGTCGCAAGATCTGTTTGACGACTTAAGCGACAGCCCAGACGAATGGCTGTTGGCCCAACAAGTTGAAGACGAGGTCAAGCCGCCACCTTATCGCTCCCGCACGCCGGTGATCCATCGGCCGTTTGAGGATGCCCAGTGGTTCAATGCGATCTTATGGCCCTTTAAGAACTGGCAGGCCAGTCGTTTCTCTGACGGCTCATTTGGGGTTTGGTACGGCTGCGATTGTGTCGAGGCGACTGTCTATGAATCCGCTTATCACTGGTATCGGTGGCTGTTAGGTGACGCAGGCTATGAAAAACATCAGGTCGTCGCAGAGCGCAAACTGTACTCTGTGGCTTGCGACGCCGCTTTGCTGGATTTGCGGCAGGTAGTGCACGACTATCCAGCCCTGGCCCATAAGACGGACTACACCGAGGCCCAATCGGTCGGTGCAAGGATTCACCGTGAGGGACACCCTGGACTTCTCGTGCCGTCAGTTCGATACGTCGGTGGCGAGAACTATGCGGTGTTCAACCCTGTAGCTTTGTCCAACCCAAGGCTCAACTGCCAACTGACCTATCGACTCGATGGGCAGCGCATCGTTGTCGAGCGACAGCCCGGCGTGAAGTGGATGGAGATACCCATCACAGAAATTTGAAGTTCGGAAACATCAAATCGGAGTGGCATCATGGCAAACAGCAAGAAATCTTCATCTTCAATGGCAGACTTGGCTTCGAAGACATTGCGGGATACCGCTGCATCCAACATTGCCAAGCGTTTGGCGGGATCTGTACTGGCACAACGTGACGGCGACAAGCAGACGGGAGCCAAGATGGAAGATGTGGCGTCTAAAGTCTTGCGCAGCGATAAGTACGCGGATGAGACCAAGGCGCTGGCCGGCTCGGTTATGTCGTAGTCAGTGAAGACACGATAATCACCGCTGAAAGCCATCGATCTGAACGGTGGAGCGACGCTTACAACCGACACTGATCATGTGGCCGCCACGCTC
>CAITQH010000511.1 GCA_903894475.1 uncultured beta proteobacterium
CGTGCGCGTACCGGTGATCGTCGACGCCGACACCGGCTTTGGCAATGCGCTCAACGTGATGCGCACCGTCAAAGGCTTTGAGCGCGCCGGCGCCGCCATGATCCAGCTAGAGGACCAGACCTTTCCCAAGCGCTGCGGTCACCTCGATGGCAAGTCCGTGGTGCCGGTGCAGGAGATGGTTGGCAAACTCAAGGCCGCACTCGACGCGCGCAGCAATTCCGACACCCTGATTCTGGCGCGCACCGACGCGCTGGCCGTGGAGGGGCAGGAAGCCGCTTTTGAGCGTGCCCAGGCGTACCTGGAATGTGGCGTGGACGCGCTCTTCATCGAGGCCTTGCGCACACCGGAGCAGATGGACGCTGCCTGCCAGCGCTTCGCGCAGCACATTCCCTTGCTGGCCAATATGGTCGAAGGCGGCAAGACGCCGCTGCAAAGCGCCGCCGAGTTGCAGCAGCGCGGCTTTTCCATCGCCATTTTTCCGGGCGGTACGGCCCGCGCCGCCGCCCACGCCCTGCAGGCTTACTTCGCCAATTTACACCAGCACCAGACCACCACCGGCTGGCACGACAGGATGCTGGACTTTGACGGACTGAATCAAGTCATTGGTACCGCCGAGCTGCTGGCCAGCGGCAAGCGCTACGATGCAGCGGGATAGTCTGGCATAATTGTCCATGCATCTCCACATTGGAAGCATATATGGAAACAACTGGGCGATTTCTACAAGCCCGCGCTGGCAGCTTTTTCTTGTTCGGGCCGCGCGGTACCGGTAAGTCGACCTGGTTGCGCTCCCTTCGGGACAAAGCCGTCTGGATCGACCTGCTCGATCCGGAAACTTTGCGACTCTTCCAGGCCCGGCCTGAACGCCTTCAGGAGCGCATTGCTGCACAGCCTGCGGCAACAGACGTTGTGATTGATGAAGTGCAGAAGGTGCCAGCCCTCCTGGACGTGGTCCACAAGCTGGTCGAAGGCGAGCGGCGATTACGCTTCATCCTGACAGGATCGAGTGCCAGAAAGCTGCGCCGTGGTGCCGCCAATCTACTCGCCGGAAGATTGACCGAACTGCACATGCATCCGTTCATGGCCTCAGAGCTCGCAGACGCATTCGACTTGCGACGCGCACTACAGGTAGGACTGGTGCCCTTGATTTGGAGTGCTGCCGAGCCTGAGAACACGCTGCGTGCCTATGCCTCGCTCTATCTGCAAGAAGAGGTACAGGCAGAAGCTCTGGTGCGCAATGTGGGCGCCTTTGCGCGGTTCCTGGAGGCCATCAGTTTTTCGCACGGATCGTTGCTGAACCTCTCGGAGGTGGCGCGCGAATGCCAGACTGGACGTAAGACAGTCGAAGGTTATCTGGAGATTCTGGAAGAGTTGCTGCTGTCGTTTCGCATCCCCGTGTTTACACGCAGGGCCAAACGTCATCTGGTGGCCCACGACAAGTTTTTCTACTTCGATGCAGGTGTGTACCGCTCAATTCACCCGAAGGGACCACTCGACAGTCCAGAGGAAATTGAAGGCATGGCACTCGAAGGCCTGATAGCCCAGCACCTGCGGGCCTGGGCGAGTTACAGACGTGTTCCGGCAGAGCTTTTTTACTGGCGCACAAAGTCCGGCAGCGAAGTTGATTTTGTGCTGTACGGCGCTGACGTGTTTGTCGCCATCGAGGTCAAACGCTCCCGCAACGTGCACCCCACCGATCTGCGTGCTCTCAAGGCCTTCAAGCAGGACTACCCGGAAGCTTTCACCTGCCTGCTCTATATGGGGCAGGAAGAAATCAGGATCGGCGACGTACTGTGTTTGCCCTGCGAGACCTTCCTCAAGAAGCTGCACCCGAGTAGACCCATTCTTTGATCCCAGAGCTGCTGGCCAGTGGCAAGCGCTACTCAGGGTAAACCCTGTTCAACACGCTAAGCGTAGTATTTTTGAGTCATTAATGCGGCAAATTGGCTAGGCGTTAGTCCGAATGGCCTATATACAAGAAATTGAAAGCCCTTGATGATTAAAGCCTATTTAACTGCAGTTTGCAGGGACTGTGTGTCTCTGCTCTTAGTCAAACAAATACACAAAGCAGTGTGTTGTCACTACGCAGGGAAATGGGGGACCGAAGGACCAGTCAATCCGAAGGGTCTTTTGCTTTCACTTCTTGATGTGGGCGCGGCGTCAAGGTAGTTCTTAGTATCGACGCAAAAAAGGGGGAACAATATAATGGGTAATTCAGTAATCTCGACCAATGCAGACGGCGGCACAGCCATAGAAGGCGGCTACAAGGTCATCACATACGACCTTTCCGCACCGCTGAGCCGATCCACTACCGTGAAGGCGAGTGTGGTTGGCATTGGCGCCACTGAGGGTACGGACTATACCGGCTTCCAGTACCAAATGGGAACAGATGGCGGTTGGAAAGACGTTCCCACCGCGACCGGCCTCATCACCCTCAATACCGGCTATAGCAGCTTTCAGTTAAGGGTGGACGTTCTGTCAGACGGCAAGGTAGAACTATGGGAATCACTTACCTTCGTCGTCGCCCAGACCTATCAGAGCGCTGGCATTGAGAACAGCTGGTATGTTGCAAGCAACGTCGCTCTGGCTGATCCAGCGGGCACGGGGGGCGCTGTGGTGCCCGCTTCCATCAAGCTGGCCACGTCGTCCCCGGGCACAGCGTACGAGCCCGCTACTGATGTTGCCAATCACAATGCATATGCCACCTACGACATCTCAGTGAACAATTCGGCCGGTGCACTAAGCGCTGAAGCCGTAGTCAAAGCCAGCGTGTCTGGCATTGGCGCCACCATTGCTGACTATACCGGTCTTTATTACCGCACGACGACAGACGCAAATGCCACCCATAGCTCCACTACCTGGGTGGGCGGCACAACAGGCGCTGAAACTGGTACTGGCTGGACAGCCGTGACTGACGGACTCATCACGCTGCCCGTAGGCACCACGCACTTCGAGTTGTCGACCAATGTTCTGTATGACACCAATGTAGAACTATGGGAATCACTTACCTTCGTCGTCGCCCAGACCAATCTGAGCGCTGGCATTGAGAACAGCTGGTATGTTGCAAGCAACGTCGCTCTGGCTGATCCAGCGGGCACGGGGGGCGCTGTGGTGCCCGCTTCCATCAAGCTGGCCACGTCGTCCCCGGGCACAGCGTACGAGC
>CAITQH010000512.1 GCA_903894475.1 uncultured beta proteobacterium
AGAAATGATTTCAACTCATTCCCGTGAGCCATAATTCATCAATCTGATACAGGAAATCTTGATTCAAAAAGCCCCTTCTCGAAGCTAGCCGTTCCAATAAGGAGTTGCTAAGGGTGGCTTGATTCGTCTAAGATGCGCTCCAGTCATTGATTGGAGCGCATTTTTGCTGGAGGAAAAATCTTCTTCAGAGGATAAGCCTCTGGATTGGCCATGGCGGGTCCCGCCTATAGCTGCGGGAATTCAGGTTAATTTCTGTCGCAACCCCGCCTGTGCAAACTTTGGTGTTCCGCCAGGTCGCCCAAAGAAAAGGGGCAAGCCACCAAAAAACAAGCCCAAGGCCCCACCGGCGCCGGGCGATTACACGTCGGTGTCTTCTGGGAAGGACCAACCCTGCCTCTTGTGTGACCTTTGCCAGGAGGTATTCCCGCTGCACAGCAATTTGGCCATCGCTGAAGAGCTGCTCCGCATTAGCGCCTACCTTGAGCCAGACTGGCCAGTCTGTCCCAATGAAACCTGTGAACTCCATGGTCAATCAGGTGACGAGGTCTCCAGCCGACATAGCCGTTATGGAGCAAACCGGCACGGAACCCCTCGATACAAATGCGCTTCCTGCAAAAAGATATTCGCCCACGGGGGTGGTGCCGATAAGCGGCAGCGGGAAACGCACCGCAACAAGGACATCTTCTGCCATTTGGTCAACACCGTCCCCATTCGTCGCATAGTGAAGCTGTTGGGCATATCCACGTCGGTGCTCTACTCACGCATCGACTTTATACATAGGCAGTGTCAGTTGTTTGCCGGTGCCCGCGAGCGGGGGCTGCCGGACATGCCGGACCTGGGGAAGCGCTACATCTCCGTTGACCGTCAAAAGCTATTGGTGAATTGGGCGTCCAAGAAAATCCGCAAAAACACGGCCTTATTGTCCATCGCCAGCACCGACCAGGAAGCGGGATACGTTTACGCCGCCAATTTGAACTTTGACCCGGATTTGGACGAGCAGGAAATACTGGAGGCCATCCCCAGGTTCGGCGACCAAAAATTGCGTTGGCCTTTTCGCAGATATGCAAGGGTCTGGCTCGATGAGGACTATGAGAGCGCTGCTGCGCGGTCGCAAGAACGTAAGGCGGCGGCCGCAGCAAAGTCACCCTCCGGCGGTAAGCCAAAGTCCCTAACTCCGCTTGACAAGCTGTTGGCCAAGGTGGAGGCTCGCTATGACCAAACGGCCTTGCTGGAAGCCATCGATGGGGGCGCAGAGCCCTCGGATACCTCACGGACTCCGCCAAAGGGAATGCTCCTGCATGAAAGCGTGGTGATGCAGGCGCATATGCAACTGGTGACTCGCCTACTTGGTAGTGCTGAAAAACTGCGCTTCTTCATGGACCAAGAATCCGGATTGCGGGCCGCTTTCATGATGGCGGTCCCCAAAAGGGTTCTGGACCGCACCGCCGACGCTTTCTTCGTGACCGTGTTGAAAGAAGCTACGGTAGACCAGAAACGGGGCATGGTTGCCCAAAGCAAGAAAGCCTTTTATGAGTTTTACTGCGACCTACTGGAAGAGGCCTCGGAGCGGAATGAACTGCCCACCTCCAAAGACGCAGAGGTAGCGATGGCTCGGCAAGAGATGGCACGGTTTAAACCGCAGGGCCCCTGGCAGGACAAATGGGTCCGCCACCCGCTCGCCGATATGCGTGAGCCCCTGAAAATTGTGTGTTGGTTGACGGACATAGACCCTGTGGCTACCGACCCCGAGGAGCGGGAAGAGCAACTAAACCACGGCGCGCGGCTGTACTTGAAGGCCTCGTCGACTGAAATCGACAGGTTCTTTATGCAAGTACGCAGAGCCCTAACCATGGCAGAGCGCGGGGTTGTGAGTGCCTCAGCGGACTACCGGCGCTGGTTCGGTAAAAACGCTTACAACCCCGGAGTTTTGGTGAAGCTTCTGGAGATATTTCGCACTTACTTCAATTACTGCGAAGTGGGGCACGACAA
>CAITQH010000513.1 GCA_903894475.1 uncultured beta proteobacterium
AAAATTCAAGCCGAAGTCCAGCAGCCACCAGCTCACTTTCGATGTCGAATGAAAAGGACGGGTAGGCCATGCCGGGTTGCGAACGGGTTCACCGTGAGACATCGCCAGAGTCAAGGACTTGGCTGCGTCGGCGCTGGCAGGACAGGTCCAGTGGCGCCCGTCTTCAATTTTGCAAGACGTGAGTTTTGAAGACGGTTCATTTACGCCCAGGACCCAGAACAGGACTTCACCACGCACCGCTAATGCCCGATACCGGAAGCGGGGCCCGGCTGCGAGTTTGCCGCTACACCGATTGCCATCCCAAGTCCCGTTGCGACAATCCACTGTATAGATGGTGCGTTCACCCTGCATCGAAAGCTTGTCGGTAGTCCAGACAAAGAATGCGAAGACCAGCATAACGGGAATCATCACCCATCTGAGCTTGAGGCGTTTGCTGTGGTCCATTGAGCGCAATTCTCGCATCTTGTGATTTGGAGATTTGATGAGGTATGCAAAATATTGCGCGCCGCCGTCCGGATACGGTAGCGAAAAGCAGTGCCACTTCTGCCAGCGCTTGGGCGGCTGCGCTGAGGTAGAAGTGGCCGTTCACCAATACCAGTTCCTAAACCTTTGACTTGTCCTGAGTCTTGCTGTCGAAGTCGCTGGCATCGTGACGCTCGTGCAATTGCCTGGCGGGTTCACCAAATGTGCGATTGACCATGCGACCGCGCTGGGCGGCTGGCCGTTGGGCAATCTGGTTCGCCCAGCGCAACACATTCGTATAGGTCTGAACCTGCAGGAACTCGCCCGCTTCGTACAGCTGACCCTTGACCAAGGTTCCATACCAGGGCCAAACCGCCATGTCGGCGATGGTGTACTCATCTCCGGCCAGGTAGGGACTTTGCGCTAATCGTTGGTCAAGCACATCAAGCTGGCGCTTGACCTCCATCGCGTAGCGATCAATCGCGTATTCGATCTTGGTCGGTGCGTAGGCGTAGAAATGACCGAAGCCCCCGCCAAGAAAGGGCGCACTGCCCATCTGCCAGAACAGCCACGACAGGCATTCGGCACGCCTGGCGGCGTCGGTAGGGAGAAAGGCGCCGAATTTCTCGGCCAGATGGATGAGAATCGCACCCGACTCAAACACCCTGATCGGGGTCGCTGCGCTGCGGTCCAGCAAGGCCGGGATCTTGGAGTTCGGGTTGACCGAGACGAAACCACTACCGAACTGCTCGCCTTCGTTGATCCGGATCAGCCAGGCGTCGTACTCAGCTCCTGTGTGTCCTGCCGCCAGCAACTCTTCCAGCATGACCGTGACCTTGACGCCATTGGGTGTGCCCAATGAATAGAGCTGTAGGGGATGGCGTCCCACCGGAAGTTCTTTTTCGTGGGTCGCGCCTGCAGTCGGGCGGTTGATGCTGGCGAAGCGACCGCCGTTTTCCTTGTTGGCAGACCAGATTTTGGGCGGCGTGTAGGAGGATGAATTGTCCATGGCGTAGGCGCTTTGTAATGATTGAAGTTTGCTTGGTCAAGCTGACGAGCGCATGGTACGGCATCACTGCGGGTAGCATCAAGCTCTTGGAGACCAATTGAAGGAAATAGCGATGATGCCGCCTTTGTCCCGCCTGGCAACTGCAAGCTTGCTTGCATTCTGCTGCAACGTCGATGCCCAGACCCGCGAACCGGTCGAGACCCTCTGCCGAACCCCTGAGGCTTGTCTGGCCGCGAGCACCCA
Source organism: uncultured beta proteobacterium (assembly GCA_903894475.1). GTDB lineage: Bacteria > Pseudomonadota > Gammaproteobacteria > Burkholderiales > Burkholderiaceae_C > Rhodoferax. Next base: position 1,715 of record CAITQH010000513.1, read on the forward strand.
ACTGCTGGAACGAGCGGTGGGTGGCAGCACCAGCGAACTGGCGCGCACCCAGGACATGTTCTATTGGTTCGGGCGCATCAACATGGCATCGACCGTGGCGAACGTCGAGCGCGGCATCATTGCGCCTGAACTCGCCGGTCCGATCGCCCGTGGCGTTGCCCATTCGATCAACCAGGGCGCAGTGACCGGGGGCAAGCGACCCAAGGACGTATTGCAGACCGAGAAGATCATCACCGACTTCGCCGGACCCGACGCGACGCTGATCCACACCGGGCGCAGTCGGCAGGATATGCACCCCACATTGACGATGGGCCAGTTGCGAGTCGAATTGCTCGACTTTACCGACCGGCTGGCCGAACTGCGCGCTCAGTTGATGGAGATGGCTGGTCAAAACGTCGAGACTTTCGTGCCGGCCTACACCAATGGGGTGCAGGCGATGCCGACCAGTTACGGGCAGTACCTGCTCGCGTTCGCCGACTCCTTTGCGCGTGATGCCGAGCGCATCCGGCAGGCATGGGCGCGCGCCGATCGCAGTGCACTCGGCAGCGCGGTGCTGGCCAATTCGAGCTGGCCGCTGGACCGCGCCCGCCTGGCCGACCTGCTTGGCTTCCAGGCACTGGCCGTCAACGGCTACGACGGGACCCAGATCAGCCCCAACGACGTTGGCGTCGAGGTGGCGCAGATTGCCGGGTCGATCGCACTGCGCGTTGGCGCGCTGATGCAGGACATCCACGTGCAGTATCACCAGACCCGTCCGTGGTTGCTGCTGGTGCCCGGCAAGACCTACACCAGCAGCGCGATGCCGCAGAAAGCCAATCCCGGCGTGATCCAGGACACGCGCGCCCTGGCCAGCGATGTCCTCGCCTCGGCGCAGGCCGTGGTTCTTCGGGCCCACAACGTGACACCGGGCATGATCGACTACAAATACAGCTGGACCGATGCACGAGCACACACCTTCGTGATTGGATCGCAAATGCTGCGCGATGCGACCGACGTGATGGCGTCGCTGCGCCTTGACCCGAAGCGCTCGCTTGAAGAACTCGAGTCCGACTGGACAACTTCGATGGAACTGGCCGAGACGCTGCAGCGCGAGAACCGGATCCCGTTCCGCGTTGGTCATCACTTTGCGTCCGAAGTGGTGCTCTTCGCGCGCGAGCACGGATTGCGGCCAAAGGACTTCCCTTACAGCGAGGCCGTGCGCATCTACGCCGAGGCCGGAAAGATGTACCAGTTGGTGGATTCCAGCTTGCCCCTGGACGAAGTGACATTCCGACGCACGCTCTCACCAGAGGCCATGGTGCGCTCGCGGCTTGGCATCGGTGGACCTCAGCCAGCTGAAGTGCGACGCATGCTGGGCGAGGCACAGAAAGCCCTGATGGCGGACCGACAATGGGTGAGCGCGCGACGCCAGCATCTGGCCACAGCCGAGGCCAAGCTCAACGTGGCGTTCGTCGAACTGCTCAAGCGCTGAATACGCCAAGGTCGCGATGCAATCCGCCATGAATTTCGCCAGCGAATACCTCGCCCAACTGGCAGCTTTCTCTGCGCAGTGTCCCTTGCCACGCGTGCGTGCATTGCATTTGCCGCCGCTTCAGCCGGTCCAGGGTCATGCGGGCGAGTTCTGCGCCATCGAGCTGACGGATGGCTCGCTCGGTTTGTCCTACGTTCGTCTGGGTGACACGCTGGCACAACTGCGCGAAGGAGCTGATTCCTTGCTGCCTGCCGGAGCCGATGCGCTTGAAGTGGCGCAGCGATTCGTCAACGACAAAGGACCCGGCAGGGTCATCGGTTTTGCCACGGCGAATGCCATTTCGCGCTGCCTCTATGACCGGGCCGGATTTCGCCCCAACGACAGCAGCGATTCGATAGGACAGATGAATCCGCAGAAAGGCGATTCCATTGGCATGATCGGACTGTTCAGGCCCCTCCTGGGACGGGTCCTCAAAAGCGGAGCCCGGCTCACGGTTGTCGAGTTGAAAGCAGATCTGGTGGGCCAGCATGATGGCTACCGCGTGACACTGGATGCCAAGGAACTCAGCGCCTGCAGCAAGGTGATTTCCACGAGCACGCTGCTCCTGAACGACACACTCGATGACATGCTGGCCCAGTGTCGTCATGCCCGCTGGTTCGCCATGGTAGGACCCAGCGCGGGCTGCCTCCCGGATGCGCTCTTCGCCCGTGGTGTGACGCTGCTCGGCGGAAACTGGATAAGAGACGGTCAGGGCTTTGTTGCGGCGCTGACGAGCGGTGCGCCTCACAGTGAATTTACCAGCAAGTACGCTTTGACCGCGCAGGGCTATCCGGGCTGGCGTGAACTGATCCAGCGAGCGCTCGGCAGCAAAGGAACATGAAGGTGCATTGGGACGAACACCAGGAGCCGCTAGGCTCCGCGCTGACCCTGATTCATACCAGGCAAAGTACGACGTCCAAGTTCCTCGGCGAGCCCGGTCCCGATCACGCACAAGTCGAAACCATTCTCGATGCGGCTGGCGCCGCGCCAGATCACCGACGCTTGACGCCCTGGCGCCTGGTGATCGTTCCCGCGCAGAAGCGTCCTCTGCTGGCTGAGGCCTTTGCCGACGCGCTGAGCGAGCGTGACCCAGAGGCCACCGAGGCACAACGAAAAGAGGCCAGTGAAAAGGCTTACCGTGGCCCCTTGTTGGTGGCAGTTGTCGCTCGCCTGAGTCCAGAGTTGGGCAGCGTACCGACGCCGGAGCGCCTGTTGTCTGCAGGATGTGCTCTGCAGAATATGCTGCTTGCCGCCCATGCGATGGGTTTTGGCGCCGGGCTGTTGACCGGAAAGTCGCTCTATTCGGCGCGGCTCAAGCAGTTCTTCCAGCTTGGCGACACCGAGCAATTACTGTGCTTTATGGCAGTGGGTGCGGTACTCAGGGCAAAACCAGTGACGTCGCGGCCGAGCATGAACGATTACACGACGACGCTTTGACACCCGCCTTGGGACTGTTCCACCTGCTTAGCCCTTGACCGCCCTGCCCGCTTGCATTAGACGGCGTGATCCATTTCACGCAGAAAAGCTTCCAAAGTTTCGACATTCTCGACACTCAGGCAACGCACCTTGAGGTCCCGCTGCTGCCCCGCACCTAGCAGCAAGCTCGTATGGAAGGGGCCGCTGACATTGAGAAACGTCGTTGCGCTCGCGCCCCGCAAGTTGGCCAATTCGGCCGCCCGCTCCACGGCCGTCGCATAACCAGCCACGATGATCTGTCGGGGGCAATTGAAGTTGGAACATTCAATCAAGCCCAGATCGCTCGCCTGCGTCACGATTTGCTCTACCGCGGGCCGGTCCAGCCCACTGATCCAACACATCTTGCCGACGCCCTGGGGCACCGCGTTTTGCATGAACATGCCGCGCCGCTGCACCAGCTTGACACTGTCTTCAAACTGCAAGACCCCGGCATAAACCAGGGCCGCATATTCGCCCAAACTGAATCCAGCCGTGACATGAGCGCAAAACCCATGGCTTTCGACCACTTTCAGCAGGGCGATCGTCGTCGTGTGGATGGTCGGCTGGGCGTTTTCTGTCTTGACAAGCTCAGACTCCGGACCGCTGCGGCAAAGTTGGAGGATGTCCATGCCCATGACTTCGTTGGCCTGCTCGAAGACAGCAGCCGCTTCGGCGTAGTGGTCGGCCAGATCCATCCCCATGCCGACATAGTGCGTGCCCTGTCCCGGAAATACAAAAGCGAACTTGCTCATTGCCTTCACTGTATTCGAAGTTCTGACCGACTTGGGAAGCAAAGCCAGCTTTTCACTGTGACGGGCAAGCTGAGCAGCCAGTGAGCGCGCGTCTGGCTCGAACAGCGGCACACCGCAGATTGCCGCCGTCTCGAATACGGCGCCGATCGAGCACCCGGGTGGTGCAGTCTTGTAGGGTTCAGGCTTGCGTCGCGTCTGGCGCAACAATGCTGCGGTAGGCGTGCCAGCTGGCGTGCCCAACGACCGGCCCGGCCAGCAGCAAGCCGGCGAAATAGGGCACCATGCTCAGGGCCACCAACGTCGTGATGAGCGCACCCCAGAGCAGCATGACACCGGGGTTCTGGAGACAGGCGCGCACGCTCGTCAGGGCGGCGCTGACGGCGTCCACCTGACGGTCAAGAATCATCGGGATGGCGATCACGCTGGTGACAAAAATCAGGCTGGCAAAAACACCGCCCACCAGCGTGAAGGTGATCAGGAAGGCGATGTTCTCCAGCGCCAGCAACTGGCTCAGCGTAAGCTGCCCGCCAGGCGGCAAGTCAAAACTGACAGCAAAGACCACCAGCGACGCACGACCCCAGAGCAGTTCCAGAACCAGCAGGACGCCAGCAAACAGGGCAATCGCAGCGCACGCCGGGCGCCAGGCCTGAAGCGTGTCGGCCAAGGCCGCCACGCGACCTTGTTCGAGCTCACTGCTGGCATGGTAGAGCCCAAGACACAGGAACGGGCCCATCAGCAAGAAACCGGCGCTCAGCGCCAGGACGTAGGCCGGCGCCTCGGCAAACACCCACCACAGCGCGTGCCCCATCAGAAAAAAACACAAGCCGTAGAAGAGGCCGGTCAGCGGCTGGCGCACGAAGTCTTGCCAACCCTTGCGCAACCAGACAAACGGTGCATTCCAGGGTAGCGTCGCCAGCTTCAGTTCGAAGATCGACGCGCTGTCCGGCGCCCCGGGGTTGGAGCTCACGTCAGGCCGCCTCGCGCAGTGTGAAGGACGAGGCGTCCACCAGGTCGCGGTAGGCGTGCCAGCCAGCGCAAGGGTTGCTCCAGCGTGATGCTGCGCACCGCCGGCAGGGTAGCGGCGCCATTCAGGGCGGCTGAATTCAACATAGCTGCGCATATTAACGGCTCAGTGCAAAACTTGCTGGCGCAGGATGTCTGCCAGTGCGCTGACAAAGCGCTGGTTGTCCGCCTCGGTGCCGACGGAGACGCGGATGAAGGTCTCGTAGCCCGCTTCCTTCCAGGGTTTGATGATGATGCCGCGCCACAGCAGGGCCTCGGCCACCGGCCCGTTGTGGCGGTGCAAGTCCAGAAACAGGAAGTTGGTCGCGGACGGGGCCACCAGCAGGCCCAGGGCGCGCAATTGCCCACCCATGAGATCGCGCTGCGCCACGGTGGTGCGCACACTGGCCGCCATGTGATCGGGGTCGCTCCACGCTGCAAGGGCCGCCGTCTGCGCCGCCATGTTCACATTGAAGGGCGTTCGCACGCGGTCCAGCATCTGCACCAGACAGGCGTGCGAGGCAATGCCATAACCCACCCGCAAGCCTGCAAGTCCCCAGGCTTTTGAGAAGGTACGCAACACAATCCAGGGGCGCCGCTGCGCGCGCAACTCGGTCAGGGCGTCCGGGAAGCCCGGGCTGTGCAAGGCGTACTCGTAATACGCTTCGTCGATGACCAGCAGGGTCTCCAGGGGTGCGGCACGCACCAGACGGCGAAAGGCCGTCGCATCCAGCATGCACCCGACGGGGTTGGACGGATTGCTGAGAATGACCATCTTCGGCGCGGCCTCCTGGCTGAGTGCCGCGCACCAGGCATCGACGTCAAATTCCAGTGCTGCGCTCACCGGCAGCATGTGCACGTCGGCACCCATCATGCGCGGATATATTTCGTGCAGGCCGAACGATGGCAACAAAGTCAGCACACGGTCACCGGGTGAAAGAAAGGACAGGCACAACAGCTCCAGCAGGTTCTCCGACCCGTTACCCACCACGATTTCCTGCGCCTGAGCGCCAGTGCACGACGCAATGGCTGCCCGCAACGCAAGGCAATTTGCATCGGGGTACAGACCCACGTTGGTCAGCATGGCCGTCAACGCCTGCGCTACTTTGGGGCTGGCGCCGAAAGGGTTTTCATTGCTCGCGAGCCGCGACACCTGCTGCGCGCCGTAACGCTGGCGCACAAGCTCTGACGAAAGGCCTGCGTTGTAGGCAGGCAGGTCTCGCACCTGGGCGCGGGCGCAGCGGGTCAGCAGTTCCGTGGCGGCCCGTGCGTCGATTTGGGCGTGTTTTTCCATATCAGAGACCCCGGTTTTCTGCGAAGGTCAGCACGGCTTGCAGCATGGCTCGGATCGTCGGCTGGGCCTGCGCGACCACCTCGGGCAGGTAGTCAAACGGCATGCATTCCTGCATGTAGCTGCATTGCGTCATCTCCAGCTGCAGCGCATGCACGTTCTGCG
>CAITQH010000514.1 GCA_903894475.1 uncultured beta proteobacterium
GCCCTGCAGCCGCAGCAGCGGCGGACTGTCGGACGGAGCTGCCACCACCACCGAGCGCGCCAGACCACTCTCGCCCAGAATCTGTTCGATGAACTCCTTCACCTCGCGCCCGCGTTCGCCAATCAGGCCAACCACGACGACATCGGCTGCTGTGTAGCGCGCCATCATGCCCAGCAACACGCTCTTGCCTACGCCCGAGCCGGCAAACAGTCCCATGCGCTGGCCGCGGCCCACCGTCAGCAAGCTGTTGATGGCGCGCACGCCGACATCGAGGACCACCGAAATGGGCTCGCGCAGCAGCGGGTTGACCGTTTTCGCATTGAGCGCGGCCATGACACAGCCTTGCAGCGCGCCATGCTGGTCCAGCGGTCGTCCGGTTGCATCGAGCACGCGTCCGAGCAGGGCATTGCCAACCGGCAAGGTGCGGCCAAGGTCGGCCTCGGCAGACGGCTGAAATATGCTCTTGAGGCTGGGCGCCGGCCGGGTCACGAGCTTGGGCACCACGAGCGCTCCAGGCTGCACGCCCTCGACGTCACCCAGGGGCATCAGGAACAGGCGTTCCTGGTCGAAACCAACGACTTCGGCTTCGAGCCGGGAGCCGTTGGGCAGCGGTACGTGGCAGGAGCTGCCGACTGCGAGTTTTAGCCCGACTGCCTCCATCACCAGGCCGGCCACGCGGCTGACTCGGCCATAGTGAAGCACGGTTTCGCTTCGACGGGTCTGCTCTTGGCAGGATCGCAGAAAGTCCGACCAGTCGGTCTGACGCGCCGGGGTCAGAGCGGACTCAGCCATTGCTCTGTCAGGCCGAGAGACTGTTGCAGCCGACGCCAGCGGGTCTCCAGCGTCGCGTCGATTTCGGTGCTCGGGGTCTCGATGCGGCAACCGCCGCGCGCAAGTTGCGCGTCAACACGCAGACGCCAGCCAGCGCCTGTGAACTGCTCGCCGCGCGCCGCCTTGACCAGTTCGAGGTCCTGCGGGTGCAGGTACAAAGTGGCCGGCAATTGCAGCATCGGCAGCTCATGCAGTGCGTGCTCGATGACCGCCAGCAGCCGCTCGGGCTGCAGTTCAAGCGTGCTCTTGAGTAGTGCATGCGCCATGTCCAGCGCCAGCGCCAGCAGTTGCTGCGCAATCTGCTCGCGCGCCTGCTCGGCCTGCTGGGTAAAGCCCTGGCACAGCGCTGCCAGCGTCGCCTGATGCGCCGCCAGTACGGCCTCGCTCTGCTCAAGCCCCTGCGCCAGACCGTCGGCCTGGCCGCGCAACAGTCCGGCTTGATAGCCTTGCTGATGGCCGGCATCGCGCGCCGCCATCATCTCCTTGGCCAGTTTCGAGATCGAGGGAATGGCCGGTGCCTGCTTGCTGCGGCGCTCGCCCAGCGTCGACATTTCCCAACGCTGATAAGCGCTGGGCTGCGGCTTGCTGAGCGGTGCTTCAGACATAGGCGTCGTCTCCACCGGTGCTCAGCGTGATCTGGCCTTCGTCGGCCAGGCGGCGCACAATCTGCAGAATATCCTTTTGCTGTTTCTCGACCTCGGAGAGGCGCACCGGCCCCTTGGCCTCAAGATCTTCGCGCAGGGTGTCGGCTGAGCGTGGCGACATGTTCTTGAATATCTTCTCCTTGAGTTCGTCCTTCGAGCCCTTCAGGGCCAGCACCAGCGCCTCGGGCGGCACTTCTCCCAGAATGACCTGCATGTCACGGTCCTGGATGTCAAGGAGTTTGTCGAAGACAAACATCTGGTCAATGATCTGCTGCGCAATCTCCGGGTCGAAATTCTTCAGGTCCTCCATCACCGAGGACTCCACATCACCATTCATGAAGTTCATGATTTCGGCCGTGGTGCGCACACCGCCCATGGCTTTCTTGGGCCGATGCTCCTTGCCGGTGAGCAGATGGGTCAGCACGGAGTCGAGTTCACTGAGCGCTGCCGGTTGAACGCCGTCCAGAGTGGCGATGCGCAGCATCACTTCGTTGCGGATGCGCAGCGGCAACTGCCCCAGCACTTCGCTGGCGTGGTAGCGCTCAAGGTGGACCATGATGGTGGCGATGATCTGCGGATGCTCGTCGCAAATCAGGTCTGCGACCGCCTTGCTGTCCATCCATTTCAGGCCCTCGATGCCCGAGGCGTCACGGGTCACCAGTATCCGGTTAACCAGTGAGGCCGCCTTGTCGTCACCCAGCGCCTTCGTCAGCACGCTGCGAATGTAGTCGTCCGAGTCGATGCCGACCGAGGTGCTCTTCTGCGTTTCATCGATGAAATCGCGCAACACCGACTCCAGCGTCTCGCCGGGAACGGCCTTCATGACGGACATGGCCGTGACGAGCTTCTGGACTTCGCGCGGTGACAGGTGCTTCATGACCGAGGCCGCCTCGTCCTGGCCCAGGGCCAGCATCAGGACGGCGGCTTTCTCGACGTCGGCATTACTCATTGTTGACCCAGGTCTTCACCACATTGGCCACCACCTTCGGCTCCTGCACTGCCATCTGTTTGGCGCTCTTCAGGTTTTTGGTGTAGCCCTCACCAACTGGCGCGCGCGTTGGGCCGGCCGGCGCCTCGCTACGCTCGCCCACCGGGCTGTTGGCAGCAGCCTGTGTGGCGCGCTTGAGCAGCGGGCGCAGCAAGCCAAAGAACAGGTAGAGCAGCAGCGCTGCCGAGAGTGCGTACTGGGCAACGATGCGGGCCGTGCCCAGGTTGGCATAAGGCTTCCAGAAGGGCTCTTGCGGGATGACCTCTCTGGGCGTTTCGGCAAACACGCTGTTGCTGACGGTGAGCGAGTCGCCGCGCTCCTTGTTGAAACCCATCGCCTCCTTGACCAGGTTGCTAAGCTGGGTTTTTTCGTCCTCGGTCAGTGGGCGCGTCGTCACCTTGCCCTGGGCATCGACCTCGCGCTTGTGGTTAACCAGTACCGCCACCGTCAGGCGCTTGATGGCGGCATTGGACTGCTGCGTGTAGCGGATGGTCTTGTCCAGCTCATAGTTGATGGTGTTGTCCTTCTGCGCGCTGCCACTGCTTGGGCTGGCTGCGCCTGGCGGAGTTGTGGCGGCGGGCTGGTTCGAGGCCGCACCGGGAATGCCCACGGCCTTGGCCGGCTCGCTGGTGCTGGTCTCGTTGATGCGCTGGCTGCGGATGGCGCTGGCGTCGGGCGTGGCGTTGGGCTTGTAGCTCTCGGCGGCCTGCTCGACGTGTGTGAAATCAAGATCAACATTGGCTTCGGCCCGCACGTTGCCTGCCCCAACCAGGGGGGTCAGGATCCACTCGATGCGCCGCACGATGCTGTCCTTCAGGTCCTGCACGTATTTGAGCTGCGCCGGGTCCATCTGTCGCTTGCCGGCCTGATTTTCCGGGCTGCTGAGCAGGCTGCCGTTCTGGTCCACCACGGTCACATTCTGGGCCGTCAACTCGGGCACGCTGCTTGATACCAGATGCAGGATGGCGCTGACCTGCTGGCGGTCCATGGTGCGTCCCGGGTGCAGGTTGAGCAGTACGGAGGCGGTGGGCTTCTCCTTCTCGCGCACGAAGACCGATGGCTTGGGAATCGCGAGGTGCACGCGCGCCGACTGCACGACTGAAATCGAATTGATGGTGCGCGCCAGTTCACCCTCCATGGCGCGCTGGAAATTGACCTGCTCCAGAAACTGCGAGACGCCGAGCTTCTGGTTTTCGAGCAGCTCGAAGCCAACGTTGCCGCCCTGAGGCAGGCCCTGGCTGGCCAGCTTCAGGCGCGCGTCATGCACGCGTTCGGCCGGCACCAGAATGGCCCCACCGCCTTCGGCAAATTGGTGCGGCACGTTCATTTGCTGCAGGGCCGAGATGATGGCGCCGCCATCGCGGTCGGAGTAGTTGGAGAACAGCACCCGGTAGTCGGGCTTCTGGTTCCACATCCAGACCGCCGTCATGATCCCCAGCACCAGCGCCATGCCAGCGCCCAGCGCCAGGTTGCGCGCCAGCGCGCTCTGGAAAAAGGCCGACCAAGCGCCGGCACCCTCATCAGTCGAGGTGGCCATGGCTTGGCGCGGCGCTATGCCTCGGGACAATACAAGAGTAGGGCACCACTGCATTTTGTGGGAACGCGAGGGCAGTTGATCTTCGAAACAGAGCAACAGTAAGAGCCCTGATCCGGCGGTTTTTTCGGGACCTCGGTGTTACCTTGGAACGGTCTTCTCGTGCGTTCAAATCCTGATGGAGGTGGCGTGATGAAATCCTTGACATCCTTGCAGCAGCAGATGCCGCTGGCCCTGCCCGTGGAGCCGCTATTGCTGGAAGATCTGATCCTGAAAAAGGCGCGGGAGCTGTACCGGCGGTCGCGCTTTCTGAGCGTGCGTTACCCCAGCCTGAAGCGCCTGATGGAAGACCCGATTGCCGGGCGCTGCATGCGTTTGAGCGTCACGCAATTGCTGCGACTGGGCAAACCCCAACCGCGTGATGCCCGCACTGACTGATAAGGGTGGATGCAGCATTGTCATTGCGGATGGAGCATTGTCATTGCCTATGCAGGATTGTCATTGCGGATGCAGGATTGTCATTGCGGATGCAGGATTGTCATTGCGGATGCAGGATTGTCATTGCGGATGCAGGATTGTCATTGCGGA
>CAITQH010000515.1 GCA_903894475.1 uncultured beta proteobacterium
GACCGCTCCATCGCCGAAATCAACGCGGCAATCCGCCGCTCTGTTGCACGTCAGGCCTGAGGAAACCAGTATGAATGAATTTGCCAGAAACCTGGGCCGCGGCGCAGACCAGTTGCGCCCGGTGCGCATCACACGTGGCTACACGATTCACGCCGAAGGTTCGGTGCTGATAGAGTTTGGCGCCACCAAAGTGCTGTGCACGGCGTCAGTGGAAGAAAAGGTACCGGGCCACAAGAAGGGCAGCGGTGAGGGATGGGTCACGGCCGAGTACGGCATGCTGCCGCGTTCCACCCATACGCGCAGCGAACGCGAGGCCGCGCGTGGCAAGCAGAGTGGACGCACCCAGGAAATCCAGCGACTGATTGGGCGCTCCATGCGCTGCGTGTTTGATCTTCGCCTTTTGGGTGAACGCACGATTCACCTAGACTGCGATGTGCTGCAGGCCGACGGTGGTACCCGTACTGCGGCCATCACCGGTGCGTTCGTCGCAGCGCAGGACGCGGTGAGCAAGCTGATGGCACAGGGAAAACTTAGTGTGTCACCGATCCGCGATCAGGTGGCAGCGATTTCGGTCGGCATGGTCCAGGGCACAGCCCTGCTGGATCTGGAATACACCGAAGACTCGGCTTGCGATACAGACATGAACGTGGTGATGACCGGTTCCGGGCATTTTGTCGAAGTGCAAGGCACTGCCGAGGGCGCAGCGTTCTCGCGCCAGCAGATGGACGCTTTGCTTGAGCTGGCCGCCAAAGGCATTGGCGAGCTGATTGCGTTGCAAAAGCAGTCCGTGAGCACATGAAAATTGTCCTGGCCTCCAATAACCAGGGCAAGCTGGCAGAACTGCGCGCCATGCTGGCACCGCTGGGGATGGAGTTGATCGCGCAAGGCGAGCTCGGTATCAGCGAGGCAGCCGAGCCCTTCCACACCTTTGTTGAAAATGCGCTGGCCAAGGCGCGTCATGCGGCGACGCACAGTGGGCTGCCGGCGCTGGCCGACGATGCTGGTTTGTGTGTCGATGCCTTTGGCGGTCTGCCCGGCGTGGATACGGCGTACTACGCAACGCAGTTCGGCTATGAAAAGGGTGATGACAACAATGTGCGTGCGCTGCTTGAGCAGATGAAGGAGCTAAGCAATCGACGCGCTGCGCTGGTCAGCACGCTGGTGGCTGTGCGCTCGGCGCAGGATCCGGAGCCGCTGATAGCCGTGGGTCGGGTCAGCGGAGAGATCAGCCGGGAGCCGATGGGCAGCAATGGCTTTGGCTTTGATCCGGTGATGTACATCCCGCGGTTTGGAATGACTTTTGCCCAGTTGCCGGTGGAGGTGAAGAACGCCAACAGCCATCGGGGACGGGCAGCGCGGGCCATGGTGCAACTGATGCGCGAGCGCTGGTTGAACGAAGTTGGAATCTGACCCCCATTTGCTGCACTACCTGCGACCCGGAACCCTGCAGCTGGCGGCGCTGCCGCCACTGACCCTGTACATCCATCTGCCCTGGTGCCTGAAGAAGTGTCCCTATTGCGATTTCAATTCGCATGCGGTGCCAGCAGCAGAGCTGCCTGAGCAGGCTTATATTGCGGCCTTGCTGGCCGACCTCGAGGCTGCACTGCCGCTGGTCTGGGGTCGTACTGTGCACAGCGTCTTTCTGGGCGGCGGCACGCCCAGCCTGTTTTCGCCCGCTGCCATTGATCAGTTGCTGGGTGCGCTCAGGGCACGTGTGCGCCTGGAGGCCGACTGCGAAATAACGCTCGAAGCCAATCCGGGCACGTTTGAGAAGGACCGGTTCAGAGCCTTCCGAGCCGCCGGCGTGACCCGGCTGTCGGTGGGGGTGCAGAGCTTTAATGACGACTTTCTGAGAGCGCTGGGCCGGGTGCACGACCGCGCGCAGGCGATCGCTGCCGTCGAAGAAGCCGCACAATCTTTCGACACCTTCAACCTGGACATCATGTACGCTCTGCCGGGTCAGGATCTGCTGGCGCTGAAGCGGGACGTGGCACTGGCCTTGACGCTGGCCCCGCCGCATATTTCGATCTACCACCTGAGCATCGAGCCCAATACCTACTTTGCCAAATTTCCGCCGCAACTGCCCGAAGACGACACAGCCTACGAGATGCTGGACCTGATCACCGAGATGACAGGTCAAGCCGGTTTGCAGCGCTATGAAGTGTCAGCCTATGCCAGGCCGGGCCACCCCTGCCGCCACAACCTCAATTACTGGAAATTTGGTGACTACCTCGGTCTGGGGGCAGGCGCGCACAGCAAGCTCAGTTTTGCGCATCGGGTGGTACGCCAGGTACGCTTCCGGGAGCCTGCGCTGTACCTTGAAAAGGCCCTGGCCGGCGAATTTGTCGCGCAGGAAACTCAGGTCAGTCGTTCTGATTTGCCATTTGAATTCATGCTCAATGCCTTGCGCCTCAAGGACGGTTTCGCCTTGCAACTTTTCTGCGAGCGCACAGGTCTTCCCATGACCGCCATAGAAAAAGAATTGCAACTGGCGCAGGCCAAAGGCTGGCTGGAGCGGGATCTGACGACTGTCAGACCGAGTGTGCGCGGCTATGATTTCCTGAATGACCTGCAGTCCCTGTTCCTTCCGGCGCAGGGCTGAAGCCGACTCAGCCCTGTCTCCTTGGCAGCAACCCAGCAGGCTGGGTAGGAAGTTCGACGGGTTCCGTGTTGGCAAAGGCCGGATCAGCATCCTTGTCTGGCGCAATCGAATCCTCCCACAACGCCCAGGCGGTGTCTGAGTCGGACTCGCGCGCCTCCGGTACCGGGATTGGATCCGTTGCCCCGTAGGGGTGAACCTGAGTCGACTCAGGCAGGACACTGGACTTTTCGGAAATGGTATCCAACAATTTTTTCATCAAGAAATAATTGTACGACGCAAAGTCAATGGTCTGGGGCTATTGACTTGATCTCCTCATTTGTCGCTGCGGCTACGTGTTGCCAGATGTCGGCGACAACTGGCGTTGATGACCCGCAATTCAGCCAGTGTGGCGTCGATTTGTGAGCGCTTCTGTTCCAACTCTTCAATCGCCGCGTCGGTTCGCTGAATCACGTAACTCAATTGCTCGGCGCGGCCTTCGCCATGATCACCATACAAATCCAGGTAGCGCTTGATCTCAGACAGGGGCGAGCCTATGTCCTTGGCGCGAAGAATCAGCGCCAGCCGGGCGCGGTCGCGCCGCGTATAGACGCGCGCGCCGTTGACGCGTCGGGGCGCCACCAGC
>CAITQH010000516.1 GCA_903894475.1 uncultured beta proteobacterium
AGTGTGGGTGTGCATGAGACACTTGAATCAGCTCAGGAACAGGCGAGAGAGCTGACCCGGCGCGATGCCAAGTCAAGCACGATCAGCGACAAGGGCATCTCGGTCGAGTCGGCCCAGCGCCAAGGTGTTGAGCATCGTGATGCCGGTGAAGACATCAGCAGCGACAAGCTCAAAGACAGCTTTGGCTTCAAGGGTGTGAACTTTGGCACCTGGATGCTGGGTGAATCACCCGCCAAAGTGGCAGAGCGCCAATTGCACCTGAACCATGCTTTTGATTCCTTCATGGACCTCGCCGCCGTGCTGGGCGTGCCGCCCAAAGCACTGTCGTTGGATGGCTTGCTGGGTCTGGCCATTGGCGCCCAGGGCAGCGGCAGCGCTGCGGCGCACTTTGTACCGGGCGTCAATGAGATCAACCTGACCCGCACCAGTGGCGCCGGAAGCTTGGCGCACGAGTGGGGTCACGCGCTGGACCATTACTTTGCCAGGCAAGCCGACCTGACACGCCAGACCACAGCCTTCTTGACCGAGCATCTGCAAAACGTGGATGCTGACGGTTACACCAAGCGTGCCGGGCAAAAGGTCAAGGCCTTTGGTGAGGGTTTCCGTCCGGAGATCGTGGCGGCCATTGGCGAAATTGTCAAAGCGATGAACGAGCGTCCGATGACGCAAGCGGAATATGACACTGACCGGCAAGCTTCCCTGAACAAGACCAAGGGCTATGTCGAGGGTTGGCTGAAATCCGTCCGCAAGGACTTTGAGCGGCTGACCAGTGCGGGGCCCATCAAGATCAATTCCGCTGGGCGCGTGGTTGAGGTATCCGGCGCCGAGATTCTGTCCAGATTTGATTCCCTGGCGAACCGGGTCCGTGCGCTCGATCTGGGTGAGGCCAAGGTGCTGGTCGGTAGCAGTCTGGCGCTGTCAGAGCCGGTGGCAGCCATGCGCGACTACTACAAGCAGCTTACCGACAGGACCTATTCCATTGATCAGATCAGAGGCTTGCAATCCAATGTTGATGCGCTGAAATACAAAACCGATGCCTTGGCCGCATCCGACTCCCATGTGCCCAATCGCCAGGTGCCAACGATCTTTGCCAAAGCAGCGGCCCGGATCGATCAGGACAAGGGTGGCAAGCCCTACTGGAGCACCAACCTGGAAAAGTTTGCCCGCTCCTTTGACGCCTTTGTCAGCGACAAGCTCGAAGCGGAAGCAGCAAAGAATACCTACCTGTCGCATGCCGGGCGGGAAGGCGACACCGTTCCGTCTGGCACTGAGCGTGAAGCCATCAATGCCGGGTTTCAGGAACTGGTTGATACCCTTGAGACCAAGGAGACTGATAGTGGGGTGGCGATGTTCAGCCAGGGGGCGGTCACCCATCCGAGCAACGTGCCTGCAGTGGAGTCGGCAATCCAGGAACTCACGGGTACTTTCCTTGGCAGCAAACTGGGCCGCATTGTGGCGACCACGGCAATCGACATCAAAAGCACTTGGGAGCCATTGATAGCCAAGGACGTCAACGTGGCACCCGACAGCCAAGCGGGCAGGGCGCAGGGCTTCTTTGACCCGGCCAGCAAGACCGTCTTCCTGATCGCCGACCAGATTGAGGCCGGTACCGAGCAAGCCGTGCTGGCGCATGAGCTGATGCACAAGCATGGTCAGGCGGTTCTGGGTGAGGCCGGTTGGAATCAGCTGCACAGTGTTATCGATGGCTGGAAACAGGCTGAGCCGGGATCAAACGAGCGTGGGGTGTATGACTATGCCAGCGCACGGGTTAACGCAGCAGGCGCTGATTTATCAACTCAGGAACTGTTCCCGTATGCTGTTGAAGGTGCATTGAAACTGGGTATCAAGCCCAATGCGTTTGCAAAGGCGGGGACGGTTGCCAAGTGGCTGGCGCAGGTTAAATTGGCCCTCAAGGCAGTCTGGGACAAGCTCACCAGAAAACCCGATTTATTCAAAGCGCAGGATCTGGTGAACCTGGCCTTTGGCATTGCGCAGAGGGAGAATCATGCGGTTGAGAACTTCAATGATGGCAAATCAAGCGTGCTGTCCAAGAACGGACACTTCCAGTCCTGGCCCAAATTCAACTCGTGGACGCGCGCCGAGTACAAGGACGTTGTCAGCCTGTTACCCGCTGCCTATCGAAGTGATCCACACCGGAGCGAACCACTGTCCCCCCAGGATTGGGACCGACACACCGATGCCGCCGTACCTGAGATCGACGCCCTTAACGCCAAAGTAGGCGAGGGCACATTCAGGATCGACGGTCTTGGAAACATCCTGGCCGATGCGCGCAAAAACGACGCATCGATTTTTGCTGATGAAGTGATAGCCATTGCCGACAAACACGGTTTGGGGATTTATTTGACGGGGGTGCATACGCCCAGCATCAGCAGATTGCAAAGTGCTGGTTTCGTTTCTGAACTGGGTTTTGGTGCCATCTTGCAACGTGCAAGCGGATCGAACCAGCCAGCGCGACCGCACCCGGACAACATCTACAGTCAACCCAGCCCGGGCACCGTCATGAGCTACAAACCGCGTGGCTTTGCCAGTGTGCTGTTTAGCCGGGCTGGCAATGGGACCGGCGACAGCCCGTTGATCCAGCGTGCGGCAGACGTGCTCAATGAGACATTCAGCCACCCCGGCAAGTTGTCGTGGTGGGACAAGACGGTTGGTTCACCGTACCACCTGGCCCAGCGCTACCCGGCCTTCAAACCGGTCTTTACCAGCGCGCAGAACTTTATCAACGACGTGTCGTTCTATGCCACTGAAGCGGCGGACATGGCGCCGAAGATGCTGCCCAAGCTGGAGAGTTGGAGCGATCTGCTGAAGACCCCAATCTCGGCCGCTGACAACAAGGCGATCTCGGTGCCGATCCTGGAAGGGACGCTTAGCTGGACCCGGGACGGCGCAGGTAAACCGATGCGCATCGCTGAAGATGATGAGGAAACCACGCCGGGCATTGTGTGGAGCGATGCGGAACTCGGCAGCATGTTCCATCTGACGCCACAAAGAATTGCGCTGTACCGGGAGTTTCGATCGTCTGTCGACAAGAGCTTGGACAACATGGCCAAGGCGGATCTGCTGCGCATTGGTGGCCGTGATGTTGTTGACCTGAAGGACCAGGTGATGGCGGCCAAGGACGTGATTGAAGCGGCAACCCTGCTGCATCAGTACCTGCACCGCCAGAAAGATTTGATGCCGGAGCGCTCAGACGTGCTGGTCGATACGGCCAGAGGCTTGGTGGGTCGGGCCAATCGGACCGAGCGGTTGAAACAGCTGGGTTACGCACCCCTGTCGCGCTTTGGGCGCTATTCGGTGGATGTGGTGGTTGGCGATGAGCGGCAGTACTTTGGCCTGTTTGAGACCGGACGCGCTGCCAACCAGATGGCAAGTCGGCTCAAGGCCGAGTTTGGCGCCAGAAACGTTGCCCAAGGCACCCTTTCAGAAAAGGAATTCGAGATGTTCCAGGGCATCACGCCTGAGAGTCTGGAACTCTTTGGCAATATGCTGGGCCTTGATTCCCTGGGTGACCAGGCGCAGGATAAGGTGTTCCAGACCTAACTGAAACGGACCAAGTCGAACCGATCGGCCATGAAGCGGCTGATTCACCGCAAGGGCACAGCGGGCTACAGCGACGACATGGGGCGGGTTCTCGCCGCCTTTGTTTATTCCAATGCTCGGCAGACTTCTGCCGCGTTGCACATGGGTGAACTGGGCTCTGCCGTCAACGACATCCCCAAAAGCCAGGGTCAGCTGAAAGACTCGGCGATCGAACTGGCGACCTACATCAAGCAGCCGCGGGAGGAAGCGCAAGCCCTGCGCGGGATGCTGTTTACCCAGTATCTGGGTGGCTCGGTGGCGTCGGCCTTTGTCAACATCACGCAGCCGTTTGCGGTCTCGATTCCGTACTTGAGCCAGTTTGGTGGTGCGCGTAAGGCCGGGTCATTCTTGATTAGTGCAATGAAAGATATGAGCACTGGTCTGGAACTGGAAGCCAGTCTGGCCAAGGCACTCAAGGTTGCAGAGGAACAGGGTGTGGTGGCGCCGCAGGAGGTTCATCAATTGATGGCGCAGGCGCGCGGTGCATCAACATTGCGGATTGGCGACGGCACCCGGCTTGGTGAAGCCATGACCGGTGTGGCCAATAATTTCTCGAAACTGATGCTGGGCTGGGGCAAGATGTTTGGCATGGCCGAGCAGATCAACCGGCGTTCCACCTTCATCGCGGCCTACCGTTTGGCGCAGGACAGGAAGATAGCCAACCCGGCCGGCTTTGCCACGCAGGCTGTGAACGAGACCCAGTTCATCAACAACAAAGCCAACAAAGCCAACTGGGCCCGCGGGCCGGTGGGCGCCACGCTGATGACCTTCAAGAGCTATTCGGTCAACTACCTGGAACTCCTGCATCGGATGGCGACGCAGGGTGGGCCGGAAGGCAGACAAGCAGCCCTGCTGATGCTCGGGACCCTGATGCTGATGGCCGGCAGCAGCGGCCTGCCGTTTGTGGACGACGCTGAGGACCTGATTGACTTCCTGGGCCAGCGCCTGGGCTACAACTTCTCTACCAAGAAAACGAAGCAGGAGTTTCTGGAAAACCTGTTTGGGCGCGCGGGTGCGCAGTTTGTGGACAAGGGACTGACTGGCTTGCCCGGCTCACCGATTGATGTGTCTGGGCGGCTGTCGATGGCCAATCTGATTCCGGTCACAGGCCTACTCTTGAAGAAAGCCGATCACACGCGGGATGTGGCGGAACTGGCCGGACCCGTTGGGGATCTTGCTGCAAGGGCGTTTCAGGCGGGCGACCAGGCGCTCTCAGGGGTTCTGGGCAAGGCAGCTGTCACGCTGGCGCCCAAGGCTGTGGGCAATCTGGCCAAGGGCGTGGACATGATGAGCACCGGCATGTACCGTGACGACAAGGGCTACAAGGTGATCGAGACGACGCCAACGGAAGCAGCGATGAAGATGCTTGGGTTTCAACCGGCGACGGTGGCTGAGGTTCAAGGGGCCAACTATTTGCACCAGCGAAGCAAGGATTTCTACAACCAGCATGCGCAGGATATTCGGGCGCGTTGGGCCAAGGGGATCTTTGAGAACAGCCCTGCGCAAGTTGAATCTGCGCGGCATTTATTGGATCAATGGAATGTGCAGAACCCTGATCAGCGCATTGGGGTGAACATGCAGTCGGTGGTTAGAAGGGTCAAGGAGATGCGCAAGTCCAAGGATCAGCGGATTGCTGATACGGCGCCCAAGGCGATGAGGGCTTCGATGCGGCGGGAGGTGGAGGGGATGCGGGAGGGGGTCAGGTGAGTCTTGTAAAAGGCGAACGATTGGAGCGCTGACAAAAGGGGAGAAACCCGATTTTTAGACCCACAATGATTCGCCGAGAGCTTGGGCTCAAGGCCTACCGCCTCACCTCAACCAATCGGCCTTAAGGCCTGCTGGCGGTAAAAATGGCGGTGCTGATGCTAAGTTGTTGATTCTCTTTGTATAAGTTCGATCTTGTAGCCGTCGGGGTCGGCGACAAAGGCGATGATGGTGCTGCCACCCTTGACCGGGCCGGCTTCGCGCGTGACCTTGCCACCGGCGGCCTTGATGCTCTCGCAAGCGCCATGGACGTCGGGCACACCGAGGGCCAGGTGGCCAAAGGCGGTGCCGATCTCATAGGAATCGACGCCCCAGTTGTAGGTCAGTTCAATCTCGGCGTGATCCGGATTTTTGCCAAAGCCAACAAAGGCCAGCGTGTATTTGTATTCCGGGTTTTCGGTCTTGCGCAGCAACTGCATGCCCAACACCTGGGTGTAGAAGTCGATTGAGCGCTGCAGGTCGCCCACGCGCAGCATGGTGTGAAGAAATCTCATGGATCAGATTGTGACGGAAAAAAAAGGGCCGGTCTTGCGACCAGCCCTATTAAGGGATCCCTGAACCTGTTGGTTACGAAAGGACCCGAGGAGACAACCTGTGAGAACGAGGTATTCTCAAAAATTCAACTTGTCTGAAGTATCTCAGGGTTTCCCCTAGCTTTCTAGAGTCAAGGCCCCAAAAGGTGACCTGCCTCAAAGTTTCTTCACACAAGCTTGCAAATTAGCGCTTTTTCGAAGCTGGCTTGGCAACGTCGGCGGCGGAGGCGGCAACTGCATTGAAATTCGACTGAGCTACATCAGACGCTTGCTTGACAGCCTTTTGCACAGATTCCAGTGCGTTGCTGGCAGCAGCCACAGCGCTTTTCATGACGGCGACAGCGGTTTCAGAGCCGGCCGGGGCGTTCTTGGCAGCGTTGTCCACCAGACCCATGAATTTCTTCTGTGCGTCGGCCGCCTGACCTTCAAAGGTCTTGCTGAAATCAGCTCCGGCACCGGAAGCGATGTCGTACAGATGACGGCTGTAGGCGGCGGTCTTTTCAGCCAGCGGCTGGAACAGGCTCGATTGCAGGGCCAACAGTTCCTGCGCGTCCTTCACGCTCAGCAGGGCCTTGGCATGGTCAGAGGTTTCAGCCAGAGCGGCTTTGGAAGCTGTCAGATTAAGTTCAACAATCTTCTCGACGCCTTCAAAGGCTTTGGTGGTCAGGCCCATCAGGGTTTCGACATTGGCTTTTTGTGAAGCGAGGACTTGTTCGACGGTCAACATATTGATTTCTCCAGTAAGAGTGGGGGCTAGGGGTATCTGCGCCGAAACCTGGCCTGAGCCGGGTATGTTGCAGTGCAGCATGGATTGAATTATAGAGGCATGAATGCCGCTTGCAAGTGCTTTTTGCTGCGATGCAGCACATTAGACGGAAAATTCTAAAACCCTTCTTTTTCATCGTCCGGACATCGTTGGCAGGGCGATTTTCTCCAGCCCGGGGCGGGCTGTTAACGGGACCTGCTTTACACACTGGCAAAATCGGACACCATGAGCGAGAACAAACATGAAAAACCGCAAGCCGCCCCGCGCAGTGCCTACAAGGTATTTCGCAGCATCACGACGCGCTGGATGGACAACGACGCCTACGGCCACGTCAACAATGTGGTCTATTACAGTTGGTTCGATACCGCCGTCAATGCCTACCTGATAGAGCAGGGCGTGCTCGACATTGAGCATGGGCAAACCATTGGCCTGGTGATTGAAACCCGCTGCAATTACTTCGCGCCACTGGCATTCCCGCAGACGGTCGAGGCGGGTATTCGGGTGGCCCACCTTGGAGCGAGCAGTGTGCGCTACGAAGTGGGCCTGTTTGCGCAGGCTGAAGCCTTGAGCGCAGCGCGCGGCCACTTTGTGCATGTTTATGTGAATCGCGAAACACGCCGTCCGACCGCTTTGCCGGCCAATTTGAAAACCGTATTGGAGACTCTTCTATGACACAAGCTGATCTGGACCCCGCTGTGGTGGACGCAGCCATTACTTCACGCATGGCGGTGCGCGCCTTCACTGCGCAAGCGGTGCCCCGCGAGACCATCGCCGAAGTGCTGCAGGTGGCCAGTCGCGCGCCCTCAGGCACCAACACGCAGCCATGGAAGGTTTATGTGCTGCAAGGTGACAGTCGTGACCTGTTGGTCAACAAAGTGTGCGCTGCCCACGACGCGATCCAGGCCAATCCGGCCTTGCTCGCCGACTACAAGGAGCAGTACGACTATTACCCGGCGCAGTGGTTCAGTCCGTACATCGATCGGCGGCGCGAGAACGGCTGGGGGCTCTATGGCCTGCTGGGTATCGGCAAGGCCGACCGCGACAAGATGCAGAACCAGATGCAACGCAATTTCAGGTTCTTCGATGCGCCGGTGGGTTTGATGTTCACGGTCGACCGTGGCATGGGCCGCGGCTCCCTGCTGGACTACGGCACCTTCCTGCAGAGCATCATGGTGGCGGCGCGGGCGCGGGGTCTGCACACCTGCCCACAGCAGGCCTGGAATATGTTCAACAGCATCATCCTGCCGCACATCGGTGCCGGAGCTCAGGAAATGCTGGTCTGTGGCATGGCCCTGGGCTACGCCGATCCGATGGCCGTCGTCAACACTTTCCACACACCTCGCGTGCCAGTCGAAGAGTTTGCGCACTGGCTCGACTGATCCATTCTGCCAGCGGGTAAACACGATGGCGGCGCGGCCCTTGGCGCGATAAAGTAACAGCATGATCATTACCAGTCTTCTTGACACCGACCTGTACAAGTTCACCATGATGCAGGCCGTGTTGCATCAGTTCCCCGGCGCTCAAGTCGAGTACAAATTCAGGTGCCGCAATCCGGGCATCGACCCGGCCACGGGCCGCGCCAGCCGGGCGCTTGGCGCCTACGTGAACGAGATCCGCGACGAGATACGCTCTCTGTGCAATCTGCATTTTCAGGACGCCGAGCTGACCTACCTGCATTCGCTTCGTTTCATCAAGAGCGACTTTATTGATTTTTTGGGGCTGTTCAAGCTCAATGAAAAATACATCAGCGTCACTGCACACCCAAGTGGCGAGATTGACATCTCTATTCGCGGCCCGTGGCTGCACACCATTCTGTTCGAAATCCCGGTGCTGGCCATCGTCAACGAGGTCTACTTTCGAAATACACAGAAGATGCCCGACCTGATGGAGGGGCGCCGACGGCTGGACGTCAAGATCGGGCAATTGCGTGAAGCAGGTTTGGGCGAGTTGAAGATTGCTGACTACGGCACCCGTCGACGTTTTTCGCAGGCCTGGCATGAGGAAGTGCTGCGCGTGCTGGCGAGTCGACTGGGTACCGCGCAGAGCCCTGGCAATCTGGTGGGGCTGGCGGGGCAGCTGGCTGGCACCAGCAACGTGCTGTTTGCCATGAAACTGGGCCTGACCCCGCTGGGTACCATGGCGCACGAATACCTGCAAGCCTGCCAGGCGCTCGGACCGCGTCTGCGTGACAGCCAGATCTATGCTTTTGAATCGTGGGCCAAGGAATACCGGGGCGACCTCGGCATTGCCCTGAGCGATGTCTATGGCATGAGCGCTTTCCTGCGCGACTTTGATCTTTATTTCTGCAAACTTTTTGATGGCGCGCGCCACGACAGTGGCGACCCGTTCCAGTGGGCCGAGCGCATGCTCGATCATTACCACCATAACCGCGTTGATCCACGCACCAAAATATTGATCTTCAGCGATGGCTTGACGGTACCGCGCACGATCGAGCTGTACCAGCAGTTCAAGGGACGCTGCCAACTGGCATTTGGTATTGGCACCAATCTGACCAACGACCTTGGCTACGAACCGCTGCAAAATGTCATCAAGATGGTCCGTTGCAACGGGCAACCGGTGGCCAAACTGTCTGACGCCCCCTCCAAGGACATGTGCGAAGACGAAAAATACCTGGCTTATCTGCGCCAGGTGTTTGATATTTCGCAAGCCCGATAATCCAGTCCGTCATGGCCTTTCACACTTCACTTCCAAGGTAAGCCCTCATGCTGACTGCCATCTCCGTCATCTTTGTACTTTCCTATCTGGCCATTGCACTGGAGCATCCCCTGAAAATCAGCAAGTCGGCCTCGGCACTGATGGGAGCGGGCTGGTTGTGGACCGTGTATGCGCTGGCCAGCGGCGATGTGAATCAAGTCGATGCGGACCTGAACCGCTCCCTGATGGGGACGGCGCAGATTGTTTTCTTCCTGATGGGCGCCATGACCATTGTCGAGGTGGTCGATGCACACGAAGGCTTTTTTGCCATCACCTCGCGCATCAAGACCACCAGGCTCTCCAGCCTGATGTGGATGGTTGGCTTCGTGACCTTTTTTCTCAGTTCGATCCTGGACAACCTGACCACCACCATCGTCATGATTTCGCTCATGAAGAAGCTGCTCGACAAGCGCGAGGACCGGATCTACTTTGCCGGCATCATCGTCATCGCTGCCAACGCTGGTGGCGCCTGGACACCCATTGGTGACGTCACGACCACCATGCTCTGGATCGGCAATCAGATCACCACCCTGTCGATCATGAAGGCCGTATTCCTGGCGTCCATGGTCAATCTGCTGGTGCCGCTGGCCATCACGAGTCGCATTCTGGGGAACCGACCGGTGATTGCGCCCGAGCGAAAGTCAGGTTCAGAACACTTGCAATCGACAAGCTTTGAGCGCAACCTGATGCTCTTGCTGGGCCTGGGTATTCTGGTTGGCGTGCCACTGTTCAAAACCGTTACACACCTGCCACCTTTCATGGGCATCTTGTTCGGCCTGGGCATGTTATGGATGGTGGGCGATTTGCTGCACCTGAAGAAGGAAGACGGCAAGAAGCGTCACTTGACGCTGGTCCATGCGCTTACCCGCATCGACATGAGTTCGATCATCTTCTTCATCGGCATTTTGATGGCCGTTGCCGTGCTGGAGCACACCCATGTCCTGAGCTCTTTGGCGCAATGGCTTGAGAAGGTGGTTGGTCGGCAGGACATCATCGTGTTGATCATCGGACTGGCCAGCGCGGTGGTCGACAACGTGCCGCTGGTGGCGGCATCCATGGGCATGTACACCCTGGCGCAGTACCCGACCGACAGTTTTCTGTGGGAGTTTGTCGCTTACTGTGCCGGCACCGGCGGTTCGATTCTGATCATCGGTTCGGCCGCAGGGGTGGCAGCGATGGGTCTGGAGAAAATTGATTTCTTCTGGTACGCAAAAAAGATTGGCGGTCTGGCGCTGGCCGGCTATCTGGCCGGGGCGCTGGTCTATGTTGTGCAGTACCGTTTGTTTCATTAACAGAACTTGTCCTTGTCATCACGGACCAGGGAGTTGTCATCACGGACCAGGGAGTTGTCATCCCGGACCAGGAAGTTGTCATCACGGACCAGGGAGTTGTCATCCCGGACCTGATCCGGGATCCATGGATTGCGGATCAAGTCCGCAATGACAAGCCAGATGTCCGCAATGACAACCAGAAATGGCAATGACAACCAGAAATGGCAATGACAGCCAGAAATGACAACGACAGGCAACTCAACCCGGAGACATTTCATGAAACCAAAAATCCTCATTGCCCGCGCCATCTTTCCCGAAGTGATCGCCAAGCTGGCGCGGCACTTTGAAGTGACGTCGAACCAGGAAGATGTGCTATGGACCCAGCCAGAGATGATCGAGCAACTGGCGGGCAAACAGGGCGTATTCACCACCGGGGGTGAACGCATTGATGCAACTTTGCTGACGCAGTGTCCGCAACTCAAAATTTGCGCCAACATGGCGGTTGGCTACAACAACTTTGACCTCGACGCGATGAGCGCTGCCGGTGTGCTGGCTACCAATGCGCCGGATGTGCTGACCGAGACCACGGCCGATATGGGTTTTGCTCTTCTGATGGCGACCGCGCGGCGCGTTGCCGAGGGGGAACATTTTCTGCGCGCCGGATTGTGGACGCGCTGGCGCTATGACATGTTCATTGGCGCCGACATTCATGGCACGACGCTCGGTATTCTTGGAATGGGCCGCATCGGCCAGGCCATTGCCAGGCGTGGCGCTCATGGCTTTGGCATGAAGGTGATCTATCACAACCGCACGGCGCTGGACGCCATGACAGAAGCGGCCTGCAAAGCGTCCTACGTCAGCAAGCAGGAACTCCTGCGGACTGCCGACCATCTCGTGCTCGTGCTGCCGTATTCGGCGTCCTCGCACCATGCTATCGGTGCTGCAGAATTGGCGCAGATGAAGCCGACAGCGACACTGGTCAATATCGCTCGCGGCGGTATTGTGGACGACGCCGCGCTGGCGCTGGCCTTGCGCGACAAGGTGATTGCGGCGGCGGGTCTGGATGTGTTTGAAGGCGAGCCCAAGGTTCACCCCGATTTGCTGCAGGTGCCCAACGTGGTGCTGACCCCGCATATCGGCAGCGCCACGCTGCCGACCCGCCTGGCGATGGCCAACCTGGCGGCTGATAACCTGATTGGCTACCTGATCCACCAGAAGCCGCTGACGCCCTTGAATCCCTCTGTGCTAAGCGCCTGAAGACTGGATTGCCACGCTTCGCTTTCCATGAACAGTTACACCCCTGCTTGTCATTGCGGGCCCCGACCCGCAATCCATGGCTCGCGTGGCACTGGATCCCGGATCAAGTCCGGGATGACAATTTCAGGTTCAGAGTCCGTGTGCG
>CAITQH010000517.1 GCA_903894475.1 uncultured beta proteobacterium
CGCACACGGACCCTGAACCTGAAATTGTCATCCCGGACCTGATCCGGGATCCAGTGCCACGCGAGCCATGGATTGCGGGTCGGGGCCCGCAATGACAAGCAGGGGAGTAACTGTTCATGGAAAGCGAAGCGCGGCAATCCACTGACTTACTCGTAACGCAGCGCCTGAATCGGCAGCAGACTGGAGGCGCGCCGGGCCGGATAGAAGCCAAAGAAAACCCCGACAAACGCCGAAAAACCCACTGCCAGCGCGATCGAATTGAGGCTCATGCTGACCTGCCAGCCGGCAAATTCCCCGACCGCCCAGGTTGCCACCGCGCCCACCGCAACACCAATGGCACCGCCGATCAGCGACAGGGTCACCGCCTCGATCAGAAACTGCGCCAGGATGTCGCGTCCGCGAGCCCCCACCGCCATGCGCAGGCCGATCTCGCGGGTGCGCTCGGTCACGCTCACCAGCATGATGTTCATGATGCCAATGCCGCCAATGATCAGGCTGATGCCGGCCACCGCTGCGAGCAGCATCGTCATGATGCGGCTCGACGCTTCCTGCGCCTGCAATATTTCGGTCAGGTTGCGCACCGAAAACGGATCTTCCGCACCCGGCTGCACCTTGAAGCGCTGGCGCAACAAGTCCTTGATGCTGTCTTCTGCCGTCTTCATGCTCTGGCCCTCGCGCACCTTGACGCTGATGGAGCCGATGCGCTTGAGCTTGCCCCCTGTGCCGCCCTGAATCCGGTTGCGGTAGGTTGAAATCGGCACCAGTACGACATCATCCTGATCCTGCCCCATGGAATTCTGTCCCTTCTTGGACAGCACGCCAATGATGGTGACCGGGATCTTCTTGACGCGAATCACCTGGTTCAGGGGATCGGCCTCGCCAAACAATTCGCGCACCACCGTTTGCCCGACGATCGCCACTTTGGCCGAGCCCTGCAGGTCGGCCGCATCAAAGCCGCGCCCGTCTTCCACCGGCCATTCACGCGCCTCCAGATACTCGTTGGTCGTACCAAATATCGAGGTGCTCCAGTTGGTGTTGCCCGCCACCACCTGGGCGCCGGTGCGTGAACTAGGTGCCGCCACCTGGACCTCGGGTACTTCGCGACTGATGGCCAGTGCATCGTCCTCCGTCAGCCCCTGACCGGTCTGCGCCCCCAGGCGCACACCGCCGGCAGTGACACCGCCGGGAATCACCAGCATGATGTTGGAGCCCAGGCCCTTCATCTGCTCCTGCACACGCTGCGTGGCACCGCTACCGACCGCAATCATGGTGATGACCGCTGCCACACCAATGATGATGCCCAGCATGGTGAGGATGGAACGCAGCGTGTTGGCCGCCAGCGCGCGCAGTGCAATTCGAAACGGGGCAAAAAAGTTCATACGTCGGTCTCCGCAAACTTGTCATCGCAAACACATTGTCATTGCGAACTCGATCCGCAATCCATGGATCCCGGGTCAAGCCCGGGATGACAACTTCGGGGGCCGGGATGACATCAAAGAGTCCAGAGTGGCGACTTCAGAGCCTCCGATGACAACTTCAGAGCCCGGGATGACACCTTCCGAGCCCTGGCTCGCTGCAGCGCCACCTGGCTGGCGTACATCCTCCACAATCTGCCCATCGCGAAACACCAGCTTGCGCCTGGCCCAGTTGGCAATGTCGCTCTCGTGGGTGACGATCACCACCGTCATGCCCTGCGCGTTGAGTTCGGTCAGCAGTCGCATGATGTCTTCGCTGGTCTTGGTGTCCAGTGCACCGGTCGGCTCATCGGCCAGTATCAGTTGCGGGCTGTTGACCAGCGCGCGTGCGATCGCCACCCGCTGCTGCTGCCCGCCCGACAACTCCGAGGGACTGTGGTCACCGCGTTCGCCCAGACCCACCCGCTGCAACGCCGCCAGCGAGCGCGCTCTGCGCTCGGCAGCCTTGACGCCCGCATAAACCATCGGCAGTTCGACGTTTTCCAGCGCGCTGGTGCGAGGCAACAGGTTGAAC
This sequence comes from uncultured beta proteobacterium, assembly GCA_903894475.1. Taxonomy (GTDB): domain Bacteria; phylum Pseudomonadota; class Gammaproteobacteria; order Burkholderiales; family Burkholderiaceae_C; genus Rhodoferax. Next base: position 1,990 of record CAITQH010000517.1, read on the forward strand.
TGCTGAAAGACAAAGCCAATGCGCCGGTTGCGGATGGAGGCCAGTTGGTCCTGCGCCATCGCCTCGACCTCTTCACCGGCCAGGCGGTATTCGCCCGTGCTCGGCAAATCCAGGCAGCCCAGAATATTCATCAAGGTCGATTTGCCAGACCCCGAGGCGCCCATGATGGCCACGAAGTCACCCTCGACAATGTCCAGCGACACGCCACGCAAGGCGTGCACGGTCTGCAGCCCCATGGTGTAGGTCTTGACCAGATCACGCGCTTCAATCAGCGCGGAGCTCACAGGGGCGTCCATCGTTTTAGAAGGGCATGCGCGGGCCACTGCCGCCGGGTCGTGTCTGCGCCGAACCCGCTGCTCCGGTTCCCGTGATTACCAGCGCGCCTTCCTTGAGCACGGCGGCATCCGGAGAATTGGGCTCCACCAGCAACTCGGTGCTGGTGCCGTCGGTGATACCCAGTCTGACGTTGTAGGCACGCGGCTCGCCGTCCGACCCCAGCAGATAGATTCGCCCACGGGTGTTCTGTCGGCCCGCCGCCTGCGCCACCAGAGCCGCATACTTTGGCTTCTGCTCAGCCGTCAGCAGGTCGCCGATGCGGGCACGGATATCGGCGCTGATGCGCTCGCGTGCCTTGGTGCGCTCTTCGGGCGTCAAATCACGCAGGGTCGCAAATTTGGAGCGGGACTCGGCATAAATGGCATCGACTTTTTCGGCTTGCGAAGCGCTCATTGCGAGCTCAGTGACGACACGATTGCGAAACTCGGATGCCGGATTGGCGCCGCTCAGCGCTGGCGGCGCAGCGGCCACATCGGGTGCCCGGGCCGCACTGGCTGCGACGCCAGGGGCAAGGGGCGCTCCGGGCTTGCTGGGGGCAAGCGCTGGCACTGCTGGGGCCGCGCCGCCCTGCATCTGCTGATACTTGAGGCGCTGCGGCGGCGTCAGCATGGCGCTGATCCGATCGCGCATGTCGCCGCTGATTTTCTCCCGCGCGGCGGCGCGCGCCTCCTCCGGCAAGTCACGCAGCGCTGCAAACCTGGGTCGCAGTTCGGTCGCGATGATGTCAAGCTGAGCCTGCTGAGCGGCACTCAGCTGCAGTTCGGCCAGCAACCGCTCGCGCAAGGCGGCAAATCCGCCGCCGGCAGGACCTTGTGCCAGCGCCTGACCGATCCAGCTCCAGCCTCCAAGCTGTCCGACACTCGCACCGGAGGCGCGGCCCCCTGGCGCCGACGCCGCAGTTGCGGGCTCGATGCCGGCAATGCGCACGCGCAGCGCGGCGTTTGGAATTTTCAGCACGCTGTCACGCGACTCGATCACCACGCGCACATTGGCTGTCATGCCGGGCAACAAACGACCGCCCACATTCGAAAAACCCACCACCGCGACGTAGGTCACAACATTGGCCACGTTTTGCGCCGCCTTGCGAACCTGGCGCACATCGCCCTCAAAAGTCTGTCCGGGAAAGGCATCAACCGTGAACGTGGCTTTCTGGCCGGTGCGGATTCGCCCCACATCGGACTCGTCGATACTGGCCTCCACCTGCATGTCCTGCAGGTTCTGCGCGATCACGAACAGCTCCGGGGCCTGCAAACTGGCTGCCACCGTCTGGCCCTTCTCAATGGCGCGCTTGATGACGATGCCATTGACCGGCGAGGTAATCCGGGTGCGTTCCAGGTCGATGCGCGCCTGCGCCAGCGAGGCCTCGCGCTGCGCCACGTTGGCCTGCGCACTCTTGATTTGGGCCTCGGTCACGCCAAGCTGCGCCTGGGCCGACTTCAAGGCTTCGACCGAGGTGTTGACCAGAGCGCGCGCCTTGTCGGCCTCGCTCTGGGTGATGAACTGCTTTTCCACCAGCATCTGCTTGCGGTCCAGATCACGTTGCGCCTCCAACAGATCGACCTGCGCGCGCGAGACACCTGCGCGACTGGCGGCCGAATTGGCCTGCGCCGTCAGCACCGTGGCGCGCGCGGCGTCCACATCGGCCTGCGCCGAGCGGACCCGGTACTCGAAGGTTTCGGGATCGATCACGGCAATCAACTGCCCGGCCTTGACCTCCGAATTGAAGTCCACCAGCAAGTCCTTGATCTGGCCCGACACCTGGGTGCCGACCGAGACCTGTGTGACCGGATTGACGGCACCACTGGCAGACACTGTGGCCAGCAGCGACCCGCGTTCGATCTTCGCGCTGCGGTACTGCACGGCATCGGCTGCCGCGCGTTGACTCCACCACCAAAACGCGCCTGAGCCCAGCAGCGCGACACCCAGGGCCCCCACTATCCAGTAAGACTTTTTCATCTTACCGATTGTAGGAAGTGCAGGCAGGCGCTTCGTTTCCGGATGGTAAAGAGTGACTCCGCCATCGCTATTCCGATACGTGGTTCAATAGCGGCCTTTAACTGCATTGCAACCTTCATGAAAATCTCTCTTGCCATCGGTCTGGGATTGCTGAGCACATCGATCATCGCCCAGGCTCAGGATCCGACCCCGCCGCTTTGGGAGGCCGGGCTGCTGGGCGGTTTTGCGTCGACCCCATCCTACCCGGCTGCGACCGATCGCGCCACACGGGCCATCGTGTTGCCTTATCTGATCTATCGCGGTGAGGTGCTGCGCGCAGACCGGGACGGCATTGGCGCACGCGTCGTTCACACCGATGATGTTGAATTCGATATCGGTTTTGCCGCTTCCCTGCCCTCACGCGCCACCGACAACGCGGCGCGCATCGGCATGACAGACCTCGGGACGCTGTTGGAATTTGGTCCGCGCCTGAAATGGACATTGGCGCGACCGAGCGCAGCGAGTCGGCTGCGCGTGGAGTTGCCTTTGCGCGGCGTACTGGAGTTCAACAGTGGCGTGAACGCGCAGGGCGTGGTGTTCGAGCCCGAACTGATTTACGAGACACGGGATGTGGCCGCTGGCTGGGGCTTTTCTGCCAGTGGCAGCTTGGTCTGGGGTGACCGCCGACTGAACAACTTCTTCTACGGTGTCGCGCCGCAGTTTTCCACGGCCTTGCGACCCACTTACGAGGCGCAGGCGGGGCTGATTGCGAGCCGCCTGTCTCTCAGTACCTCGAGACATTTCGGGGACGATCTGCGCCTGTTCGCCTTTGTCCGCTTTGAGTCCTACGCGGGCGCCGCCAATCAAGGCAGTCCGCTTCATCTGCAATCGAGCGGCAGTTCGCTCGGGCTGGCGCTGGCCTGGACTCTGGGCCGCTCCGAGCAGCGCGCACAGAACTAAGCCATGATGCATATCAATAGTCAGCGCAAATGAAGCAGGTATAACAGAGACCAACTGTGGTCACACATCTCTCAGCGCAAGACAGGCCTTCAGTAGACGCTATCGAAGAAGCCGATGGCTCCATTTCTTCGGAGCAGGCACGGCTTTTTCTGAACTTTTCCATTGCCGCGCTGCTCATCGGAGCCATCATTGCCGTCGTTGTTCTGCGCATCTTTGCGCCAGAGCAAATGGTTCGAGCGCTCGCACCGCTGGTGGTCTCACTGATTGCACTGACCGGCTGGTACTGCCTGCGTCGTGGCAGGGTTCACGCGGCCAAGCTTGTTCTCGCATGGGGCGCCTGGTTCGCGGTGACCGGGACGGCTTTGTTTACCGATGGCGTGCGTGCACCCGTCGTTGTGGCCTTTCCGATGATCATCCTGATCGCTGCCTGGTTGATCAGCACGCGGGCTGCGCTGGCATTGGCCAGCATCACAGTAACGGCAACATTTGCCCTGGTTGCTGCCCACGCCTGGGACCTGTTGCCAGTCGCCCTGCCCTCATCACCCCTGATGTATGCGGCCGACCAGAGTGTCATCTACATCCTGTCGACTTTGCTGGCTGTCTTTTTTGTCCGTTCCTACCAGCACAAGGTCGACGAAATGCGCAAGGCCATCAGCGAACGCGGACAAGTGCAGTCAGCCCTGCGCACACGCGAGGTACGTTTCGAGTTGCTGTTCAACCGTGCCAGTGACGGCATTCTGATCTTGCGAGCCGACGGCACCATTGTTGCCGCCAACGAGTCCTTCGCGCGCATGCATGGTTACCAGCCAGAGGATCTGCGAACGCTGAATTTGCGCGAGCTCGACACCCCCGCTACCGTGCGCGAGTTGCCCGGTCGACTCAAGCGCATCCTGGCCGGCGAGACCATGACCTTTGAAGTGGAGCACTACCACAAGAATGGGCACGTCGTGCCGCTGGAGGTGACCTCAAGCCTGATCGTTTCCAACGGCGAATCGCTGATTCAGGCCTTTCACCGCGACATCACCGAGCGCAAGCTGGCGGAGGCCAGAATCAACAATCTGGCTTTCTACGATCCCCTGACGAATCTGCCCAATCGGAGATTGCTGATGGACCGGCTGGCGCAGGCTTGCAACGCCGGAGCGCGTCATCAGCAGATGAGCGCCTTGCTGTTCATTGATCTGGACAACTTCAAGACCCTCAACGACACCCTGGGGCATCTGCAGGGCGACGTTCTGCTCGCGCAGGTGGCGCAGCGTCTGGGCACCTGCGTGCGTGAAGGCGACACGGTAGCGCGGCTCGGCAGCGACGAGTTTGTGGTGATTCTGGAGGACTTGAGCAGAAACGAAATCGAAGCCGCCACGCAGACCGAAGTCGTGGGCGAAAAGATACTCGCGACGCTGGAGCAGGAACATCAACTCGACCATGGTGCGTATCGCGGCAGTTGCAGCATCGGCATCACGCTGTTTGGCGGCCATCGACAGGAAGACAAGGAGGAGCCCCTGAAACGCGCAGAGTTGGCGATGTATCAGGCCAAGGCCGCCGGCCGCGGCGCGATGCGCTTCTTTGACCCGCAGATGCAGGTCCAGGTGGCCAATCGACTGGCCCTGGAAGCTCAATTGCGCGAAGCAGTGCAGGACCAGCAGTTTGAACTCTACTACCAGGTACAGGTGCTTGGCAGCGGTCGTCTGACTGGCGTCGAGGCCCTGCTCCGCTGGCAGCATCCGAAGCGTGGACTGGTATCACCAGCTGAGTTTATTCCCCTGGCCGAGGAAATCGGTCTGATCCTGCCGATCGGTCAATGGGTCATGGAGGGCGCCTGCCGGCAGCTCGCACTGTGGGCCAACCAACCCGGGATGAAGCACCTGACCATGGCGGTCAATGTCAGCGCCCGCCAGTTCTATCAGGAGGAATTTGTTGACCAGGTCCTTGGCGTGCTCCAGCAGACTGGTGCCAACCCGAAACGCCTGAAGATCGAACTCACCGAGAGCATACTGGTGCAGGACTTCGAAGACATCATCACCAAGATGGGCACGCTGAAGATGGCGGGCGTCAGTTTTGCGCTCGACGATTTTGGTACTGGCTACTCCTCACTGTCCTACCTCAAGCGACTGCCGCTTGACCAACTCAAGATAGATCAGAGCTTTATCAAGAACATCCTGACCGACCCGAACGATTCAGCCATCGCCAGAACCATCGTGGCACTGGCCAACAGTCTGGGCCTTTCGGTGATCGCCGAAGGCGTTGAGACCGAGGCCCAGCGCGCCTTTCTGGACGGACTGGGTTGCCACGCCAACCAGGGTTATCTGTTCAGTCGGCCCATGCCAGTGGCGGCGCTGGAGAAGCATATGCAGAAGTTTGGCTGGGCAGCGGGAGAAGTTCGCGCCACCTGAGCGCATCTCGCGCCCTCGTTTGGGTGTTTGGTCGCATCTCGGTGGGGCGATCCAGCGCAGGCGCGCATAGTCGGAACTGCCTGTATTATTTCGAGGAAATCTCCATGAGCTCCAACATGACACCTGAAGACATTGAACGCCTGGCCCGCAAACGTGCCGGAAAGAAAATGGGCTGGTATATCCACGCCTTTGTTTACATCGCTGTCAACATCGGTCTGGCGCTGCTGTCAAGTTTCAGCGGCCGCCACTGGGCCGTCTTTCCCGCCCTGGGCTGGGGTCTGGGCCTGCTGATTCACGGTCTCGTCGTATTTGTTGCGCCACCGGGCAGCAATTTTCGCGAACGCCTGGTGCAGCAGGAGCGTGAACGCCTGCAAGAGCAGAACCGACGCTGATGACCATCGTGCCAAAAACCGTGGTGCAACGGACGCCGCTGGCACTGTTGCAGCGCAGTCTGCCGGGTCTGACCGTCAACACCTTCATCGCCCTCTGCCTGACGGCCTTTGGCGACAACCCGTTTGGCCCGAATCTGGTCTATTCGCACTGCATCGGCATCAGCATCTGGCTATTGATTGAAATCACGCAGTGCTACCTGATGCCGGAGCCCAAGCACCAATGGCGTCGCCTGTATGTGATGATTCCAGTGTGCGTCGTGCTGGGCTACGTCATCGGACTCTACCTGGCAGCCTGGTTGCTCAATTACCCCACCGACGGCATGTGGTCCGAGCAGCCGCGCATGGTGCTGGGCTATTTGCTGCTGAGCCTGACGGCCGGTGGCACCCTGACCTACTATTTCATGAGCCGCGAGCAATTGGCAGCGGCCAGCCAGGAGATGGCCCATGCTGCTGCGCAGACCGAAGCGGCGCAGCGCCACGCCGCTGAATCCAGGCTGGTGCTGTTGCAGAGCCAGTTGGAGCCGCACATGCTGTTCAACACGTTGGCCAATCTGCGCGCCCTGATTGGCAGCCAGCCGCAAGCGGCCATCGCGATGCTCGACCACCTGAACGCCTACCTGCGTGCCACGCTGAATGCCTCGCGCGCCACAGCACATCCGCTGCAAACCGAGTTTGACCGCGTGCGAGACTACCTCGAACTGCTCAAAGTACGCATGGGGCTACGCCTGCGCTACACACTGGATTTGCCCGACGCCCTCGCTGCAGTGCCGGTCCCGCCGCTGCTCTTGCAACCCTTGGTGGAGAACGCCATCAAACATGGACTGGAACCCAAGATCGAGGGAGGCAGCATCACGGTGCGCGCCCGTCACGAGGCTGGCGAGTTGAAGCTGGAAGTGAGCGACACTGGCGTTGGCCTGCCCGAGGGCAGACAGACGACGGACGGCTTCGGCCTGACCCAAGTGCGTGAACGACTGGCCACGATCTACGGACCGCGCGGAACGCTGGTGTTGTCGCCGGGTTCAACAACGGGCGCGATCGCCAGCCTTGTCTTTCCCTGTGAGATCTAAGGGAGTCGGAAAGTGCGAAAGTACCATTTGCCCCGCCAGTGTCATCCAGGACCCGCATTTGTCATCCCGGACCTGCAATTTGTCATCCCGGACTTGATCCGGGATCCAGTCCCACGCATGCACTGGATTGCGGGTCGAGCCCGCAATGACATTGGCAGAGGCCGCAATGACAAAGGCAGAGTCCGGGATGACAACGGCATATCGGCAACTCACCTTTCGTTAAGTCGACCATGACCACAAGCCCCCGACCCACCGCACTGATTGCCGAAGACGAGCCGCTGCTGGCCGCTGCCTTGCAGGCCGAACTGGCGCTGGCCTGGCCCGAGCTGAACGTTGTGGCCGTGGTGGGGGATGGCGCCTCTGCGGTGACACAGGCGCTGCGACTCCAACCGGATGTGCTGTTCTTCGACATCCGCATGCCGGGTCTGAGCGGGCTGGACGCTGCGGCCGAGTTGGCGGACTGCTGGAACACCGACGCTCATCGGGGCACGCCCTTTCCGGCACTGGTTTTTGTGACGGCCTACGACCAGTACGCCATGGCCGCATTTGAGGCGCAGGCCATGGATTACCTGCTCAAGCCAGTGCAGGCGGCACGTTTGCGCAAGACGGTCTTCAAGCTGCAGCAGACGCTGGCCAATCGCGCGCAGGCCGCCTTCAATTTCGAAACCACCCTGGGTCAGTTGCGTGGTCTTCTGGGGGCTGCGGCACAGCCTGCGAGCGCGCCGCTGAAAGTGATCCAGGCCAGCGTCGGCACGACGATCCGCATGGTGCCGGTCGCCGACGTGGTGTATTTCGAAGCCGCCGACAAGTACGTGCGTGTTCTCACCGCCAGCCACGAGTACCTGATACGCACGCCGCTGAAAGAACTGCTGCCACAGCTTGACACCGCGCTGTTCTGGCAGATCCACCGTGGCACCGTCGTCAATTCAAACTGCGTCGAGACCGTGACGCGCGACGAGGCCGGCAAGCTCAGCGTGTCGCTGCGCGGTCGAGCCGAAAAGCTGCCGGTGAGCCGGCTCTACGTGCACCTGTTCAAGGCGATGTAGTTCAGGCTTGCGGGTAGCCTGGCATGTCGAAGCCGGCTGCAGCTAGTGTCTTGAGCAAATCGGTGGCAACGCTGTCAGCCAGAGCGCACAGCGGCGGTCGCACCGTCGCCCACGACGCATCGTGCGCGAACGCCGCCACCGCCCGCTTCATTGCCGGGATCATGGGCGCAGACTGGAAGATATTGCGAAGCACATCGGCCTTGGCCTGCAACGCGGCGCCCTGCGCACCATTCCAGCCTTCAAACAGCGAATGGATGCCCGCCGGGTTCATGTTCACCGTGGCGCTGATGCAACCTGCCGCGCCCAGCGGCAGCGCTTTGGATAGCAGGGACTCGCTGGCCGGAAACACATCAAAGCCATCGCTGGCAAAGTTGTCGATCATGGCCTTGGTGTTGTCCCAGTTGCCCGAGGAGTCCTTGGCACCGACCACGGTATCGGGGTAGCGCTTGCGCAGCATCGCGATCAGGTTCAGGGTGATAGGCACCTGCGTGACCTGGGGAATGTGGTACAGATAAACCTTGAGCCGCGCATCGCCAACGCGCTCAATCACTTCGGAGTAGTAGGCATAGAGCCCCTCGTCAGAGACACCCTTGTAGAAAAAAGGCGGCAGCATCAGCGCACCCGAGGCCCCGTTTTCAACGGCATGCCGGGTCAGTGTGGTTGCATCGGTGATGGAGCAGCCACCGGTGCCCGGCATCAGGCGCGCAGCCGGAATGCCGGCTTCCAGAATCGCATCGGTCAAGATCAGACGCTCCGCCACGGCGAGCGACGCCGCTTCCGAATTGGTGCCAAAAATCGCCAGCCCTGCCTTGTTGTCAATCAGCCAGCGGCAGTGCGCCACAAAGCGTTTGACGTCAGGCTCCAGAGAAGCCTTGAACGGTGTCAGAACCGGGGCAAAAACGCCGCGCAAGCGTGTCGTCATGCTGGAATACCTCAGAGTTGAAAGACAGGGGACGCAGTCACGCGTCAAAGCGGTAGCCTACACCATAGACCGAGGCAATGCAGTCGCAGTCGGGCTCCGCCGCTTCGATCTTGCGGCGCAGGTTTTTGATGTGGCTGTCGATGGCGCGGTCGCTCACATCGCGCAGATCGTCATGCACCGCGTCGAGCAACTGCGAGCGCGAGAAGACGCGGCCCGGCCGGCTCAGCAGCAGGCGCAGCATCAAAAATTCGACGCGGGTCAGTGCCAGCCACTGGCCGCGCCAGGAAATCCTGAACGAAGCCTCGTCAATGCTCCAGGGCGGTGGTGTGGCCGTCATCCTGCCCTCGGAACGACGCAGGAGCGCACGCACCCGCGCCACCACCTCACGCGGGCCAAAGGGTTTGCAGACGTAGTCATCGGCGCCGCTGTCCAGACCCAGCAGGCGGTCCACCTCTTCGATACGGGCCGTCAGCATCAGGATCGGCACCTCGCTGAAACGCCGGACCGCCTTGCAGACGCTGATGCCATCCAGCCCGGGCAGCATCAAATCCAAAACGATGACCGAAGGCGGCGCAGCTTCAATCTGGCGCAGGGCGACCTGCCCGTCCGCCACGGAACTGGCTTCAAAACCCTCACTGCGAAGGTAGTCCAGCAGCAACTGCGCGATCTTGGCGTCGTCCTCGACCACCAGCACCCGGCGCAGCGCAGTGCCTGTCATGCACCCTCCCCGGCCAGGCGCGGCAGGCGGATCCGGATGCGCAGGCCGCCCAGCTCTGAAGCAGCGGCCGTGATGGCTCCACCGTGCGCTTGCACGATGGCATGGCAGATCGCCAGCCCGAGCCCGCTGCCCCCGGTGTGGCGGCTGCGCGCCGCATCGGCACGGTACAGCGGCTCAAAGAGTCGCGCCGCATCGGCTGCCAGCACGCCGGGCGCGCTGTCTTCCAAGTCGATCAGCACATCCCCAGCATCGCTCTGCAGCGTCAAGCGCACGCGCCCTGGTGCGTCCGTGTAGCGCAAGCTGTTGTCCAGCAGATTGCCAAGCAATTGTTCGATGCGTCGGCCGTCCCAGCGCACGGGTACACGATCCTGCTGCGGTGCACTCAGTTGCAGCGACAAGCCCAACTGCTGTGCGCGCAGCTCAAAGCGTTGCAGCACCTTTTGCGCCAGTGCCAGCGCATCCTGCTCCTCAAAATAGCAGGGCAAGGCCTTCAAGTCGGACATTGCCAGCAGATGCAGGTCTTCCACCAGCGCGCCAAGGTGCAGCACCTCCTCGCGCAGTGACACCATGGCCGCCGGCTGCAGCGGACGCACGCCATCGACCAGCGCCTCGATCTCGCCACGCAACACTGCCAGCGGCGTGCGCAGCTCGTGCGAAATATCAGCAATCCAGCGGCGCCGCTGGGCATCGAGTTGCGCCAGCGCCTGCGCCATGGCGTTGATGTTGCGCATCAGGTCACCTATTTCATCGGTGCGAGAAGGGTTCAGGCGAACCGCGAACTCGCCCTGTGCAATGCGCAGCGTTGCCTCTTGCGCCGCGAGCAGCGGGCGCACCCAGCGCCTGGCCACCCACCAGGCACTGGCCAGCGCAAGCACCAGCAAGGCCAGGGCAACGCCGACAATCCCGCCGTACTGCGCGTTCAGGAACTTGGCATCGATGTCGTCCGACACCACTCGCAGCTTGAACATGCGCGCCAGCGCAACGAGCTCGCCACGCACACGCACGGGTCGCTCAACCAGTGCCCCCCTGTCGGGTGTCAGAGCTGCTCCCCACAGGGGTTTGCCGTCGAGCTGAACCATCCAGACACGCTCACCAAACGCGTCGGGCCCGGCGTGAGGCGGACGCCCATCGGCGGGTGGTCTGAAGGGGCCAAAGCCAGGCCTTTCTCCCGGCGGTGGGTGACTCGGTCGAATGCCCTCGCGCAGCGCAAACTGATCCATCAAACCTCGTATATCCAACCCACCCTCTCGCATGGCCTGCAGGCCTCCGGCCTGCTCGGCGCTTTGACCAACGAAAGCAGCGAACTGCTCCAGGCGCTCCACATCGCGCGCAACGAGGTAATCGGCAAAACCATTGCGCAGATTCCAGGCCGTCACGGCACCCATGGCCAGCACCGCCAGCAGCACGGCTGAGAGCAGCAGCAGGGACAGTGTATGAACAAGGCGAAGGCGCATGGTGGTGGTCGATTGGGCACCGCCATTGTGGAGGCATTGTGGAGGATCGTCCATATTTTCTCCATGTTGGTTTTTCACAATTCAAGCACGGCAATGCATGTGCTTGCCGAATCAACTGGAGTGACTCATGAAAGCTAGCAACATCCCTACCCTGACCTTTGGCCGCGCATTCGCCTTGACGATTTGTACCGGAGCGTTAACCGCGTGCTGTGGGCTGTCTGCCCAGACCGCCGATGGCACGGGCGGCCCCCGTAAACCGCCCGCAGAAGCGCTCGACGCCTGCAAGTCGGTGAGTAGCGGCAAGGAGTGCAGCTTTAGTTCCCCCCAGGGCAAGGTCACGGGAACCTGCTGGGCGCCAGAGGGCAAGCCACTGGCTTGCAAACCCAAAGACGCACCCAAGCAGTAAACACCAGAAAGCCAACCATGCTATTGACAAAGAACTTCTGTACGGCGATTGCCGCAGCCATCCTCATGTCGCTCACCGCCTGTGGCGGTGGCAGCAGCAATTCCACGACGGCAACCAGCGCGGGCACGACGGTCGTGACGACAGTGGCCGACAAGTCACCCGTGATCGATACAAGCCAGACGGATACCTATGATGCGACGAGCGTCATAGCGGCTCCCGCGAAAGGCCAGCCTTTCTACGGACAGGATGCCCAGTTCTCAGGCACCCAACCGAGCTACACCAAGAGCAGTGATGGTCTTACGGTCAAAGACAACATTACCGGCCTGACCTGGCAGGCAAGCCAGATCGGTGGTGATGTGTACTGGACGGAAGCCGAAACCGTGCCCGCTGCTCTGAACCAGGTCAGCTACGGCGGCTACAGCGACTGGCGCTTGCCAACCATCAGGGAGTTGTACTCGCTCTGGAACGGCAACACAGGGTGGCCTTACATCGACACCAAATACTTTTCTGTCCCCTACACCAGTGAACAGGAACTTAGCCACGCGATCATCTGGAGCAGCACCAAATACACGGGCCTGCTGCGCAGCAGCATAGAAGGGAGTTCGGCTGTAGGGGCAGAAATGGCATTCGGTGTGAATTTCGGTACCGGCCATATCAAGGCTTACTCGACCTCGATCGGTCCTAAACACATGGTGCGCGCTGTGCGCGGCCTCATCTACGGGACCAGCAGCTTTGTTGACAACGGCAATGGCACCATCAATGACCAGGCCACGGGGCTGATGTGGACCCAGTCTGACAGCGGTGTCGGCATGGATTGGGAACATGCACTCGCCTGGGCACAAACCAAAAATGGCGAAAAGTTGGCGGGGTACAGCGACTGGCGACTACCCAACACGAAAGAACTGCAGAGCTTGGTTGACTACACGCGCTCGGCCGAGGCAACCGCTGCTGCCAATGTAGGTCCGGCCATTAATCCCCTCTTCAAAATCAGTTCCATCACGAACGAAGCCGGGGATGCCGATTACCCCTTTTTCTGGACAAGTAGCTCCGCGCGTGCTTCATCCACCGCGCCGTTCAGTGCCGCGTGGGCCGTCGCCTTCGGACGTGCGGTTGATGACTCAGGAAAGGATCTTCATGGGGCGGGCGCCGTCCGCTTCGATGCCAAGGTAAAGGCAACTGGTGGTACTTCGGGGCAGGACGCTGGACGTGTCTTCAACTACGTGCGACTCGTGCGCAACGCTTCTCTCTAAATACAGGACACAAACATCATGGTCTCATCCAGCTCCAATGCAAGCGGCAAAGTGACCCGTCAAGTCCGCCACATCCCTCAACGTAAGCAACACCGAAAACCTACGAACACGCTCCATACTTCTTCGCCCAGCCATCTCCGTGCACCGCTTGCTCTGCTCGTTGCCACCTTTCTGACCGGGCTCGGATTGACCGCATGTGGCGGAGGCAGTGATTCCACGACTGCGGCCACCACCACGCCTAACACAAGCACCACTACCACCAGCACCGCTGGCGTACTCTGCAGCTACAGCAGCAGCGTGCCCTACAGCAGCGCCACCTTGACGGCTACCGCTACTGCCACGTGGTCATGCAGCAGCACACTGCGCTCGCTCACGGCCAATGGTCTGCCCGACCATGCGATAGGCACCTTCCCCAACCAAAGCAACCCCAACACCATCACAGCACAAATCGTTTCTGTCTCTGCGACATTGACACCAACCGAGACCACAGTTGCCACACCGCGCGCTGGTCCAATGGCTCTACCCGGGTATGCTTTGAACGGCATCCCCATTGACCCGGCGACGGCGGGAACTTGCAACGATACCGGGAACAATTGCGCCATGGGACCACCCTCCACGGGAGTCTGGGACATCGAAGCCTTGGGACAAAGTTACTTCAGATTTGGAACAGACAGCAACAACGCGCACGTACAACCCCAGGGCACCTATCACTACCACGGTATTCCAGAAGGCTTTGTCACCAAACTGAGCAATGGCAACAAGGTCATGACCCTGATTGGCTGGGCGGCGGATGGCTTTCCGATCTATGCGCGCTATGGCTACACAGTGGCAACAGACGCAAGTTCTGCCGTCAAGGTCGTCAAGGGCAGCTACCGCACCAAGGCAAGCCCTGACGCCAATCGTCCTGCGACCAGCCTTTATGCCATGGGGGCCTTCACGCAAGACTATCAATACGTGGCCGGCTTGGGTGACCTGGACGAGTGCAACGGCCGCACCGGCGTTACACCCGAGTTTCCCAAGGGCATCTATCACTATTACGCCACCGACACGTATCCGTACTTGCAGCGCTGCGTCAAAGGGAAGCTGTGAAGCGTCTGCACCGATGCTTGCTGGCATTCATGATGGCATGGCTGACGGCTTCTTTGGCCCATGCCCATCTGGTGGTGTCGCAACGCGGCACGCTGAACATCGTGGGGGATGGGGCCTACATAGTGCTGTCACTTCCGGCATCTGCCTTGTCCGGAATCGATGATGACCAGGATGGCCTGCTTTCAGTGGCTGAGCTGCGCGCCCATGGCGCCAGCATCGAGGCGCAGATCAAGCGGGGTGTGGCACTGGACAGCGACCAGGGGCGCAGTGCACTTGAAGGCATCATGCTCAACACGGCACCGCCTGACAGCACCCCCTCTGCACCCTCCACCCATCTGGTGGTTCTGGGGCGCTTTGCCATTCCTGCTCAGGCCACAAAACTGACACTTGCCTTGCAGCTGTTTGGCACACGCGCAGATGAGCAAACAGAGCAAATCGCGGTCACACGGGGCACTGAGTCACAGCTCATCACGCTGACACCGGAGCACCCGCGGGGCTCAGTATTACCCTCGACTTGGGCCAGCTTTGCCGAGCAGGTTCGGCTTGGTGCCTCTCATGTGCTCTCAGGTGCGGACCACCTGTTGTTTTTGCTGGTGGTGCTGGCCGCCGCCTGGAACTTGCGCCAAGTGGTGCTGGCGCTCACCTGTTTTACGGCAGGTCACGCTGTGACTCTGGTGGCCTGTGTTTGGTATGGCTTGTCAGTGCCCGCCAGTTGGGTTGAGCCGGCCATTGCCGCCACCATTGTTGCCATGGCTGTGTTTGACCGCTGGTCAACACATCGCAGCCTGGCGCATCCGGTGGTGATCCGACTGACATGGGTATTTGTCTGCGCCTTGATTCATGGCCTCGGACTGGCCGGCGCGTTAAGCGACCTCGGTGTGGATGGCATGGGCAAGGTAGTGAGCTTGGCTGGCTTCAACGCTGGCATTGAGCTGGGGCAGATCGCTGTTGCGTTGACTGCTGCGCTGGTGATGCGGGGTGTTCGGTGGCTTGGCGGACCTGCTGGCCTGGCCAAAGCCACACGCCTGGCCTCCTATCTATCGATGGCTTTGGGTTCCTTCTGGTTTTTCCAAAGAGCGCTGACTTGATCGACTCTGTGAAATCGTATTTGAAAATGCCACCACTTCTAGCCTGCATATTTCACGCTACACCACTGTACGGCCCGATTGGCGGTGATTTTTGCGCTGCACGGGGTTGAACGGGTCGTTTTGCAGGCATAGAGCTGTGATTGGTTGGTCATCAACTCGGTTTGGAC
>CAITQH010000518.1 GCA_903894475.1 uncultured beta proteobacterium
CGCCTGCACCACCACCGGTGACGAGCTGGCGGTGGCACGCTGCGATCTGGACCTGTGCAACTCCTTCAAGAACACGACTTTTAATTTCGCAAGGCACCGCGAACCGGAACACTACCGGATGATCGTCGAGCGCAAGGGTGCCATCCTGCCGCCTGAGTGAGCAGCGGACGGAACTGAACATGAAGTGGTTTTGCCGTTGTTACCGCTGTGGCGCAAGCTACGACCTGGTGCCGGGGCGCTATCTGTGCGATGTCTGCTCACAACAGCAACAAGCGGACCGGCCGCTCGAAGGCGTGCTGGAGCTGGCCTGGGAGGGTGCGGTGGATCCCCACACCATCCCCCTGCCGGTCGAGTCCGAGTGGTTTGCACCGATCCCGGTCGGCAAGACACCGCTGTGGGCACCACAACGGCTGCGTGAGCAATTTGACGCCCCGAATCTGTGGCTGAAAGACGATACCTGCAACCCATCCGGCTCCTTCAAGGACCGCGCTTCCTGGCTGGTGGCGGCCTTCGCCAAAAAGCATGGCGTCCAGGAAATCGTGCTGGCTTCCACCGGCAACGCGGCCTCCAGCATGGCCGCTGTGGGTGCCGCAGCGGGGCTGCGCATCAAGGTCTTTCTGCCGGCCTCGGCACCGGCGGCCAAGCGCATCCAGGTGCTGCAGTACGGCGCCGAGCTGATTGCCGTGGACGGCAGCTACGACCAGGCCTTTGACCTGTCGCTGGAGTACTCGACGCGGACCGGTTCCCTATCGCGCAACACCGCCTACAACCCGCTGACCATCGAAGGCAAAAAGACGGTTTCTTTCGAGATCGTGCAGGACCTGTGCGAAGCCGGCGCCGGCGCGCCGGACCATGTCTTTGTGCCGGTGGGCGACGGCGTCATCCTGGCCGGTGTGTATCGGGGCTTTGAAGACCTGTTGAAGCTCGGCCGGATCCGGAAGATGCCGACCCTCTGGGCTTGCCAAGCCGAAGGTTCCAGCGCGATTGCGCGTGCCCTCGCCTCCGGGCGCGACGGCGCGGAGGCCTTTGGCACGCCGATCTCGTCGCAGACACTGGCCGACTCGATCGCCGTGGACGTGCCACGCAACGGACTGCACGCCCTGTCCAAACTGAAAAAATACGGCGGCCAGGCCGTCATCGTCTCCGACACCGAAATCCTGTCTGCCCAGAAGACACTGGCCTCGGGTTCGGGGCTTTTTGCCGAACCTTCTTCGAGCGCCGCCTTTGCCGGCTGGCTCAAGGTGCGCACAACGATTTCGACGCAGGAGAACTGTGTCCTTTTGATTACCGGCTCCGGTTTGAAAGACATCAAATCGGCAGCGCTGGGGCTGGGACTGCAACACTGAATACACAAGGAACAAGAACATGATCGACCTCCAAATCAACGCCGCACAGCGCAAGAAGAACATTGCACGCTGCCGCGACAAAGGCATCATCCTGCCGACCTACGCCCAGATGCGCGACCCGGGCAAGATTCCGGATGCCATCAAGAAGGAGCTCGCCAACATCGGTCTGTGGCAGGTGCATCCCCGAAACCTGTTTCGAATCAACTGGCATAACGAGCCAGTCGAGCAGGGCGGCTCGTTTGGTGGCGTCAATTTTGTCGAACTGCCGCGCGCAATCACTGGCAGCAAAGCCCGTATCGTTGGCATTGTTGGCAAATGGTTTCCGACTGGCGCGCACAAGGTTGGTCCTGCCATTTCCTGCCTGCTGCCGGAACTCGTCACCGGACGCTTTGACCCCGAGACCAAGAAAGCGGTCTGGCCCAGCACCGGCAACTACTGCCGAGGCGGCGCCTACATCTCGCGCCTGCTGTCCTGCCCCAGCGTGGCCATCCTGCCCCAAGGCATGTCCAAGGAACGCTTCGAGTGGCTGCACACTATGGCCGAGGAAGTGATTGCGACGCCCGGCTGCGAGTCGAACGTGAAGGAAATTTTTGACAAGTGCATCGAGCTCGAACGCACGCGCCCCGAGGCCGTCATCTTCAATCAGTTCGACCAGCTTCCCAACTCGCTCTGGCACTACAACGTGACCGGGCCGGCCATGGAAGAAGTGTTCCGCAAGATTGCCAAACCTGGTGATGTGGTCGCCGGTGCGGTGCTGTCCTCCGGCTCGGCCGGCACCATGGCCGCAGGCTCCTATGTGCGCGACACCTTCCCCGGCGCCAAGGTTGGCGTGGCCGAGGCACTGCAATGCCCCACCATTCTGGAAAACGGTTTCGGCGACCACCGCATCGAAGGCATTGGCGACAAGCACATTCCCTGGATCCACAACATGCGCGAAACCGACGCGGCCATTGGCGTCGATGACGAGTTGCCAATCCGCTTCATCCGGCTGTTCAACGAGCCGGCAGGACAAAAGTTGCTGGCGGAAAACGGTGTCAGCAAAGACGTGCTGGAAAAGCTCGAATGGATGGGCATCTCGAGCATTGGCAACATGATCGGTGCCATCAAGTTCGCCAAGTACTACGAGCTCGGTGAAAACGACGTCGTCTTCACGGTGTTCACCGATTCGATGGCGATGTACCAGAGCCGTCTGGAAGAACTC
>CAITQH010000519.1 GCA_903894475.1 uncultured beta proteobacterium
GGCTCCATTGTCAACGTGGTAGGGGCTGGGGGAAAGGTGGCAAGCCCGATACATTTGCCAGGGGGAGCGGCCAATGCGGCGCTGATGCTTATCAGTGCTGGTCTCGCAGGCGCTTACGGGCCTCGGGGGGTTCGTGTCAATGCTGTCAATCCGGGAGCGACAGTGACTGACCGACTTCAGACAGGGTTGGAAGCCGCAGCCAAGCTTGGTCAAATCAGTGTCCAGGAGGCTTTGGAGCAGATGACGCGCAAGGTGCCGCTCGGAAGGTTGGCACAGCCGGAAGAAATTGCGAATGCCGTCCTGTTCCTGGCATCTCCCTGTGCAAGCTATATCACGGGTGCCATCTTGACAATGGATGGTGCCGCGACTTCGATAGTTGTTTAACCGGTCTCCAAAATCGTAACCTGAAATCAGAACAGTTGGGTCACGTGCACGCAGTCGCTGTTGCGCTCAGCGCGAACCGCGTGCGGGCTTTTTTGGGCCAGGCGCAGCATGCGCGTGTTGCCTGGCAACACGTCAGCCACAAAGCCACGCACCCCGCGCTTGGCAGCATGCTCGGCAATGCATTTTTGCAGCGCCGAGCCCAGACCTTGCCCTTGCCAATCGGGGTGCACCATATAGGCGGTGTCGGCCAGGTTGTCCGACGGGTTGACGAAATAGCAGGCTTGCCCAACGATCTGCGCGTCTTCGCGAGGGCCATCGATCGCCACAAAGGCGACCTCGTTTTCGTAGTTCACGTTGCACAAGCGCTGCACCTCAGCATCCGACAGACCCCGCACATGGTGGAAAAAGCGGGTGTACACATCAGCTTCGCTGAGGTGGTGGAACAGGTCGCGTATGCCTTGCGCATCACTCGAGAGGGCCGGGCGCAGCATCACCTGGCGACCGTCCTTGAGTGTGACCGTCAGTTCATCCTCCACCGGGTAGGCATGCATATTTTGTAGCGTTTGCGCTGCGGGCAGGTAACCCATCGCTTGCGCCTGGGCAAACAACTCCGGGCGAAATTGCGGGTGTGCCAATTCGATCAGGGCCGTCGCGCGCTCACGGATGGATTTGCCAAACAGATAGGCAATGCCGTGTTCGGTGACTACGTAGTGCACATCGGTGCGCGCAATGGTGGAGACTTCCCCCGCTACCAGACTGGCGCGGATGCGCGAGGTTTTCCCGTCGGCCGAGGTCGATGTCAAGCAGATGATCGGTTTGCCGCCCGCGGAGCGCGAGGCACCGTGCAAAAACTCGTCCTGTGCGCCCATTCCGCTGTAAAACTTGCCGTCGAACTGGTCCACACACACCTGTCCGGTGAGGTCAATCGAATAGGCTTGCGCGATCGACACCATCTTGTGCTGGGCGGCAATAGTCACCGGATCGCAAACGGCATCCATCGGCTGAAAATCGAACAGCGGATTGAGGTTGATCAGGTCATAAAGGCGCTGCGAGCCCAGCGCCATGCTGGTCACAATCTTGAACGGATGAGTGGTTTTGCAGGCGCCAGTAATGCAACCGTGCGCCAGCAGAGGTAGTATGGCGTCAGTAATGACATCGCAGTGCAGACCCAGGTCTTTGCGGTCGGTCAGGTACTGCAACGCTTCGTGGGGAACATAGCCCAGACCCACTTGCAGGGTAGAACCGTCGTCGATGATGCGCGCGATGTAACGCGCGATGCGTTGCACGTTTTCTTCCTGCGCCGGTTCGCGGTCGAGTTCGGTGATGGCATTGTCAACCGGCACCAGGTGGTGGATGCGGCTGATGTGCACCGTGGTGTCGCCCATCGTGCGTGGCATGCGAGGGTTGACTTCGGCAATCACTAGCCGCGCTGCTGCGAGAGCCGCTGGAATGATATCGACCGACACGCCCAGGCTGACATAGCCAAAGGCGTCGGGCAGCGACACCTGGATCAGCGCCACATCCACCGGAATACGACCTCGGGCCATCATTTCTGGTACACGCGCAATCGACATCGGAACGTATTCCACCCGCCCTTCGCCAACGGCCAGACGCAGGTCGGCACCGACAAAAAAAGTGCGGTGACGAAAGCGCGTCAGACTCTGCCCATGCGCGTCAGTCGCAAACGCCTTGACCACAAGGAAATGCAGCAACTCCAAGTCAACAGGAGGGGCCAGCATGGTCTCCAGTTCATGCAAGAGGGCGCAAGGTGTGGCGCAGCCGGTTCCCAGGAACACGTGGTCACCGTTGCGGATGTGGGTCACGGCCAGGCCCGCTGTCGTGACCTTCTCGGAGTAGGGTTTGAGCGCAGCGTGGGAGAAGGGTTTTATTTTGGAGAACATGGTTCCCATATCATCCCCGATTACGAACAGGAAATGCTGTGGCGCTGTCCCTGCCGCAGCATAAAGGGATAACCCTAGTTACACCATGGCACATGCATTGCTAGTATCTACTGCAGAAGCTGACTGAATGGTCAGTTTTTGATTGCCATCTGCCCAAACTGCACAGGAGTTGCCAGCGTGTCCACCTCTGATCATCCTGACTTGCGCGCGAATCGTCTGGGCGCCGACGAGTACGCCTTGCGCTTTGCCGACGCCAGTCCGCCTCTGAGCGAGGGGCAGGCACTGCTGGAAGCAGAACGCTGCCTCTACTGTTTTGACGCGCCTTGCGCGACAGCGTGCCCGACGCACATTGACGTGCCGTCCTTTATCCGGCGCATTGCCGAGGACAACCTGCGCGGCGCGGCGACCGCGATTCTGGAGGCCAACCCGCTGGGTGGCATGTGCGCACGGGTCTGCCCAACCGAGAACCTGTGCGAGCAGGTCTGTGTGCGCAACACGCAAAGCGCCCAGCCCATTGCGATTGGCCGTCTGCAGCGCTACGCCACTGACGCATTGATGGAAAGCGCGCAGCCGCAGATCTTCAGACGCGCCGCCAGCAGCGGCAAGAAGATTGCGGTGCTTGGCGCGGGACCAGCGGGTCTGGCCTGCGCCCACACACTGGCGCGCTTGGGGCACGAGGTGGTGGTTTTCGATGCCCGTGCCAAGGCCGGTGGCCTCAACGAATATGGTCTGGCAAGCTACAAGACGACGGACAACTTTGCGCAAACAGAGTTGCAATGGCTGTTGGGCATTGGCGGAATCGAGTTGCGCACCAGCTGGAAGTTGGAGACCGCAGCGCAATTGGACGCACTGCGAGCTGACTTCGATGCCCTGTTTCTGGGCATCGGGTTGGCCGCCACGCATCAACTTGGCGTGCCGGGCGAAGATCTGAACGGTGTGCAGGATGCGGTGGATTTCATCGCCACCTTGCGCCAGACAGCGGACCTGGCGACTTTGCCGGTCGGCAGGCGCGTCATCGTGATTGGCGGCGGCATGACCGCGGTGGATGCGGCGGTGCAATCAAAACTGCTGGGCGCAGAAGAGGTCCACATGGTGTACCGGCGCGGACCCGAGCAGATGTCGGCCTCCAAAGCAGAGCAGGAATGGGCACAAACGCGCGGTGTGACGATTCACCATTGGCTCTCACCGTTGGAAGTTGTCGAATCCAATGGGCATGCGAGTGACGTCAAGTTCGCTCGCCAGGCGCTCATTGACGGCAAACTCGGCGCCACAGGCGAGGTGCAGACGCTGGCCTGTGACATGGTGTTCAAAGCCATTGGCCAGCGCCTGGGGAACCCTGTGCTGGCTGAGTCGGGTCTGCAAATGCTGGGCGACCGCATCGCGACCGATGGCGTCGGCCAGACCAACTTGCAGGGTGTCTGGGCGGGCGGCGACTGCCGCGCTGGCGGACTGGAACTGACGGTGGAAGCCGTCGCGCACGGCAAGCAATCGGCGCTGTCGATTCATGAGTCATGGATTGCCACGTCGCTACGCTCCTCGCAATGACGAAAAAGTTGCGCAATGACTTGACCCCCATACCCAAAGTCTCGGAACAACATCATGGCTAATCTGCAGATCAACTTTGCCGGCATCAAAAGCCCCAACCCATTCTGGCTGGCCTCCGCGCCGCCGACCGACAAGGCCTACAACGTGAACCGCGCCTTCGAGGCCGGCTGGGGTGGTGTGGTCTGGAAGACACTGGGCGAAGACGGACCCCCCATCGTCAATGTGAGCGGCCCGCGCTATGGTGCCCTGCTGAGCCCGGACCGGCGCCTGCTGGGTTTCAACAACATCGAATTGATTACCGACCGCCCGCTGCAAGTCAACCTGACCGAGATCGCCCAGGTCAAGCGCGACTGGCCGGACCGCGCCCTGCTGGTGTCCTTGATGGTGCCCTGCGAGGAGCAGGCCTGGAAGACGATTCTGGCGCGCGTCGAAGATACAGGCGCCGATGGTGTGGAGCTCAATTTTGGTTGCCCGCACGGCATGAGCGAGCGCGGCATGGGTGCTGCTGTCGGACAGGTGCCGGAATACATCGAGATGGTCACGGCCTGGTGCAAGCATTACAGCAAACTGCCGGTGGTGGTGAAACTCACGCCCAATATCACCGACATCCGACATCCAGCGCGCGCGGCAAAAAAAGGCGGAGCCGATGCCGTCTCTCTCATCAACACCATCAACTCCATCATCGGTGTGGATCCACTGACACTGACCATGTCGCCCGCCACCGGTGGCATGGGCTCGCACGGCGGCTATTGCGGTCCGGCGGTGAAGCCGATTGCCCTGAACATGGTGGCCGAAATTGCGCGCGACCCGCAGACCATCGGCCTGCCGGTCTCGGGCATCGGCGGCGTCAGCAACTGGCGCGATGCGCTGGACTTCATCGCGCTGGGCGCGGACAACGTGCAGGTCTGCACCGCTGCCATGGTTTATGGCTTCAAAATCGTGCAGGAAATGATTGATGGCATGTCCAACTACATGGACCAGATGGGCTTTGCCAGCGTCAGTGAAATCGTCGGCAAGGCCTTGCCGACAGTATCCCAGTGGCAGTACCTCAATTTGAACCACATTAGCAAGGCTGTCATCAAACAGGAGACCTGCATCCAGTGCGGGCGCTGCCACATTGCATGCGAAGACACCTCGCATCAGGCCATCAGCACCAGCAAGAATGGTCTGCGCCACTTCGAGGTGCTGGAGTCCGAGTGCGTTGGCTGCAATCTGTGCGTGACGGTGTGTCCGGTACCAGACTGCCTGACGCTGCGCGACCTGCAAGCCGGTGAAGTAGACCATCGCACCGGCAAGATCGTGAGCGCCAGCCACATGGACTGGACAACGCATCCGAATAACCCGATGCGCACTGCGTCGGCATAATGTGCGAACCGAATACTTGCGTCATAGCGCGGAGCCGGTTTCGTCATTGCGAGCGAAGCGCCGCAATCCATGCAGTCAGTGGATTGCCACGTCACTTCGTTCCTCGCAATGACGAGCTTGACCGGCTCGCAATGACGAACAGTTGAAAACAAGTTTGTAGCTGAAAGGAACAAATCATGACGAGCCTGCTGATCCGTGGTGGAACCGTAGTCAATACCGATCGCGCTTTCCGAGCCGATGTCTTGTGTCAGGATGGCCGCATCACGGCGGTCGGCGAGGGCCTGCAAGCTGCAGGCGCAGCGGTGGTAGATGCCGGTGGTCAGTATGTGCTGCCCGGCGGCATTGATCCGCACACGCACATGCAGTTGCCCTTCATGGGCACCACCACGATGGACGACTTCTTCACAGGTACTGCGGCCGGGCTGGCCGGTGGCAACACGACCATCATCGACTTCGCTATTCCCTCGCCGCAGCAGAGCCTGATGGAGGCCTACCAGACCTGGCGCGGCTGGGCGGAGAAATCAGCGAGCGACTATTCTTTTCACATGGCAATCACCTGGTGGGACGAAACGGTGAAGCGCGACATGGGCACGCTGGTGCAGCAGGAAGGCATCAACAGCTTCAAGCATTTCATGGCCTACAAGAACGCCATGATGTGCAGCGACGAGACTCTTATTCAGAGTTTCAAGCGCGCGCTCGAACTCGGCGCCATGCCGACGGTGCACGCCGAGAACGGCGAGTTGGTGTTCCAGTTGCAGCAGGACGTGGCGGCGCAGGGCATCAAGGGCCCCGAGGGGCATCCTCTGTCCAGACCTCCGGTTGTGGAAGGCGAAGCGGTGAACCGCGCCATTGCAATTGCCGATGTGCTGGGCGTGCCGATCTATGTGGTGCACGTCTCGTGCATCGAGGCAGCCGAGGCGATTGCCCGGGCCCGCGCACGCGGTCAGCGCGTTTACGGCGAGGTACTGGCCGGTCATCTGATCGTGGACGACAGCGTGTACCGCCATCCCGACTTTGCCACGGCCGCAGCCCATGTGATGAGCCCGCCGTTTCGGCCCAAAGTGCATCAGGACTTTCTCTGGCGCGGCCTACAGGCCGGCAGTCTGCACACCACCGCGACCGACCACTGCACCTTCTGCGCCGCGCAGAAAGCGGTCGGCAAGGACGACTTTGCCAAGATTCCGAACGGATGCGGCGGTGTTGAGGAGCGCATGACCGTGATTTGGGACGCCGGCGTCAACACCGGGCGCCTGACGCCCAGCGAGTTCGTCGCCATCACCTCGGCCAACACTGCCAAACTGTTCAACATCTA
>CAITQH010000520.1 GCA_903894475.1 uncultured beta proteobacterium
CACGCGCGCCAGCCGCAGCATCAAAAGTTGGGACGACATAGACAAGCCCGGGATCCAGGTCGCGGTTCAGGCTGGAACCTTCATGGAGCCGGTGATGACGGCCGCCCTCAAGCAGGCGAAGCTGGTTGTAATTCGGCCACCCCTGACGCGCGAGCAGGAGCTTGAATCGGGTCGCGTCGATGTCTTCATGACAGACTATCCCTACAGTCGACGCCTGATGGCGAGTGCCGACTGGGTGCGTCTGGTGTCTCCTGCCAAGCCGTTTCACATCATTCCGTATGCCTACGCTGTCAAGCCGGGTGATGCTGAGTGGCTGGCACAACTTGATCAGTTCGTAGCCCACATCAAGGGCGATGGGCGCCTTGAAAGAGCGGCCAGCAAGCATGGCTTGAGCGAAATTGTTGTCGCAAGATAAGGTCATCGTGTCAGAGCACAGCGCACCGGCCGCAGCGCCACTTAAAGTCTGGCTGAATGGCACTCACCTGATGGCCATCGCCGGCTTGCTGGCCATGCTGGTGATAGTCTTGAGCGTGGGTTTCATTGATCTGGAGAAGAACGACAAACGGTCGGAAAGCCTGCTTCAATTGCAGCAGCTGGCCAAGTTGATGGCACGCCAGTCTGGCACCGACATCAGTGCCGTCGAGTCGATGCTGCTGGTGATGGCGTCCGCTGATCATGGTTTGCTCGACCCGCGCGAACCGGGTCTTCTGGAGCCCCTGGTTGGCAGCGTGGTGCGCGGCTATCCCCAATTGAGAAGCCTGTCGGTGCTCGACGAAGACGGTCGCGTACTGGCAAGCAGTTCACCTGGCAACGTCGGGTCACGGGTCGACATGAGTGTGTTGGGTGGTCCTGCGCTGGATGCATCCAAGGTCCTCATGGGTCCGATGCTTGCTGGTCGTGATCTCGTCGACATTGCACCCAGAGCACCCGGTGCTTCCAGGTTGAATGTGTTGCCCATGCTGATTCGCCTGAGAACACCGGCCGGGCAGGGGCAGACACTGGTGGCGCTGATCAACGGCGACTATTTCAGCACGGTCTACGAGGCTTCCGCCAACGATCCGACGGTGCGTGCCGCGCTCTTGAGCTACGACGGAAAACTCCTGATTGCGACCAGCAATACCGTGCGTGCCCTGGGCAGCTCTTTGCGTCAGCTTCGAGTGTTTGCCGACTTTCTGCCAGGCAGGGAGTGGGGTAGCTACATTGGCGCAGGGCTGGATAGCCAAAACGTCACGACGGCATTTGCCATCTTGCCTCAGTGGCCATTGGCTCTGGTGGTGGAGTGCTCGCTCGATGATGTGATGCTTGACGTGATACAGGTCGAAAAATGGACGCTCAGTCTGGCCTGCACCGCCTTGCTGGTGATACTGGCGTTGACCGTGCTGACGACCCGCAGCTTGAAGCGCCATCAGTCGATCAATGAGGAACTGCACCAGGCTGTTTATGCCAGCGAAGTCCGCCAGCGCGCCATGTTCGACTCTTCCATCGACGGCATACTGACGGTCGACTTCAGGGGCTGCATTGTGGCGATGAATCCAGCCGTGCAGAGCATGTTCGGACGTAGCAACGCCGAGGTCGCCGGCAAGCCCTTGCACGAGTTCATGATTCCCGAGCATTTGCGGCATGACCATCATGACGGCATGAAGCGCTACCACAGCAGCGGTGATGGCCCGGTGCTGGGGCGTTTGAACAGGCGCATAGAAACCGTTGGAATGCGCGCTGACCAAAGTATTTTTCCAATTGAGCTGACGCTTGTTCCGCTGCAGGTCCAGGGTGAGAAGTTTTTCACCGTGACGGTGCGGGATATCAGCGAAAAGAAGGCGACCGAACGAGAAAAGGCAGACCTGCTGCTGAAGTACCAGGAACTGACCACGGACCTGGAGCGTCAGAAAATGGCGCTCGACGAGCACGCTATTGTCAGTATCGAGGATGTTGAAGGAACCATTGTTTATGCGAACGACAAGCTGGTCCGGATTTCCGGCTTTGCCAGGGAAGAGCTGTTAGGCAAGAAGTACTACGAGTTCCGTGAGCGGCTAAACCCGGTGGCCTACGCTGAAATGCGTTCTGCCCACGCCGTTGGGGCAGTCTGGCACGGAGAGCTGACTTTGCGTCGCCGCGACGGAGGCAACTACTGGGTGTCGAGCACGACCGTCCCGGTACCCAATCAGGATGGAAGTATTCGGCAGTACATCACCATCCAGACCGACATTTCCCAGTTGCGCCGGACCGAGATTGCGCTGGCGCAAGCCAGTCAGCGCGAACTGGAGATTGGCACCCGGATCCAGCAGTCGCTGCTGGCTGCAAGTCCTCTACAACAATTCGACGACGTCTGGCTGAGCAGCTTCAATCAGGCTTCCAAGGGCATCGATGGCGACTTTGTCGAAGTAATTCAGCTTGGCGAGCATTGTGTCGACATCATCATGGGTGATGTCATGGGTAAGGGTGTGCCAGCTGCGCTGATGGGGGCCGCAACCAAATTGCAGTTCAGCCGATCACTGGCTGAACTGCTGGCAACTCAAAAGGCGGGACTCGATGTGCCGCAACCGATTGCCATCGTGGCCTCGGTGCACAAAGCCATGACGCCGCATCTTCAGGCGCTGGAAGCCTTCGTCACGCTGTCCTATATTCGCCTGGACAGAAAACGCAATGTGATCACCTGGGTGGGTTGCGGTCACGAGGAATCGCTTGTCATCCACGGTGATGGGCAGACCAGTTTGCTACCCAACCAGCATCCACCTCTGGGGGTGATGGAGAGTATTGACTTCGTTCAGGACGAGGCCCTGCTGGCGACCGGCGACGCGCTGTTTTTGTGCTCCGACGGTTTGGCCGACGCGATATTGCCCCGCGGCGACAGGATAGGCAGGGACTTGATCAACAGCACGGTACGCAAAATGGTGCGGCAGCACGCCACCCCCGCGGCGGTATTGCACTGCCTGCGTCGTGAACTGCTGCATGACGGAGTCAGCATCAATGACGACGTTTCGCTGGTGCTGGTGATGCAGCCGCCCGAGATGGGAGTTCAGGTACGTCGTGAATTGGCCATCGATATCAAATCCTTGCGGGCATTTCGGGAGTTCGTCAAACAGCAGGCGCTGCAGGCCGGCATGTCGGAAGCCGAGGCCGCCATCTTTGAAGTTGCCAGTGTGGAGGTATTCACCAACGTCATACGCCACGCCAAAGGCTTGCTGGCGGGCGCTCCAGTTGAATTGGTGGTCTATTGCGAGTCGAATGCTTTTGTGCTCGAAGTGATTCATCTGGGTGACGCGTTCACGCCACCGGAAGAATTGACTGAAACCAACTTTGATGTGTTTCCCGAAGGCGGCTTTGGCCTGATCATCATCCGTAACGCCTGTGACCGCGTGGAATATCTGCATCACAGGGGTGTCAACACAGTGCGCATGACCCGCTACATTGAGAGCTGAGCATGAAGAACCTGCAGATCGAGACCTTGCGCGGGCTGGCGTGCGTGCTGCTGGTGCTTTATCACGTGATCGGTGCCGACGCCAGTTTCGGGCTGGGTGTGCAGGAAGGGCCGCTGCGCTGGTTCAACGATGGTCTGGTCTATCTGCGCATGCCGCTTTTCACCTTTCTGTCGGGTCTGGTTTATGGCTTGAGGCCGTTTGATGGCGAAAGCCGCACCTTTCTGCTGGGCAAGGCGCGCCACCTGCTGATTCCGATGCTGGTGGTGGGCACCCTGTTTGCCCTGCTGCAGACCGTGACGCGCGGCGCCAGCGCATTGCTTGGGCCGTGGTATCTGATTCATCTTCTGCCGGTGGCGCATTACTGGTTTGTCGAGTCGCTGTTCTGGGTCTTTGTGCTGGTCTGGGCACTTGAGCGCCTTGATTTCATTAAAGCGCCTGCCGGACTTGGTTTGGTGCTGACGTTGGCATGTGCGCTTTATCTGACCGTGCGCGGCCCGCATTGGTTGGGCATCGAGGGCGCCATTTACCTCTTGCCCTACTTTTTTGTCGGTCTGTCGGTTACAAGGTTTTCACTGCGAACCTTGCTGGCGCGTGCGTCAGTCCGCATCGTTCTGGCGCTGCTGGCGGTCGGCGCCATGCTACTGATGGGCATGCCGGTGCCGAACCCGGACCGACGCACTGTTTCAATGCTTGTGGCGGGAGTCTGCTTATGCTTGCTCCTCGTGAGCCTGGGTCTCGTTTCACGACGGCTCGCGTGGGTCGGTCGTTACTCCTTTTCAATCTACCTTTTTCACGTTTTTTTCACGGCCTTCGCCAGGCTCGCCCTGACTCATTTGCAGGTTGATGAATTGCTGTTTCACATATTGCTGGGTCTGGCGCTGGGCATTGCCGGTCCGATGGCGCTGGAATGGGTTGTCCGGCGCTATCGGTGGCCTGCCCTGCTGCTGCTTGGAAGATCTGTCAGACCTTCGACCAAGGCTGTCATCAGGTCTGATACCGCTGTAACCGCTTACTGAGTCGGACCGACGCGATGGACGGAGTACTGGAAGTGGTTTATGACGCGGCTGTTGTTTGGGAGCAGGCTGTACGGGGGCTGAGCTGGTATCACGGCGTCATCGCAGCGGCCTACCTCGGTGTGGCCTGGCTTTGCATGCTCAATACTTACATTGCGAGGACGCAACGGGATCCGCACCGGGTTTGGTACATGACCGCGCTGTTGCTGTGCCTTCTGGCTATCAACACGATGCTGCACGCAGATGTATTCGTCACCCATGTGCTGCGCGGCTTGGCCAAAATCGAGGGTTGGTATGGTGTGCGCCGGCCGCTGCAATACCTGGCGGAATTTGTGGTCGCGCTGTTTCTATTGTTTTTGGCTGGTCGCTTGCGCCGCGAGTTGACAGCTGGCCCGGTAGAGTCTGAATCGGTTGCTTTTGGTCTTGCACTTCTGCTGCTCTTGTTGGCGGTGCGGACGGTATCGGCGCACGGTACCGATGCGATCATCAATCTGCACCTTGCCGGTGTTTCAGTTGGCCGCTGGCTCGAGTTGGGTGGCCTTGCACTGATTTTGCAGGGTGCACTGCATTGCCTGCGCTTGCGTTGAGTCCGATCAAGGACTTAACGGTCTGCCTGTTTCTCCATCGCAGTCTTGAACAGGCCTGAAAGCGTCAACGCGCCCGGCACACTGAGGTGCGCGCCGTCGCGAAAAATCCAGACCCCGTCCTTCAGCACACGGCAGGTGGCCTCCGGACAAAGAACATCAGCCAGTTCCAGGGTCGCCGCACGAGGGTTAAGCGCAACGGCCGACATCTCGCTCTGGACCGCGCGCTGGCGCCACGCGTCAACCTCGACGCGAGTCGTCGTGCCGGCGCACGACTTCGGATCAAACCAGACTTTGTAGGCGGCGCAACTGGCCAGTGTCCATGTACGAAAGCGTGGGATCGGATGAACCAGCAGCACCGGGGCAGAAGCAGTCATGTGTGCCAGCGTCGAGGACAGCCCTTCGCTCCAGACTCTGGCCTTGTCGGCTGGGCTGTGTGCCAGCACAGAGTCTGGCGTGCTACCGAGCGTGGTGGAAGACTCTTCAATGTAAGCGTCGCTTGCTGTGGCCAGGATGATCAGCTTGGGGCGGCGTTTTTCAATCTCGGCCAGCGCGCTGGCAACGAAGGCCTGACAGGCTTGATTGGCCACACCGTTGCTGTAAATTCGCAAGTCGACGAAGGGACAGGCCGCCAGGGTGGCAACGCTTACATCGTAGCCGGCCGCATTGGCGGCCTGGATCACCGGCTCGGCGAAGTGACCGGCATTGGAGTCGCCCAGCAGCAGCACCTGGCCGCGTGCCTGCGCAACAGGCCAGCGGCAGTCGGGTCGCAGATCAGGATCCAGTGCCCGGCTTCCTTCGCAGTGACGGACTTCGTCGACATGCAGTTGCAGTGCGTCGCCGATCTGCACCGCACCGCTGGAGCCAACAATGGTGCGGTTGGCCAACCACAAGCCGCCAAATGCAATGATCGGCCCGATGATGCATACAGCCGCCAGGACCAGCGTTGACCAGGTGGAAGGTCGCTTGGTGGCGCGGATCGGTGTTTCAATGAACCGGTAGGACGCCCAGGCGGGAACGATCGACAGCGCGGATGCCATCACGATGGCAAGCGCCGAATGGGGAAACAGCGCCCGCGCAAACACCACAAACGGCCAATGCCAGAGGTACCAGCCGTAAGAACGGTCGCCGATCCAAATTGCCGTTCGGCTTGACAGGAACTGCGTGATCCAGTTGCGTTTTGCACTGCCACCGACGATCAGCAGCAGAGTCGCAGCGACCGGAACCCATGCCACCCAGCCGGGGAAGCGCATATGGCCGTCAATCGCCAGGGCAGACCAGACCATCATGGCCAGCCCGACCGTACCGGCGGTGAGTGCTGCAGAAGCGGACAAAAGTTGGAGCCAGACGCCACTGAGTGCCAACAAGGCGCCGGCCGCAAATTCCCAGGCCCGTGTCGGTGAGGCGTAGAACGCGAACTGTGCCGGCGCGCTGATGCCAGGAAGCAAAGTGTGCTGGTAAGACATCTCACAGGAAATCCAGAACGACAGGCCCAGCATCACAAAAATCAAAACTGCTGCAGTCCGACGTCGCGCGTTTGACTGGGCGCTGGACCCGGCCAGGCGCCAACCAAGCAGCAGGACCAGAGGAAAAACAAAATAGAACTGTTCCTCCACCGAGAGCGACCAGGTGTGCAGCATCGGGTTGAACTCGGCTCCTGGCGCGAAATAACCGGGCGCCGAGCGGTACAGATAGCCGTTCGCAACAAACAGCGACGTGGCGATGCCGGTGAATGCCGCTGTGATCTGGGTGCCGATCGGGTTGGCCAAAACGGCAATGGCCGCGGTGCCGATCGAGGTGGTCGCGAGTGCCGGCAGCAAGCGACGAATGCGGCGTAGATAGAACTTCTTCAGGTTCAGGCCTTGCCCGCTCTCCAGTTCGGTCAGCAGCATGCTGGTGATGACGAAACCGGAGATCACAAAGAACACATCAACGCCAGCGAATCCGCCCGGCAACGGTAGGCCAGCATGAAAAATGATGACCAGCAGAACCGCGATGGCTCGCAGGCCCTGAATGTCGGCGCGTCGATTGGAATGTGGCAACTGAGTTGGGGAGAGGACTGGCATCGTGTGCATTTAGCGCAAGCTCAGGCTGGAAATATTGAAGCCGGAACTTTCTGTTTTGGTCGTCAGACGCAGCGTATTGAAGCCCTGCCTGAGTTTGACGGTGATGGGTAGATTGTCAGCCGGATTACCCCAGCCCGTTTTCGCCAATTCAAAAGCAGGTGCGACCAGCGCCGAATTGACGGCCACATCAATCGTATTTCCGCTTTGACTGGCTTCGCTGTGAAGGATCAGGGAGTAGCTGGCGCTGGCGGGTGCCAGGACCAGGTATTCAACGGACGTGCCGGGATGCAGGTAGCGTACCCGATCACGCGAAGCGACCGAATAGGGGAACGGGTTTCCGACATAGGCCAGGGCGTCGAAGGTTCCGGGGGCTTGATTTCGACCGGTGGGCGCGGACGGTGGTGCCCCGAGCACAGTGTCCATGCACCTAATCTTGGGTGTATCGGGCAGCGCCAGGTCGGTGGTCAATTCCCAGGTGCCGTACTGGGTATCCCAATCCCCGGCGCCCGCCATGAACCACATCAGCATGTCGCCGCCCTGTCGGTACCAGCGCGACAGGTAATCAACGCACAAGTCCAGCATGCGTGGATCGAGGTTGGCTGCCTTTTTGGCAGCCAGGCTGCCCGGGCCGAAAGTTGCCGGCCCGCCTTCATAGGCAAGAAACTTCAGCCCGTACCAGGCGGCCAGCGCCTGGTCGGCTTCCAGGTCGCTGACGATGGACGCACGCTGGATCGACTTGCGCATGGCTGTGAGCACCTGCTCCGTGCTGAGTCCATCAACGATTTGCTGGTCCCCGAGGTCGAAGTAGGGCGCTCCGGCAATGGCATAGAAGAACTGTCCCGGTGGGCCATACACGTCTGCCAAAAAGTCCAGTCCCAACTGGGCGGTGATGGACTGCACTACCTGAAAGCCCAGCACCGGACGGATCGTGCTGAGCATCGCGATGTCGCCATAAACACCCCGAAAAATATCGCTGAACTCCTTGAGGCGTTTGGCGACGCGGCGAAAGGCAATCAGGTCCTGCTTGGTCGTGCCGTCATAGATCAGCGTCGAAGTCGGGTTGGTTTGGACCTCAGAGGCGGCCAGCGCGCGGTTGCTGTTGTACTGCTCAAAGCCACCGTTCCAGATCTCGTTGCTGTATTCGATGTAGACCTTCGAGTCAGCATTGAGTATCAGCTTGAGCAAGCGTGCCAACTGCAGCACATAGTTGTCGTCGACTCCAATCGGCAGGTTGATCCAGATGTCTTTCCGGGTCTGGTTTGCAAGAGCAACAATGTGCTCCCA
This sequence comes from uncultured beta proteobacterium, assembly GCA_903894475.1. Lineage (GTDB taxonomy): Bacteria > Pseudomonadota > Gammaproteobacteria > Burkholderiales > Burkholderiaceae_C > Rhodoferax. The sequence goes on from CAITQH010000520.1 coordinate 8,367, forward strand.
CGGAACACCAGCGTCTGATGCATAGTGAGTCCTTTCTGGTGTCGAACGTGACTCCCAGGAGGTGACCGGGTTGTTGTTGGTTCTGAGCCAGTCCATGAAACGCAAGGTCTTGAATCTGGCAATGTGGTTTAGAAACGCCTCGGTGAACAAAGGTGGACTTGCAGCGTCATAGCCGGGACGCATGACTTTGACGTCCTTGATGCCTGTGGCTGTACCGGTAAATGCCAGTATCAGCTGATCCTCGTTGGCGGGCAGCAGCACATCGGCGCTGCTGAGGTCATGAGCCGCGTCGTAAAACATGTTGATCACGGTGGCACTGGTGGCGACACCCTTGACTCTGGCCTGACCGCGGAACGACACCTTGTAAATGCCACCGTTGCACGAGTACTTGCTGGCACCGGTCATCAGCACGACGCCAAAGTCACTGACCGGCCAGCCGTCACTGCCCAGAGTCGCTGCTTCGTCCCAGGGCGCAGCGGGAGACCCGAACTTGCGTGCCTGATGCATCAGGTTCGCGTAGACCGGCGTGAACGACCAGTCCCTGATCGGCTGCAAGTTGGCGCCCAGATGGGTGGCAGTGACCACGCTCTGCACCAGCACCGGAGTTTGCGCCGATACGGACGTCGCACTACCGCCGCCGCAGGAGGGCAGCAGCATCATTGCAATGAGGATGAGCAGGGGGCGGGTCTGGAGCGGCATGGCATGGTCAGGGCGATGGCGACGATTCTACGGAGCAATTCGCGGTCTGCGCATCGAAAAAATCGTTCTCGCAGATTTCACACTTCTGCGATGTTTTGTCGCAATCAATCACCTACGATCCCGAGCGTTAATCAGGTGCGAAACACAAACAGCATGACCGCTGCCGTGTCAGCATGCGCTCCACCATTGCAGGAAAATAATCAGTGATTGTCATCAGTTCTACCTTTGTTGCCGAGCCTTTGGAAGTGCCACTCGCCTATCTGCTGGCCGAGGCCGGTCTGGACGTGGGCCTTCAGTTCGCGCCTTACCACCAGATATTCCAGCAGTTGTTGACACCTGGCAGCGAGTTCGAGCGCAACCGCATCGGCGTCAACGTCGCCCTGATCCGGCTGGAGGACTTCGTGCGCGACCAGGGTGAGCCCGATGACGCGTGCCAGCTTGTCTCAAGGATTGCAGACGAACTCGCCGCTGCGCTGGAGCGCTTTGTCGCGGCTGGCAAAGGCACTGTGCTGCTGAGCCTGCTCTCGCCCTCGGAGCGCGTGCCTGCGCTCGTTGCTGCGGCCATCGAAACAGCTTCGGCCATGCTACTGGCGCGCGTCGCCAGCCAGGGCGGTATCCAGGTTCTGAGTGCTCAGGAGATTGATCGCGTTGCCAGTGCTGAGCGCTTTGATGCAAAGCGCGATGAGCTCGCTCACATTCCATTCTCGGATGCCTACTTCGCGGCGCTGGCGCTGGCACTGGCACGGCGTATCCATGCCTTGCGGGTACCGGCGGCCAAGGTGCTGGTGCTCGATTGCGACAACACCCTTTGGCGCGGTGTGGTGGGCGAAGACGGCGTCGAAGGTATTGCGTTGAGCGAGCCCTTTCTGGCGCTGCAGGACTTTGCCGTGGCACAACAGCGCAAAGGCGTTTTGATCTGTCTGGCCAGCAAGAATTCCGAGGCTGACGTGCTTGACGTGATGCAACAACGCACAGACATGCGACTGCGCTTGAGCGATGTGGTGGCGCACCGCATTAACTGGCTACCCAAGGCAGCCAACCTGCGTTCGCTGGCCCAAGAACTCAACCTGGGGCTCGATGCCTTTGTGTTTCTCGACGATAACCCGATGGAGTGTGCCCAGATGCGCGCCGAGTTGCCGCAGGTCGTCACCTTGCAGGTGCCACCAGAAGAAAGTATGGTGGACTGGCTGGCTCGCATCTGGAATTTTGACAAGCCAGCCGTTACTGCTGAAGACGCTCAGCGGACTCGGATGTACCGTGAAAATGCGGCCCGGCGCTCGCTCGAATCGAGTGTGGGTGACATTGGTGAATTCATGGCTGCATTGAATTTGCAAGTCGATATTCAGAAGCCAACTGACGACGAGTGGCCGCGCATATCCCAACTCACGCAGCGCACCAACCAGTTCAATTTCACGACGCGCCGGCGCTCCGAACAGGAGCTAAAGACACTTGTGACCGAGGGTGCTGAGGTGCTTCGTGTGCGGGTCAGCGATCGCTTTGGAGACTACGGCCTGGTTGGCGTGCTGATTGCACAATCAATTGAGCAGGCCTGGGAAGTGGACAGTTTCTTGCTGAGTTGCCGGGTATTGGGGCGCGGTGTCGAGCACGCCATGTTGCGCCGTCTGGGTGAAGACGCTCGTGAGCGTGGTCTGGATCTGGTTCGCCTGCGGGTGATCAGCAGCGCTCGCAACGAGCCGGCGCGTGCCTTTGTCGACAGCGTCGCAGCGGCGCATGGCGAGCCAAGCCCCGATGGCTGGATCTATCGGGTGCCCCTTGCACAGGCGGTCGAAATTCAGCACAGACCGGGTCATGATCCGGCTGCGGTTTTGGAAGCGCGACTTGCAGATGAACGTAAGGGTGCTGACAAGTCGGCTCCTGAGGCGGCACCGGTGGCGCGTTCGCATCGCTATGAGCGACTGGCGGCTGTGCTGGTGTCGGGTGAAGCTGTGGTGCAGGAACTTGGTCAACAGGGCCGCCGGGCGCGTTCGATGGGCACTGCGATAGCAGCGGCGGCTTCACCGATCGAAGCCGGTCTGAAGGCTTTGTGGGAAGAGGTGCTTTCGATCGATGGAATCGGTGTCGAGGATGATTACTTTGCCCTTGGTGGCACCTCGCTGCAGTCGGTCAAGCTGTTCAGCGAAGTCGAGCGCCGCTTCGGTGTGCAACTGCGCCTGACCACCATTCTTGCGGCGCCGACCGTGCGCTCACTGGCACGCCTGATTGTGCCGACTGCCGCCGCTGCTCGCGACGGGCTGGTGCTGCTAAGGCAGGGGGGCAACAAGAATCTGTTCCTGGTTCACGACGGACTTGGCGAAACCCTGCTCTATCTGAACCTGGCTCAGCGGCTGCCGGGCACGTTTTCCGTCTATGGCATAGAGCCGCGGCGCCTGCCCGGCATTGCGCTGGCGCACGCCGCGATCGAAGACATGGCGGCCTACTATGTCGAGCAGATTCGCAGTACGCAAGCTCACGGCCCCTACCGCCTGGGTGGCATGTGTGCTGGCGGTGTGATTGCTTATGAGATGGCAGCGCAATTGCGGCGCGAAGGCGAAGAGGTCGAAGTCGTCCTGATACTCGATGGTGCGACACCGCAGGCCGCGCACCGGGCGGGACGGATCGCCAGCGAGCGCATGTCGCGCATGCGCGCTTTGATGCAGGGCGATGGAGGGCGCGGCGTCATGCTCGGCAGTTCGCTGGCCTTGGCTGGTGCCGTGGCGAGAAAGATCTGGAACACTGCGCTCTATGAGTCG
>CAITQH010000521.1 GCA_903894475.1 uncultured beta proteobacterium
CTGCCGCTGATGAACAGAATGGGACCTGCCGGCGCGACTTAACGAACCGTGATAGCCGAACCTGTCACCGTAGCGCCGCCTCCGAGGGACGACTTGACGACAATCGAGGTTGGGGCAAGGAACGCAGGTAGCGTATTTGAACTGGCTGGATCGACAATGACACTGACCAGGGGCGCAAAAAAGCACGGTAGCGCACTCGGACACACCGGTGGCTGACCGGGCACGTCCTTCACGACGCTCATGGGAACGATGATCGGGTTGTTAGCGCTTCCCGGCAGTCCGGCCGCAATGGTTTTATTCCAGAAAGTGACGGTCATTGACATCCCGGTCGGAACCGTCGCACCCGTGATGGCGCTCGATGAAGCAGCAACATTGAGTTTGCCTTTGCGCTGTCGGTTGTCCCAGGTTACCGGCGCAATCACAACGGTATCGGGCGACAGTGAAACCGTGACCTGGGTGGCGCTGCCGCTGACCGCCAGTCCGGTGACGCTGTCGGTCAGCGTGGCCTGGAAGCTGAGGTTGGTCTTGGCACTAACGGGCGGTGCAATAAACGCCGCCTTCGCGGTCTGATCGGCAGCAGCGGTAGAACTCAGAGTACCAATCGGAATACTCGTACCGAGCGGCACCACGGCGCCGTTCACAAAGACCGCCGGCCCACCAGTCTGCTTGAAGCCGAATATGACTTTGCTGCCAGCCGGGTTGCTATTGCCTATGGCGGTCAGCGTAATCAGCGCGTTGACATTCGCAGAGGAGGCGGACGCAGTAAAACTCTTGAGCGTGGGTGCCTTGGCTGTGCTGGGCGCGATGATGACCGACACACTGCCCTGGGCAGCCGGCAATACACCGTTCGAAGCGCTGACGCCGAAAGTCAGTGCGCCGGCGGCGGTCGGTGTGAAGGTGGCTGTGACTGTCGCGTTGGCCGGACTGGCCGTACATAACCCGCACGACAGGGTTACACCTTGTGGCTTGGTCCAGGCGTAGGAAATGGTTGTGGCAGGCTTGTTCGGGTCTGAGGCCATCACCGAGATCGTCACGCTGGTCATTCTGCCGTACATGACGGTCGATGGATTCGCCTTCACGGAGTAGATGCTGGGAGGCTTGGGCGTGGGCGTCAAATCGACGGTGCGAACCGGAGCCGGGCTGCCCACCGCCAGTGCAGTCGGGCACAGACTCAATCGGAAAATGGGGTCCATCATCGGCAGCGCCCAGGGCGGCGGGTTAAGCTGGCCAACCAGCGGCGGCGCCGTTCCTGCGGTGGGCGTCGTCAGCGGCCCCGAGCCGCAGTACAGAAAGGGGAAGTCCTGAAAGTTGGACGAAACAATCGCGTCTCCAACGACCAGGTTTTCCGGGAAGATGAATTCAAAATTGGGCGCGTGGTACTGCCCGGCGATCAGACCGTTGGCGTAAGTCTGGGGCGCGCTGGGCATCCGGCAGGGTAGATTCGGGTCAGCGCACAGGGTCCGCGATACCACGCGAAATTCCCTCACCGGCGGCAAAAAAGCCCCGGCGTTCGGCTTGAACCGAAAGCGCCCCACCACCGGCGGTCCGAAGGGACTGGCAATGCCAATCAGGCGCTCGCTCAGGTTGCCGGTAACCGGATGGACATCGACAGCGTAGATGTCAATCAGATTCGTCGGGTCGGTGGTGAACCCTTCGATCTTGACACGCGATGTGGATTCCTGCGGCAGGTTCGCCACTGGCAGCGCCGCAGTGCCCTGCAACTCCATTTCAATCGTGGCGTAAGCCGGCATGATGCCCGGGCTGGTGAAGATGCCTACATGATCAACAATGGTGTGCGCCGAGATGTAGGGGCCGCGCGAGTCGAACTTCAGGGTGCCCAGAAAGTCGATGAAATCACCGACTTCGAACGGCGCTTGTTGCGTCGCGTCAGGCGGGCAACTCAGGCTGGCGCTCGGTGTGCAGGAATTTCTCGGCGGCGGCGGCATCATGAAGCTGGTGCAGAACTGGCCGGCTGGCGGCATTGCAAAAGGCGGGAACGGAATTGCCAGAGGCGCACAGTCGGGCGCACGCGGCCGGTTCGCTTGCGGGCACAGCGGATCGTCGGCATCAGCAAATGGATCGCTGCGCGGAAGGCACATCGGAAATCCGGTGACAGCGTGCACGGTCGGGCTTTCTGCATCGACCGAGAATCTCGCGTCGAACGTGGGTTCAATCAAAGCCGCGCCGCTGCCCGGACCTCCATGCGGCAAGCCGAAGCGCCCAAGTGCGTCGTTGATTTTGACCCGTGCAACACTCGCATTCGCGCCTGCGCTGGCAATTTGCAATTCGCCGTTGTTGTAATCAATGCTGGTGATCGTGCCCTGCCCGATGTTGAGGTTCTGCTGCGATATGAAGATCAGTCCGGCGATGTACATGCCGTTGACCACATTGCCCTGCACATGCGCTTCGTAAGAGGGCAAAGCACCATTGCTGTAGACGCTCGCGAGTGGCATCGTCACCGCATCTTTCAATGCCAGTCCGGTCTGTGTCGGGATGCCGTTCGCGCCTACTGGCAAGCCGATATCGCGCGGCGCCAGAGCGAACAGTTCCTGCCAGGTCAGCGTAGCCGCCGGCATCTGCAGTACGGTATTGCAGGGAACGATGACGGCAACGTCGTTGACCCGCAGCACGCCGCCGGCCAGCCGCGGATCGCTCGGCTGACAAATCGCACCCGTGCTGTCAAGCGTGGCTTCCTGCACGAAACCGGTGATGTCGAATTGGGGCGAGGTCGGCGCTGGTGCGACCTGCGCTGCTGGCGCAAACACACCCAGTCCTCCTGCACCCTGATTGGCCGCAAGAGCATTGACAGCGCAAAGCAGCGCCGTGCTGATCAGCCACGGGCGAATCTGGCAGATTGCCGGAACTCGACGATGGGCTGGGCTAGACTTCATTGGCGGACCGATCCCCTGGGTTGATGCACCGATCTGAGTCGTCGCAGACAGGCTTGTGTGTGTGCGCGATTTCGACCTTCTCACCAGGCAACAGCAGTAAGCGTGCCAGGGTCCGAAGAATTTGGGTCATATCCCCAAGTTGCGGGGCAAATCGCCAACTGACGGCCCTTTCTGGCACAAGAATCGGGGGGTAATCTGACTGCAACACCCACTTCTGGTTCTCCAGTTTTGGGGAATTTGCGTCAGCTGCTGCACGCAAGAAGCGGCTTCGAAACGCGTTGTGCAGCGCGGCCAGTCAGCCCGTCTTCAGTGTGCCACCCCCTCCAATGGGCATATTGCTGTATTCACATGCGCGCAAGCCCGCGTAACACTTGGCACTGTGGATTCGGCAAGGCTTCCATGGTCACGGCAAGTGTCCTGACCAACACCCTTGATGCACTGGAGATAGCATGCGTTTAAACATCACCCAACTGCCGCTCGTCGTCGGATTGTGTTCCCCGGCGCTGGCCCTGGCAGTGACCACCGCACTGGGGGTGGGCGGTGCTGGCAACAGTCTTGTCGTCCAAGCCGACGGGAAACCTCTTGTGGCCGGCTATGCACTGTCGGGCACAAGCCTGAACCAGATCTACTCGGTTGCACTGCTTCGCTACAACAGCGACGGCAGCCTTGACAGCGGTTTCGGCACAGGTGGCGTGGTGACATCTTCAGGCGGTCCTGGAATCAGCGTCGCCATGCAGGCTGATGGAAAAATTCTACTGGCAAGCGCAAGCAGCTTGAAACGCTACAACACAGACGGCAGCGCGGACACGAGCTTTGGTACCGGCGGCTCTGTTGCGGTCAATGCCGGGGCTGTCAATGGCGTTGTCGTTCAGGCCGACGGCAAGATCCTGTTGACGGCCGGTAGCGCCTTGTTGCGCTACAACACGGATGGCACGCCCGATCTAATCTTTGGCATCAACGGCGTTGCAAGTACCAGTGGTACAGCTTACGGTATCGCAGTCCAGCTGGACGGCAGGATTCTGGTAGCCGGCAATGTCGGCCTGCTGCGCTTTAATGGTGACGGCAGTTCCGACTTGAGCTTCGGCGTCTCGGGCAGAGTCGCCACCACCATAGGCGTCAACCCGGTCGACGGCAGCAGCATCGTGATCCAAAGCCATACGGTCGCCCTTGAAACCGGTGGCAGAATTTTGATCTCAGGCTATGTTCCCGCCGGTCGAGGAACTTACGACAGTGCTTTCGCGCTCTACAACAGCGACGGAAGTCTGGCTACCAGCTTCGGTACCGCTGGTGTGGTGACAAACCCCGGCTTGATTCCGATTCAAGCCTACCGCCTGGCGAACGATGTGACAGTTCAAGCCGACGGCAAGTTTCTGGCGGCCACGGGCATTGCCCCCTTCAGACTGGGCAGCCTGCCCGGCCCGGGCGGCCTGATGCGCTACAACGCCGATGGGACCGTGGATACCAGTTTTGGTACGGCCGGCGCAGCGGCAAACAATGCGTTTACCGGCCAGGCCATCAGCGTTCTGGCCGACGGAAGAGTGCTGGCAGCGGGGTCCATCGACAATGGCAGCAACACCGCCATTGCGCTCCTGCGTTACGGCAGCAACGGCATTCTGGACAGCAGCTTCGGTGCTGCCAGTGCAGCATCCTCTGTCCCTGGAATACCGGCCATTGGCAGCCCTGTTGCCGGCAATGCACAGGCCACAGTCAACTTCAGCCCGCCTGTCGATGTCGGCGGCAGTGCCATCACCAACTATCTGGTCACATCAAGTCCGGGCGGCAACGCGGCAATCGGAGCGACAAGTCCAATCACGGTCACCGGTCTGAGCAACGGAACCAGCTACACATTTTCTGTTGCCGCCGCCAACGCAGCAGGATTTGGCGCAGCCTCGCCGACCTCGGCGGCGGTGACGCCTCTTGGAAATTTGCTGGCACCGAACCTGAATCTTGCGACCGGCTGGAATCTGCTCGGCAACGGCCTGGAGGCACCCATTCCGGTTGCAACAACATTCAGCGATCCGACCAAAGTCTCCACTGTCTGGAAGTGGGTCACAGCGGGGTCAACCTTCGGCGTCACCTATCCCACATGGGCCTTTTACGCGCCAGCACAGAGTGACGGCGGGCGGGCTTTTGCTTCAGGTCAGGGCTACGAGTTCCTGAACACCATCAATGCGGGCGAAGGTTTCTGGGTCAATGCCATGACAAGTTTCACCACAGCCTTAACTCCAGCCGTAGCTCTGCAGTCGCACAGTTTCAGACCGGCAAGCACTGCGACTGTCGGCGGAACGCACGCTTTGCCGCATGGCTGGAGTCTGATCTCGACGGGAGACAGCCCGACACCTGCGCAGCTGGACGAGGCCATCGCATCCCAGTTGCCTACGCCGCCTGCACCCGGTCAGATCGCTGCACTTGCCACCAACCTCACCAGCTTGTGGTCCTGGGATACTGCCAAGCAGAAATGGTATTTTTGGGCGCCCAGCCTGGTCAATAGCAACGGCCTGACAAGCTATATCAACAGCAACGGATTTCTTGACTTCGCCACCATTCCGGCGGCACCAGTGGGCACCATTTCGCCGACAACGGGAATCTGGGTAAACCTGCCGTAGGCCTTGTCAAGGAGTGTTCAATTGGCAACAATATTTGCTCTACCTCCCGGTGTTGGGCTAATCACCGGTGGGGCGGGAAATGATACTTTCATTGGTGGTCAAGGCGTCACCATCGATGGTGGTGCCGGAATTGACACCGTAATCTATTCGGCCAACCACGCCAGCTACCTGGTCACGCCCACCGCAACCGGCTATAGCACAGCTGGCTTTGGTCACACTGAAACGCTTATCAACATTGAACGCCTGCACTTCTCCGATACAACCCTTGCGCTTGACATGAACGCGAGTCAGTCCGGAGGCGAAGCTGCACTGCTCATCGGTGCCGTCTTGGGAAATTCGTCATTGCAAAACAGGTCGCTGGTAGGGCAATTGCTGCAATTTTTTGATGCAGGCAAGACCCTGCACGATGCCGCAACGGTTCTGGTCAACGCCGGCATCATGGATCAGCTCGCTGGCGGATCAAGCACAAGCGCGTACGTCAACCTGATCTACCACGCGGTCACGGGACTGACTGCAACGCCAGACATGAACTCGCAACTTGCAGCCTATATCGACACCGGCGTTCTCACCAGGATCGATTTCTTGACTGTTGCCGCCGAACTTCCGCTAAACCAGAGCAACGTCAACCTGATCGGCTTGCAACAAACCGGGCTTGAGTCTTTGCCATAGGAGTTTTTGGGGTCAGACCCCAAATTCGCCATGCGCTTGCGGCAGTGGCAAGAACTTCAGAAAGTGCTGTGGGGCCGCCGCAAATCTTCATTGAGGCACCAATTAAGGTATCCTTTCTATACCATGTCCTCTTTCGAATTTGACGCTGCCAAGAGCAAATCGAACCTCGCAAAGCACAACATTGGTCGGCGGTCATCACGTACCGTGGCCCCCATATTCGATTGACTTCTGTTCGTCGCGCACGCACTGAGGAGGTAACACTGTATGAAAGCTAAGAATTTTGAGAAACAATTTGATGAAGGTGTCGACATCACAGGAGCCCTGAACTTGTCCAAAGCAAAACGTGTTTTGCAGGAACAAAAGCGTGTGAATGTTGATTTTCCGACGTGGATGATTGAATCCTTGGATCGCGAAGCGACCAAGCTCGGTGTCACCCGCCAATCGGTCATTAAAGTGTGGCTGGCTGAGCGACTTGAACTGACTGCATCCAATGCCTCTTTGCACCGGATGCGCGCCGGTACCGCTGCCCGCTGAATCCATACATGAGTTCACTGCTGAGTTATTGAGGTCAGACTCCAATAACTCCTCCAATCCAGCTCGAAGGATCAGGCTGATGGGGCGCTCAGCGCAGCGGCATAAAGGGGGAGTCCGCAGGACGGAGGACAGCCGCGGAGCTGAGTGCGCCGTCAGCCTGATCCACCCCAAAAACTCAAATACGCGAGTGTGTAGTCGCCAGATAAAAAAAGAGGCGGCACATGAATCGTGCCGCCTCAAGGGGGGTATTACTTTCTTTGATAGATTGCTGCCAACCCTGCGAAGACCACCGCAACGGCGGTCTTCTGGGGGTCAGGCAGTATTCCCTCGCATCGTCTCCTTTTCCTACTGGATAACGATCGGACCTGTGGCAGAGGCGCCGCTTACTGTGGCCCGACCACCCAGTGGTGAAGTGACTGTCACCGTGGTTGGCGGCAGCAGGGTTCCCTGCAGGTTGTCAATCACAGCCGGCGCCACATTGGTCCAGCACACGGTGGGTCCGCAGATGGAAGCACCTGGCAATGTCCCGACTGGATCCGCCGGTTGCGCCAGCAGTGTCATGGTGAGCGGCAAGGCGCTGCTCCCCGGAACATTGGCAGCCAGAGTGTTGTTGAAGAACGTGGCCGTCATGGTTCCACCCACCTGCGCCGGTGTTGCCGAGGAAGTGACGCTGACAGTCAGTTTGCCGCGCTGTGCCGTGACACCGCCGACGTTTCCGATGGCTTGATAGAGCACCTGGCCACCGGCAATTCCGCATCCCGGACATATGAAGGTCACGGTGTCAGGCGGTGTTGCCGCAACTGTGACAGAAGCCTGCGTTGCACCACCGGTCGTCGTCAGTCCGGTTGTGATGTCCTTCACGGTTGCCTGGAACGTGAGCGACGTCTTGGTAGGCACAGTCGGAGCGATGAAGGTCGCTCTGGCAGTTCTGTCTGCGGTTCCGGTACCGGTTATCGTGATCGCGCTGATGGTCACTGCCGGGCCGCCGGTCTGCTTGAAGCTGAAGCTCACATTGCCGGTTGCCGGATTGGTGTTTCCGATGGCGGTCAAGGTAACCAACTGGCCGGCGCTTGGCCCTGCTGGCGTTGCGCTAAAGCTCTTCAGCGTTGGTGCTTTCGCAGTATTGGAGGCCACCACAACCGACGCGGTAGCGGTCGTATTGGGCAATACGCCATTGGCAACAGTCACAGTGAAAGCCAGCGTGCCGACAGCGGTCGGGGTAAAGGTTCCGGTAACGGTTGTGTTGGCATTGGTAGCTGCCAGGCAAACGTTAGGAGCCACCGCCGTGCCGCACGACATGATCACACCTGCCGGTGCCGTCCAGGCGTAGGACAAGGCACCGCCCTGCGGATTGGTAGCCGAGACCACCAGCGTTACCCGGGTCAGTGAGCCAACCAGCGTGCTGGCGGGTGTGGCGGTGACCGAGTTGATGACGGCTGGCTGAGGCGCGGTCGGGCCGACAACCACGGGGGCGCCACCCACCTTCAGTGCGGTCGGGCACAGAGTGGATGCAAACACCGGGTCCTGCATGGGCAGCGCCCAGGGCGGCGGAATCAACTGGCCAACCACGGTCGTGCCCGAGCCAGGACCGTTGACCGGGCCGGAGCCACAGTACAGAAACGGCAGATCCTGAAAGTTGTTTGGCACCAGGGGCGCACCCAAGCTCAGATTCTCCGGGAAGATGAACTCGAAGTTGGGCAAGGTGTACTGGCCGGCGATCAGACCGTTGCTATTGGGGGTGACGCTTGCCTGCGCAGCAGCACCGACAACGGGCGAGTTAAGCGGATCCATATGGCAGATCGAGGTGATCGCCAGCGTGGTTGCCGCATGTACGCCAGGCGGCTGGCAGGCCGTGCGGCTGACCGCGCGGTAGTTGCGTTGCGGCGCGCCGAAGGCCCCTACATTGTTCACCGGCGTGCGGAATCTGCCCAGCGGGGAGCAGCACGGGTCCTGCGTCCCGATATGAAACTCGGAGCTTGCGCCAGTTACTGGATCCTGATGAATTGCAAAGAAGTCAACCAGTTCGGTCGGGTCGCTTGCAAAGCCGATCCACATCAGCCTTGTTGTCGCCTCTGCGGCCAAGCCACCCACTGTCGCCCCACCCGCTCCCACCAACACGCCTTCCATGAAGATATAGGAAGGCTGGGTGTGCGGCAGCGTATAGATGCCCAGGTTGGCGCCAATGGTATGGGCCGATATGTACTGTGCGCCGCTGGCATCCGCTTTCAGCGTACCAGAGAAGGTGATGGTGTCGCCAGGGACCAGCGGAGCCGCCACGGTTGGGTCGGTTGCGCTGGGGTTGGCGGCATGCGCGCCAGGAGCATCCATGACCCAGGTAGTGCAATAACCTGCTGTCTGCGCGCCAAACGGCACGATGCCGGTCAACGGGTCAAACGATTTGCAATTTGGGACAACTGGACGGTTGTACATCGGGCAAAGCGGATCGGTACCTGCCGTGATGGGTGCACCGGTGATCGGATCGACGATGGCGTTGACCGGGTTGGCACGTGGGATGCAGATCGGAAAACCGAGCGCTGAATGCATGGTCGGATTGTCGGTGTCGGCGGTGTAGCGCGGGTCATAACCGGGCTCGATCACGTCAGCACCAACGCTGTTGGGTCCGCCGTGAACAATACCAAAACGCCCGACCGGGTCGTTCATGCGCACCCTTGCAACACCGGGTGCGGGGGCCGGGCAGGCGGCACCCAACGCGGTTACAACAGTGCCACCCACCTGGATTTCACCGGTGGCGTAGTCGATACAGCTGATGATGCCGCTGCCAGAATTCAGGGACTGCTGGGAGATAAAGATGAGTCCGGCAATGTACTGACCATTGATGATGTTGCCAACCACATGAATCTCGTGCGAGGGCAAGGACGCATTCGCCGGGCGGAAGGTGACACCCGTGGGCAAGTGGTTGAGCAGACCGGCGGCGGCGTCAACCGGCGCACCAAGCATGCCCGGAGCAAGCGGATCGGCCAGGGCCAGACCACTCTTGCCAACCGGCGTGATGTCCTGCGGTGCCAGCGTGAACAGGTCGGCCCAGGTGGTTGCGAAGGCCGGCATCTGCAGGACGGTGTTGCAGGGCACCGTAATCTTTTGCCCGTTCAATGTGACCGTGCCGCCCATCAGGCGCGGATCCGTCACCGTCGGACACATCGAACCCACAGCCGCAACCGTGGCATCCTGAATGAAGCCAGTTATATCGAACTGTGGCGGAACGGGCGAAGGTGCAAACAGGGCGGTCGGTCCGGGCACACCGATGCCGTTGTTAATTCTGGCCGCCTGCACCGGAGCGGCACTTATAAATGACAACATGGCAAGCAGCAGGAATAACCAGCGCTGCACCTGCCCTCCATATCGACCGCCTATTACTGTTGCATATTTCATGATTGACTCCTGAGAAGATTGACGCAATACCCTCCCCGCCGCATCGCTGCGAACAGGGTCCCTTACATGAGCACGCGGACCACAAACGGTCCACATCGAACAGCGCTGTATTCGCTCTTCGATAAGGGTAGGTATGCAATATCTGTTCCAGATCGTCGGAGTGTTGAATCAATATCTGGTAAAGAAGGAAACAGCGCGCTTCTCCGTGCTAGCGGGCTTGTGGAGATGAGTGAATCTGCGATCGCAGGACCGGGCGCTCGGGGACCACTGTGGGTGAGATTGCGGCAAATCCCCAATGGCTTGACCCACGATTGGGGGAGGCAGTTGAGCAGCGCCAGGAGCCTGGCTGCCATGGCGGCGGGCGGAGCAGCATGGGCGCAAAACACAGCAGCCCCGGCATCCTGGATGCCGGGGCTGCTGACTCCGAAAGATGCCATCAGGATAGTGGGCCTGATGGCGTCGATTGGCTGCTTCAAATGACCGTAAAACTGTGCCGGTTAGCATCTTCCGACAATCCGTGTGCAGTCGCTGCCAGCGTTAAAGTCAGATGATCGGCACTGGCCGTGGTTGCGTCCCACCAGGTCAGCGCACCGCCTGCAAAGGCCCACTTCCCGGCGCCATTCACCAACGCTGCCGAACCCACCTGCGTCGTGAGGCTGGGATTCTTTGCGCCAATCGTGTCGATCGAATCACCAATCTCAAGATTGCTGATGGTCGAACCACCGGCGTTGGTCAGACCCACCGTGAATTTCTCGGACAGACCCGAGGCCGCGGTGATATTTTGCAAGCCAGTGCCTTCCATGAACACAGCCGTTTCGCCGGAAGTTCCCATGTTGACGATATAGGATCCGTGACTGGCTCCGCCCAGCGTCAAGGCCTGAATGGCGGCGGTGTTACCGCCAAATGCGTGCAGGACACCCAGGTTGACGTTGACATCAACACCATCGATCGTAATGGTGTCGTTCGCGGCGAGCAGGGACGGCCCGGTGAGCAGATTGCCGAACTCGTTGGCATTGACCTTGAGGATCCCGCTGGCGTCAGTCACTGCCAGGGTGGTGGCATTTTCGACCGACACGAGATTCGCATTGCCTGTGTTGAGCGCAGTTGCAAGAGTGCTTGATGCGTCCGTGATGCTGTAGAGCGCCGTTGGCGCCTCGTTGTGAATGATTGTGGCCTGTGCCACCGTCGCGGTGTCGCTCACCGTAACCAGGTTGGCCCCCGTCACCAGCACCGCTGCAGCGCTTGCCAGATGCGCCGCGGTATCGAGCAGGTCATAGCTCATGATCGCGCCCAGTCCCAGTTCGGCATGCAGGGTACTCGCCTGAGCCGCCAGCAGCGGCTCGAGTGCTGTTACCGTGCCGGCACCATGGATAATGGCTGGCGCCGCCGCGACCAGTTCAGCAGCGAAGTCGAACAGGTCGTAGCCAAACGGGAAGACCGCATGATCTACCACCAGCAGCGTGTTGGCTTCGGCCGTCAACAGACCGGGTGTATCGGTGACGGTGACCAGCAAAGCACCGGTGACGGTTCCCGGATTGAGCGGATTGAGCAGATTGATGCCAGTGTCGGCCAGGTTGTATCCGACGGCGAAGCTGGTGTTGGCGTTAAGGAAGATGAGGTTATCGACATCGCTGACCACAAGGGTTGGCGAGTCAGTCACGATGACCTGCGTCGCGCCAACAATGATACTCAGGTCCACCGTGCTGAGGAAGTCCGCTGCGGTATCTGCGAGTGCATAGGTGGCGGTCTGGGCATGCAGGCCGGTGTAAGCCAGGATATCTGCAGCTTGCGCCACAGTGGCAGTTCCTGACACCGCCATGCTGCTGGCCAGAGCGAGTGCCGGATCGGCAAGGTTGATAGCCGCAAGCAGATGCGCAGACGTATCGAGCAGCGCGTAGTTGACCAGGGCCGAGCTCGCGTTGAAGGCGTGGATGGTGTCGGCCTGCGCGACTGTGGCAGTGCCCGACAGCGTGAAGGTCGTAGCGCTACCCAGCGCAGCATCATGTGCGGTCATCGCCGCGAGTACGTTGGTGACACTGTCCGACACGGCGTACGATGCCTGCGCTGAAATGCTGTTGAAGCCATGGATCTTGTCTGCTTGCGCGACAGTGACAGCATCCAGCACGGTGAAGGAAATGGCACTTGCAAGCGCCACATCCAGAGCGTTGATGGCGGCAACCAGATGAGCGGCAGTGTCAGCAACTCCGAGTGTCGTCAGCACGCCAACATTGGCAATGGCGTGGATGGCATCCGCCTGCAGCACGGTCACGGGTGTCGTGGCATTGATGAGGAAGGCGTGATGACCAACATTCACCGTTGTTGCAGCCAGGTTCGCGGCGCTGTCGGACAAGGCATAGGTGGCGTTGGCATTGCCCGCCAGCAAAGTCAGTGCCTGCGCCACCGTGATCGCATCGGTCGCTGCAATACTGCTTGCCCCGGTAAGGATCACGGAAGGTGCAGCAAGCAGGTGCGCCGAAGTGTCGCTCAGGCTGTAGCTCAGCGTGCCAGTATTGGTAAAGGCAACGATGGTGGTCGCCTGCGCCACGCTGGCAGCCGTTGTGGCAAGCATATTGATTGCACCGTTGGCCACAGCCGCCGGTGCAGCAGCGAGATTGGCCGCGGTATCGGACAGGTTGTAGTTCGTGTGGATGTTCAGTGCGCGCAAAGACGAAGCGTTTGCAACCGAGATCGCGTTGGTCACTGACACAAGTGTCGCCCCGCTTACCGTCGTTGATATGGCCGCCAGCAGATTGACCGACGCATCGGTCAGGCTGTAGGTCATGTGTGCAGTGGCGCCAAGTTCGGCCAGCAGCGGAGTGGCTGTCGCGACCGCGATGGCGTCAATCACAGACACGTTGCTGGCCGATTGCACCAGCACCACTGGCGCAGCCAGCAACGCGGCGCTGCTGTCGAGCAAGGTGTAGATGATGCCGGCGTGATAGGTCAGAACCAGGGTGTTGGCGTTGGCCACGGACAGGATAGGCGTGTCGGTGACAGAAACACCCAGATTTGCGTTGGTAACCGTCAGACTGAATGCCGCCAGTATGTGCGCCGCCGTGTCAGCAATGCCATAGCTCTGCGTGCCGCTATTGGCAAAGGCATTGAACGCAATGGCCTGCGCAATTGTGGCTGGGTTGCTCACAATAATGTCGGTCGCACCATTTCCTGTCGCAACGGGTGCAGCTGCCATGGCCGATGCCGTGTCCGAAATGTTGTAGACCTGCGCACCACTGTTGGTGAATGCATGGATGATCGTCGCCTGTGCAACCGTTGCGTTGGTGGTGGCCGTAACAATGACTGCGGCATTGACCACCGCGGCCGCAGCCAGCGTGGTTGCGCCGGCCAGTGCTGCTGCGGTGTCAGCCACGTTGTAAGTCTTGATGCCGGTGTTGGTCAGGGCATGGATTGCAGTTGCCTGCAGCACCGTTGCACCATCGATCGCTGTGATGTCCACAGCGGCATGACCCACCGCCACGGTCGTCGTAGCCAGATTCACGGACGTGTCCGACAGGCTATTGAATACCGCATGCGTATTCTTTGCCAGCAAAGTCGCTGCGTTGCTTACCGAGATGGCATCCGTCACGGTGACCCGGGCCGCACTGGTCACCAATGCAGTGCTGGCGGCCAGCAAGTTCGCTGCCGTATCCAGCAGCCAGATCACTGCGGCAGGCTGCGCTGCCCGCAACACCAGCGCTTGCGCTACCGTGATGCCGTCATCCGTGCCGTTGATCGTCACCGTCACTACCTGAGCCGTTCCGTCCACTGAAGTTACGGTGAACGTGTCAATCAATGTTTGGCCGGTATTGAGCGCATCCACGGTCGGGTTGGCATTGTTCAGCGTGTAGCTCCAGACACCGCCGGCTGTCATCGTGAAGCTGCCGAAGCCGCCCGTGCTGGTGGTGGCTGTGGCCACTGCCGTGAAGCTGTTGGCCGCATTGTCTACATCGGTGTCGGTCAGCGTGCCTGTGGCCGTCGGTGTTCCTGGTATTGGAGCGGCCGGTGAGCCGCCGGCCTCGATCACTGACCCGGTACTGATGCCGCTGATGACGGCGGCGTCGTTGCTGCCGTTGATGGTGATGCTTACCACCTTGGCTGTGCCGTCGACAGTCGTTACACTGAAGGTGTCGGTTAGCGTGCCTCCAACATTGAGCGCCTGCACTGTTGCGTTGGCGTTGTTCAGGTTGTAGCTCCAGACACCTCCGGCTGTCATCGTGAAGCTGCCGAAACCACCCGTGCTGGTCGTGGCGGTTGCCACTGCCGTGAAGGTATTGGCCGGGTTGTCCACGTCGGTATCGGTCAGCGTTCCGGTCGCGCTTGGTGTACCGGCGATGAAGTTGGCGACACCACCTGCTTCAACCACTGCGCCTGCGCTGGTGCCGCTGATGATGGCTGCGTCATTGGTGCCGTTGATGGTGATACTTACCACCTTGGCTGTACCGTCGACCGTAGTGACCGTAAACGTGTCAGTTAGGGTGCCTCCCACATTGAGCGACTGCACTGTTGTGTTGGCATTGTTCAGGTTGTAGGTCCAGACACCACCGGCGGTCATCGTGAAGGTACCGAAACCAGCCGTGCTTGCGGTTGCTGTAGCCACTGCCGTGAAGCTGTTGGCCACATTGTCCACGTCGGTGTCGGTCAGTGTGCCTGTGGCGGTCGGCGTGCCGGCGATGGCATTGGCCACACCACCTGCTTCGACCACAGCTCCGGTGCTCGTGCCGATGATGATGGCGGCGTCGTTCGTGCCGTTGATCGTCACGGTGATGACCTGCGCCGTGCCGTCTGCCGTAGTGACCGTAAATGTGTCAGTCAGCGTACCTCCAACATTGAGTGCTTGCACCGTTGCGTTGGCATTGTTCAGGTTGTAGGTCCATACACCGCCAGCCGTCATCGTGAAGGTACCGAAGCCACCAGTGCTTGCGGTTGCAGTCGCCACTGCCGTGAAGCTGTTGGCCGCATTGTCTACATCGGTATCGGTCAGTGTGCCGGTAGCGGTCGGCGTACCGACGATGGCATTGGCCACGCCGCCAGCCTCAACCACTGCTCCGGTGCTGGTGCCGCTGATGATGGCGGCGTCGTTGGTGCCGTTGATCGTCACGGTGATGACTTGCGCCGTGCCGTCGATGGTTGTCACCGTGAAGGTATCGGTCAGGCTCTGGCCAACGTTGAGCGCCTGCACCGTGGCGTTGGCGTTGTTGAGCGTGTAGCTCCAAAGCCCGCCGGCGGTCATGGTAAAGGTACCGAAACCAGCCGTGCTGGCGGTCGCTGTAGCCACTGCCGTGAAGCTGTTGGCCACATTGTCCACGTCGGTGTCGGTCAGCGTGCCGGTAGCAGTCGGTGTGCCGGCGATGGCATTGGCCACACCACCAGCCTCAATCACTGCGCCGGTGCTGGTGCCGCTGATGATGGCGGCATCGTTGGTGCCGTTGATGGTGATGCTTACCACCTTGGCTGTGCCGTCGACGGTAGTTACCGTGAATGTGTCAGTTAGCGTGCCTCCCACATTGAGCGCCTGCACTGTTGCGTTGGCGTTGTTCAGGTTGTAGGTCCAGACGCCGCCAGTTGTCATCGTGAACGTACCGAAGCCACCCGTGCTGGTCGTAGCCGTGGCTACTGCCGTGAAGGTGTTCGCTGCATTGTCCACGTCGGTGTCGGTCAATGTGCCGGTAGCTGTCGGTGTTCCGGCGATGGCGTTGGCCACACCGCCAGCTTCAACCACAGCGCCGGTGCTGGTGCCACTGATGATGGCTGCATCGTTGGTGCCGTTGATGGTGATGCTTACTACCTGGCTGGTGCCGTCAGTTGTCGTGACGCTAAAGCTGTCGCTCAGTGTCTGTCCGACATTGAGTGCCTGCACCGTTGTGTTGGCGTTGTTGAGTGTGTAGAGCCAGACGCCACCGGCGGTCATGGTGAAGGTACCAAAGCCGCCGGTGCTTGCGGTTGCAGTCGCCACTGCAGTGAATGTGTTCGCTGCATTGTCCACGTCGGTGTCTGTCAATGTGCCGGTAGCTGTCGGTGTGCCGGCAATGGCGTTGGCCACACCACCTGCCTCGATCACTGCTCCGGTGCTGGTGCCGCTGATGATGGCTGCGTCGTTGGTGCCGTTGATCGTCACCGTGATGACCTGCGCTGTGCCGTCTGCCGTAGTGACCGTAAATGTGTCAGTCAGCGTGCCTCCAACATTGAGTGCTTGCACTGTTGCGTTGGCATTGTTCAGGTTGTAGGTCCAGACGCCACCGGCTGTCATGGTGAAGCTGCCAAAACCACCCGTGCTGGTTGTTGCCGTAGCCACTGCCGTGAAGGTATTGGCCAGGTTGTCCACGTCGGTATCGGTCAGGGTACCAGTAGCGGTTGGTGTTCCGACGATGGCGTTGGCCACACCACCTGCCTCGATCACTGCTCCGGTGCTGGTGCCGCTGATGATGGCGGCGTCGTTGGTGCCGTTGATCGTCACCGTGATGACCTGCGCTGTGCCGTCTACCGTGGTCACGGTAAAGGTATCGGTCAGCGTGCCTCCAACATTGAGTGCTTGCACCGTTGCGTTGGCATTGTTCAGGTTGTAGGTCCAGACGCCGCCGGCTGTCATGGTGAAGC
>CAITQH010000522.1 GCA_903894475.1 uncultured beta proteobacterium
AAATTATGGATAGCCATATTTTGTCATGGACGGGGATTTGGTGCAATCTGCCTCAGCTGCGCAACCGCTCAAGCATCTCTTTGAGGATGATGTGCTCGAACACTGACGTAATCATTGCGGCGGGTACAAGTGGGAAAGTTACCGGTGCGTTACGCTGTTAACCGTGACCTGGGCCAGCACTACGCGGTGCAGTTCGCGCAGCTACGCGCAGTTGGGACGCCGATCCGGGCCAATGACCTGTGGATCGCCTGCCACGCGCTGGCCATTGACGCCACACTGGTTACCAACAACACCAGTGAGTTCAAACGAGTGAAGGGCCTCCAACTGGAAAACTGGGCCAACTGATGACTCGGGAATCGAAACAAGATATGGCGCGGCTGAACCTGATCTGCCAGAACCCGCCTGAGTACACATCGGAAAACGTGACCTTTATCCGGGTGGGAAAGCCAAAGTGAGTCAGTCGGTATTTCGAGTCCAGTAAACTACGATCGATCATTTCTACATACCGGGGCAATAGATGAGGCTTGACGATAAGACGCGCAATATCATCAAGGATGAGGTTGCTCGCCAGTTTGGCGATGCAACTGTAGTCAGGCTGTTTGGTAGTCGTGTTGATGATACGCAGCGTGGCGGTGATATCGATTTGTTGGTGGAACCGATCCGGACCCTGGAAAATCGCATCCAGGAGGAATGCCGCCTGTCGGCCAGCCTGTATATCAAACTGGGTGGTCGCAAGGTGGATGTCTTGATCAGGGACGTGCTCAAACCGATGCTGCCAATCCATGAACAAGCATTGCGTACCGGGATCATCTTATGAACGCGGCGCAAGATGGTTTGTTTGTTGCCCAGCAACTCGTGCGGATCACTGCAAAAGAGGCGCGCTATCTTGAGCGGACGGTGGGTCGACTTTGCTCGATGAACATTGACCTGGCTTGGGTTGAATCTCTCGAGAGCAGCGATGAGCACAGTGAAATGTTGGACGCCTTCGTGTCCCGATATGGGCGACTGCAGGACACCCTGGGCGATAAGTTGTTGCCCGCGCTGCTGCGCCTAAACATCGAGAAGACTGGCTCGCAACTCGATAACCTGCTGCGCGCCGAGAAATTGGGTTGGATCGAATCAACCCAGGTCTGGATCGAACTTCGTGAACTCAGGAATCGATTGGTACACGAATACATGGAGTCGGCGAGCGATCTGCTGAGTGCGCTGCAACAGGCTTTGCAGAGCGCTGATAAGTTAGGTTCGACTCAGGTGCTCATGGCGCAGGCTGTGCAGAGAGTGCAATCCAAATGAAGCAATTTCTACCCTCGTTCCTGCGGCCACGGTCACGGGCTCTTTTCAATTCTGGTAGGCTCGGGCAAACCGGTCGCTCTCAGCCGACCAGTGCTCGCATCGGCACCGAAAACTTCCAGGCCAAGGCAATTTGGTGATGCTCAGGGGGCATGGATCGCCACGGCCTACGGCCTCGCGATGACGGCAGGCTGTCTATCTCTTCCACTGCGGCCATAGCCGTTGATGCACAGGCGGTGCATGCCTGGCCTGGACGGTATTGATGAACAGGAAGCAGATCGCCAACAAGCGCAGCAGGGTGAAGAAAATAACGTTGGCCTGGATCGCGATGTCGAGGCTGTAGATATAGAAGAAGTCATGCCCCAGATTGGTCAGCATGACCGAGAAGCAGATCAGAGAGACCCGCTCAAATTCCCAATCCTTGAGATAACTGTAGCCGTACAGCACCGTGACCAGCACGCCAAACCAGCCAACCATCCACAGATAGCGCACCATGTCGGTTGCACCCTCATGAAAATTGAAGGCGCGAAAAATTTCTTCCGGAAAAACCAGCAATACGACGCTGTCGAAGATCGACATGCCCAGCATGAACACGTTGCGATACCAGAAATTGTTGTTGATGCCCGCCTCTTTTCCTACCGGGGCGGGGCTCAGCAACAAGCGCAGCTCTTCGTCGGTAACGCGGGCGTCTTCGTTGTTCGTTGCAGGCACGGTGGGTGGTTTTCTGAGTTGGGCGGATTTTATAGTAGGCAAAGCGTTCGGTGGCATGCAATTTGCTGATCGTGTTACCTGAATCGCAGGCGACACAATGACCGTCGAAAACTCGACAGCTTGCCGCAGCAGGCTGGGCATTCCATAACGCAGGGTCTGAACTGAATCGATCTACAAGGCATTCATGGCAGCTAACATTTCGGGCCGAGCGCCCCCTGCAGCGCCAGTTCATTGCAGGCAGTGCGTGCATTTGGCTACCAGCTGGGATCCGCGCTTGCCCCACAGCTGCCGGTTCTACGGCTTCAAGTCGCGCGCGCTGCCCAGCGTCGAAGTCTTGCGCCTCGACGGCGAGCCCTGCCAGGGCTTTATTGGCAAGCCGCCCGGCGTGTCGGAAATCCGTCGATAAGGGAACTTATTCGATGGCATGACTCTTGCGCATCTGAAGTATCAACTTACAAAAGTACGACAGATCTTTATGATTTCACCGTCGATTTCACAACGAGGACTCTGGCTTGATCCGTTTCGCCCGCTGGGCGTTGCGGAGCAGGCGCAGTTGGCCGTGGTCGGCTTGCAGGCGCGCGTGGTTAGCACGCTGGATGAGTTGCAGGATCAACTGCCCGACGCCGATTGCCTGGTGATTCGGCTGGCTGGCAGCGTTGATTTGCTGCGCGAAGTGCAGACCCTGATGCAGAGCGTGGACTGCCAGCGTCCGGTGATCTGCCGGGTCGAGCGGAAGTCGCTGGAAATTGCGGTGGCAGCGATGCAGGAGGGTGCTTGTCATGTGCTTGACCTCGATGACTGGTCGACTGCGCAGTGGCAAACCGCGCTTTCCCGCTCGCAAGATAAATCCGCGAAACCTCTGCCAGCAAAACCAGCGGCGCCAACGCGTGCGGCGGCTTCTCGCAGTGTGGTTTATGTGGACCCGGCGAGCCGCAATTTGCTGGCCCTGGCGCAGCGCGTGGCGCAAGCCAATGTGACGGTGTTGCTGGAAGGGCCGACCGGCTCGGGCAAGGAGGTGCTGGCGCGCGTGTTGCACGAGTCATCAGCGGCTGCCAGGGGGCCGTTCATCGGATTGAACTGCGCCGCCATCCCCGAGTTGATGATAGAAGACATGCTCTTTGGTCATGAGAAAGGCGCTTTTACCGGTGCCCTGAAGGAGCACAAGGGTTTGTTTGAGCAGGCCCAGGGCGGCACCCTGTTCCTGGATGAAATTACCGAGATGCCGATCCACCTGCAAGCCAAATTGCTGCGCGTGTTGCAGGAGCGCACGCTGGTGCGGCTCGGGGGCGACCGACTGGTAACGCTGGACGTGCGCGTGATTGCGGCAGCCAACAAGAATCTGGCAGAGGCCATTTTGCAGCGTGAATTCCGCGAAGACCTGTATTTCCGTCTGAGCACTTTCAAATTGCGCGTGCCGGCTTTGCTGCAGCGCCCGGGCGACATCCTGCCGCTGGTGGCGCGCTTGCTGGCGCGCCATGCGGCTGATGGCCAGCCCTACCGGGTCAGTGCCGAGGCGCAAGCGCAACTGCTGGCATATGCCTGGCCGGGCAATGTACGCGAGCTTGAGAATGTGGTGCTGCGGGCCATCGTGGTTTGCAGCGATCACTTGATCACCTCAGAGCACCTGATGTTTGACGACAGTGCCGCGCTGCCGAGCGTCATGGCAGCAGCACCGGTGGCGGCGCTGGTCGAGACAGACTTGTCGAGTCTGCTGCCACAGGCCCAAACAGACGCGCTGGCGCCTCTGGGCTCGGGGCTGCAGGCGAATGTCAAATCCAGTGAGCAACGCCTGATTCAGGCCGCTCTGGAGACAACACAGAGTCGCAACGCAGCGGCAGAAAAGCTGGGCATCAGTCCACGCACGCTGCGCTACAAAATGGCCAAGTTCCGGAGTTACTCCCAGGGCTTGGCCTTGACATCCTGAAGGTTCACCATGATTGAAAAAGCCACTTCAAATGCCAACATTGCCGCCATGCTGCAGACGCTCAAAGCGCACCAGTCGCAGGCTACCGGTGTGGGTATCGATGCACCCTCGGACGCCGCCCCCGAGAAAACCAATTTCTCCGAATTGGTTCGCCAGGCGGTTGGGCAGACCAACGCGACTCAGCTTGACGCGCAATACACGGCGCACGCTTTTGAACGCGGTGAAGGCGTACCCCTGACCGATGTGGTGCTGAAAATGCAAAAGGCATCGCTTTCGTTTGAAGCCACTTTGCAGGTTCGCAACAAGGTACTCAAGGCTTATGAAGAAGTCTTGAATATGCCGGTTTGAGTCTGATTCAGAAAGGACACCGACATGGCCACTGCCAGCGCTACCATTCCGACCGCCAACTTTGCCGCCGCTCCTGGCCGGCCCACGCCGCTGGCCACCAGCAACACCGGATTGCCGGCGGCAGCGCTGCCGATGTCTGCCTCGGCTGAGTTCGCGCATGAAAATGGCGGTGCGCTGACGCTAACGGCGCCTGGTCCGTTTGGCGCCGTTAAACAGATCCTGAATCAACCCGTGGTCAAGAAGTCGCTGCCGATGATGGTGGTTGCACTGGCCCTGCTGGCGTTTGCGCTGGTTTACACACTGATGAATGCGCCGACCTATCGCTCGGTTCTCTCGGGCGTTACCGAGGCCGATCAACAGGCCGCCTTTGAAGCGCTCAAGGCGGGCGAGTTCAAGCCGGTGATTGATACCTCCAACGGTCAGATCACCGTGCCGGCCAGTCGTTACCACGAAGCTCGGCTCTACCTGGCCTCCAAGGGTTTGCCCAAGACCGCGCAGTCAGGCCTTGACTCGCTGAAAGACCAGTCTGCCATGACGACCAGCCAGTTCATGGAACAGGTTCGTTACAACGCGGCAATGGAGCAGGAACTGGCGCGCAGCATCACGCAGATTGACTCGATTCAGT
>CAITQH010000523.1 GCA_903894475.1 uncultured beta proteobacterium
ATGGATTGCGGGTCGGGGCCCGCAATGACAAGCAGGGGAGTAACTGTTCATGGAAAGGAGCGTAGCGACGCGGCAATCCAGGAAGTCCGGGGGCATGGACTGCCGTGCTACCGTCATTGCGAGGAGCGCAAGCGACGCGGCAATCGCAGTGACGTTCTGCTCAGGGCCTCGCGATGACGAAAGTTGGTGTCTTGAATTCTGAAAAGATCGATAAGGGCCATGAACTGGCGTTGCGCGACAGCGAGTTGCGTTTTCGTCAACTGTTCGAAAAGAACAGTTCGGTGATGCTGCTGATCGACCCGCTGTCCGGGCAGATCCTCAAAGCCAACAGGAGCGCCACCGCTTACTATGGCTACCCACCGGAGAAGTTGATTGGCATGTCGGTCAATGACATCAATCTGCTCTCGCCGCAGCGCATCGCCGAGGAAATGCAAAAGGCCGTGCACGAGGAGAGAAACTATTTTCTCTTCCGGCATCGGCTGGCCACGGGTGAGGTACGCGAGGTCGAAGTGCACTCGACCCCGATTTCGATGGGGGGTCG
Organism: uncultured beta proteobacterium; assembly: GCA_903894475.1. Classification (GTDB taxonomy): domain Bacteria; phylum Pseudomonadota; class Gammaproteobacteria; order Burkholderiales; family Burkholderiaceae_C; genus Rhodoferax. The sequence continues at coordinate 542 of CAITQH010000523.1, forward strand.
AATCGAATTGATGTCCATCGTTCATGACATTTCGGAAAGAACGAGGGCCGAATCTGCCTTGCGGCAATCGGAGCAAGCGCTGCGCATCAGCCAAAAGCAGATGGAGATCGTGCAGAGCATTAGCGGCACCGGCTCCTGGACTTACAACCTGGTAACGAACGAAATATGGGCTTCGGCCGAAGGCATGCGCATTTTCGGATTTCCAGCGCTTGCCGGGAATTTTCCGATCGACCGCTTTGAAGCCTGCATTGCCGAGCAGGACAGGCAACGGGCGCATCAAAGTCTGATGAATTTTGTCAATGACGGTGTCAAGTACGACATTGAGTTCACCGTCATACCGGCTGACGGCTCGCCTGCCAGGATCACCCATTCAGTGGCCACAATGGAAACCGATGCTCGGGGCAGGCCGCTGATGGTGCTGGGCTTTGTGCAGGACATCAGCAAGGCCAGAATGATGGAAGAGAGGGTGCGCCAACTCGCCTTTCTGGATCCGCTGACGGCCCTGCCGAACCGGCGCCTGTTGCTCGACCGCATGGGGCAGGCCCTGGCTGTGAACCGGCGCAGCAAACTCTTTGGGGCGCTGATCTACCTGGACCTGGACAATTTCAAGCCGCTGAACGACCAGCACGGCCACGGGGCGGGCGACATGCTGTTGATGGAGGTTGCGCTTCGGCTGAACAGTTGCGTGCGTGCCGTGGACACGGTGTCGCGCATTGGCGGTGACGAATTTGTCGTGCTGCTGGGCGACCTGACAGCGCAGCAGGCCCAGGCGGCGGAACAAGCCAACAGGCTGGCTGAAAAAATCCGCGTTGCCCTGGCAGCGCCCTACCTGCTACCCGCTGGGATCGATTCTGAAACCATCGAACACCGCTGCAGCGCCAGCATCGGCGTGGTGCTGATCGAGCCGCAGCACCAAAGCGTCGAGGGCCTGCTGAAGTGGGCCGACGCCGCGATGTACCGCGCCAAGGAAGAGGGCCGTGATCGCGTCAGTTTCATGCTTGAGCGGCGTGCCCAGCAGCGCCCTTGATCAGTGATTTGCAATCAGGGGGTTTTCAAGCACCTTTGGCTGCATGGATTGCCGCGTCGCTACGCTTTCCATGAACAGTTACTCCCCTGCTTGTCATTGCGGGCCCCGACCCGCAATCCATGGCTCGCGTGGCACTGGATCCCGGATCAAGTCCGGGATGACA
>CAITQH010000524.1 GCA_903894475.1 uncultured beta proteobacterium
CCTTGATGGCGTCGCTACTTTGTACCTGCGCCATGGCGTTGCCGGCATAGATCGGGCGCTCAAAGGTGTCCGGTGCATCGACCCGTGTGATGTCCGAGATCTGTCCTACGTCGAGCTTGGCTGCCAGACGCGGCGCAATGTTCTTGCCCGAAGCCGTTGCCGGAAACAGGATGTGGCTGTAGTTCTGTGCGATGGCCAGGATCTGGGCTGTGACGTTCTCGGCCAGACCATGGGCCAGACCTTCTGCATCGGCGTGCAGGACTTTGGCCACTCCAGCAATCTGCGCCGCTGCGGCGGCTGCAGCACCTGCGTTGGCACCGGCCACCAGCACATGCACATCACCGCCGCACTTGAGGGCAGCTGTGACGGTGTTGAGGGTTGCGCCCTTGATGGAAGTGTTGTCGTGTTCAGCAATAACTAGGGATGTCATGAATCTGCTCCAGGAAATTTGTCATTGCGGGCCTGACCCGCAATCCATGGATCCCGGATCCCCCGGACCTGATCCGGGGACGGGATGACAATGTTGATTAAATAACTTTTGCTTCGTTCTTGAGTTTGGCCACCAAAGTTGCGACGTCTGGCACCTTGATGCCGGCACTGCGTTTGGGTGGCTCGGTGACTTTGAGGGTCTTGATGCGTGAGCTGACGTCAACGCCAAGGTCTTCGGGCTTGAAGACGTCCATCTGCTTCTTCTTGGCCTTCATGATATTGGGCAGCGTCACATAACGCGGCTCGTTCAGGCGCAAGTCGGCGGTGATGATCGCAGGCAGGCTGATGGAGAGGGTCTCCAGGCCGCCATCGACTTCGCGTGTGACTTTTAGTTTGCCGTCAGCAGCTTCGAGCTTGCTGGCAAAGGTGGCTTGCGGCAGGTCGGCCAGGGCGGCGAGCATCTGGCCGGTCTGGTTGCAGTCGTCATCGATGGCTTGCTTGCCGAGGATGACGAGGCCCGGTTGTTCTTTGTCAATCAGCGCTTTGAGCAGTTTGGCGACGGCCAGCGGTTGCAGTTCGGCAGCAGTCTCGACCAGGATGGCGCGGTCTGCACCTATGGCCATCGCGGTGCGCAGGGTTTCCTGGCACTGGGTGACGCCGCAGGAGACGGCGATCACTTCCGTGGCTACGCCTTTTTCTCTCAGGCGAACCGCTTCTTCGATGGCGATTTCGTCAAAGGGGTTCATGCTCATCTTGACATTGGCGATGTCTACACCCGTGTTGTCCGACTTGACGCGGACCTTCACGTTGTAGTCCACCACGCGCTTGACTGCGACCAGGACTTTCATTGCTTCCACTCCAGAGTTGTTAAGAATTCGGTGAATTGTTGGCTGTGCCCGGCATCATGATTGACGTGCACGTCAACTTGGATTCTATGCGCTGTCGCTCGTCAGACTCGTCGTCCACACGACAATCCATAAAGAAACAGAGACAAAATAGTACGACCGTGCTTTTTATTATAGCAACAAGAAATGCCCAAGCCGAAGCTCATCGGGTCGCCGGCTGCGGCGTATGAAGGACTCGCTGCGGAAACGGTATCTCGATATGGTGTTGGCGCAGCGCCTTGAGAATATCGAGGTTGATCAGGGACTTGAGATTCAGGCTGCCGTTCTCCGGGTCGGTTATCCAGTAACCCACCGTGAACTCAAGCCCGTCACTGCCAAAGGAAGAGAGCGACACCGACGGCTCCGGACTGCGCAATACCCGCTCTTGATTGAATGTCGCCTCTTTGAGAAGCCCTATCACCAGATCGACATCGCTGTCATAGCCCACAGTCACGGTGGTGAATTGCCAGACTTGCGGATCAGCCAGTGAAAGGTTTTCCACGCGACTGGTGATCAGCATCTCGTTGGGCACAATGGCCTCGCGCCCAACAAGAGAGCGGATCACCGTGTAGCGTGCATTGATCTGCGTAATGCGGCCCTCAAAGCCATCAACCCGCACGTTGTCACCGATGCGCATACTGCGTTCAGCCAGAATGACGAAGCCGCTGACGTAGTTGGCGGCGAGTTTCTGCAAGCCAAAACCGACGCCCACGCCAATCGCACCACCCAGCACCGACAAGGCAGACAGGTTGATACCGACCGCCGACAGCGCCACCAGCAATCCCACAAACAGCAGCAAGGCGCGGGTCGCATTGCTCATGGCCATTCGCAGGGAGAGTTCGCCGCCGGTTGCTGACCGGAGCAAGCGGGACTCGATACCCGACGAAATCCACAGCGTGACGATCAGCACCCCGCCGGCGGTCAGCGCGCCCTCAATCATGGTACGCACCGACATGGCGGAACCACCCACCTTCCAGCTGATCTGGTCAAGTTCCTCCAATACCACGGGCAACAGGCCACTAACCCACAACACCATCGCCAGCCAGGCAAGCCATGAAATGCTTCTCTCCAACAGTCGCACCACGGGCGTCTGTTGGAAGGCCGCCTGCAAAACCTTGACACCCAGACGGATCACGAGCAAGGCGATCAGCACCGGAATCGCAATCTTGAAAACCGCCACCGGCAACCAGCGCTGCAACAGAAAGCGGGCCATGTAGGCCAGCAACAACAACAGCATCGGGAACAAGGCACCATCGACGATGCTTCTGCCAAACAGGATGGAACGCTTGTCGTGGGAACCCAGAGCACGCCAGACCATCGCGGCGACCGCCCATGCCGTTACTGCGCACAAGGCCAATGCCGTCAGTTCCTGCAAAGCAGAAGTCCTGGTCAATGCTGCAATCCAGCTTTCCAGGTCCGTGATGCGAGGGTCAGACATCGGCCAATACCCGCAGGTGCGCCTCCACGCTGCGCCCCAGCGCGCTCATGGCATAACCCCCTTCCAGGCAAGACACGATGCGCCCCTTGGCGTGGCGTCTGGCAACGTCCTTGACGCGATGAGTGATCCAGGCGTAATCCTGCTCGACCAGGCCCATCTGACCCATATCGTCTTCGCGGTGTGCATCAAAACCGGCACTGATAAAAATCATCTCGGGAGCAAACTCCTCCAGCCGTGGTATCCAGGCGCTCTCAATGAGCTCGCGCACATCCATGCCTTTGGTATAGGCTGGAACCGGCAGGTTGACCAGATTGCTGGCGCTGCTGTGCGCCCAGTCTGTCGGATAGAAAGGATGCTGGAAAAAGCTCACCATGAGGATGCGCTGGTCTCCGGCAACAATGTTTTCCGTACCGTTGCCGTGGTGCACATCAAAATCGACAATCGCCACTCGCTTCAAACCGTGGCGTTCCAGCGCGTATTTGGCGGCAATCGCAACGTTGTTGAAAAAACAAAACCCCATCGCCTTGTCGCGACAGGCGTGGTGTCCTGGAGGACGAACGGAGCAGAACGCCGTCTCCATCTCGCCTGCCAACACCGCGTCGGTCGCAGCCAGGGCGGCGCCGGCCGAGCGCAAGGCCGCGTCCCAGGTGCTGACGTTGATCGAAGTGTCGGGATCAATCTGCGCGTGGCTCGGTCC
>CAITQH010000525.1 GCA_903894475.1 uncultured beta proteobacterium
GCCGCACGGCTGTTTCATGCCGGCAAGGCACCGATGCTGATACTCAGCGGCGGCTACGATCCAGAGCGTCATGCCTATTCCGAAGCTCGCGCCATGGCCGCCTTCCTGACTGACCTGGGCGTGCCAGATCGGGCCATGGTGTTGGAAGAGCAAAGCCGCAACACCCGGCAAAACGCAGCCTATAGCGCCGCTATCCTGAGGGCGCGTGGCATTGATCGGATTCTGCTGGTCACATCGGCCCTGCATATGCCTCGCGCCTTTGCGCTCTTTACTGCGCAGGGTCTGCAAGTAATCCCTGCCCCGACCGACTTCGAGGCCAGCCAGGCACCGCCACCCGGAGTTCTCGCGTGGTTGCCCGACGCACTGGCACTGGACGGCAGTGGCAGGGCGATGAAAGAGCTTGTGGGCAAGTGGGTCGGCTGGTAAACCCAGGCCAATAGTCAGCGCCGCCCTGGTTCAGGGTAAGTCCTTATAAGCCTGGTTTCGAACTTATCAACATTTATTTTCAAATTTAAGACTAATTGCTGATTTTTCGCAAATGGATACGTTGAATCCCCCATTTGGGGGATATGGGTGCCGCAGCGCTCGGCCTGATGCTGCTGAACTGGCCCATGGGCAAGATCTTTCTGGGCGACGGCGGTGCCTATTTCCTAGGTTTTGGCGTGGCTTGGTTGGCCGTAACACTGCTGGCGCGTCACCCTGAAGTTTCGGCCTGGACACCGCTGCTGATCTGCGGCTTTCCGGTGCTCGAAGTCATGTTCAGCGTGCTGCGGCGCTGGCGTCGACGCCAGAAAGTTGGCGGACCTGACGCCATGCACCTGCACAGCCTGGTCAAGCGCCGTCTGGCGCGCCGGCTGCTGCCCAACTCCAGCAAACTGGTTCGCAACTCTGTCACCGGCGCCATCATGTGGCTGGCCGGATTGCTGCCTGCCTGCATCGGGCTGTACTGGGTTGGCAATGCGCCGGCACTGGCGGCGGGTTTTGTAGTGTCTGCATTCCTCTACTCGGCCAGCTATGCAAGGCTGACCCAGTTTCGCTGGTGCATTGGGGCACCCACCATGCGCGCTCCTGCGCTCGCAGCGGCCCAGAGCGACGTACCCTGACAGCGTACGTACTTGCAAATTCATACCAGATAGCACATACTTTACCTTTAGCTTGTAAAGGTAAACCATGGAAGCGATGGATGTAACTCTGGCAGAACGCGGCCAGATTGTGATTCCCAAAGAGGTGCGTGATGCAATGGGCCTCAAACCCGGCGCCAAGCTGCAAATTCGCATTGCAGATGGTCGACTGCTAATCGAGAAAAAGGTGGCGCTCGACCTGAGCCGCTGGGTTGGCAAGGCCATTGATGATGGTTTGACCACCAGCGAGGCCCTGTCAGAACTGCGTGGCCGCCCGGTGCCTTGGCAGGCCGGAGATGCCAAGGCATGAAAACCGCTGTTGATTCAAGTGTGCTGTTTGACATTGTCAAAGGCGCACCCGGTGCCGTTGCGGCTCAGACTGCACTAGAAGCCGCATTGGCCCATGGCAGCCTGTGCGTCTGCGCGGTGGTGGTGGCGGAACTGGGACGATACTTTTCTAGCGAACAAGACTTGCGCGAGTTTTTGGTGGCGTGCCAAATCGACCACGACCCACTGTCAATGGAGGCAGCGCTGGAAGCTGCGCGCATCATGCGCGGCTATGCCCGAAACAAGGGACCACGCGAGCGTGTCGCCCCCGACTTTCTGATCGGCGCCCACGCCACCGAACAGGCGGATGCGCTGCTGACCAGTGATGCGGGCTTTTTTCGCAACTACTTTGTCTCGTTGAACGTCGTCACACCTGAGGCAGGAGAACAGAAGAGTTAAAAACTTTGAATGGCAATGGCCAAAAACTAATTTTCAAATAGATCCCAAACATGAAACCGAATCAAGACAACACAAAACGTTTCATTTATGCGGCGACCTTTGTTTGTACCTACCTGCTTTGGACTGTTGTTCGTGGCGCTGGCGGCTCAGACAATGCTGATGTCTGGAAACTGGTGATCGGTCTGGCCGTGGCAGGCGGCGTTGGCGCTTTGGCAGGGGTGAGACTGCATGCACTCCTGTCCCGAATGTTGGGCGACAAACGCGTGTCACCCAAGTCCAAGCGGTCCAGACGCCGTTGAGGCAGAGCTGGCGATCTTCGTGTCAGCTATGCCACCAGCGCGTCCATCAGGGCTTTGATGCGCAGCACTTCGAGCATCACCCATTCTGGCTTCTTACGGGAGAAAGTGGTGCTCAGAGCAGGGAGCGCGACTTCTTGATTGGGGCGACAAGCAAAACCTTGGCGCTTTTGACCTGCCCCCCGCCAGCCAATATAGGACAGCGCCGCAAGCATGAAGATGAAGATGAAGAAAACTGCCGCCGCGGTGTGCCAAATTTGCATGGTGCGCAGTGTAGGGGCAGGTTCACTGAGATAAAACTGGGTTGCCCGTTTGGTGGCAGGCAAATGGAAGAAGGGAGAACAGCACATCGCTGACTCACTGGGCATCTCCAAAGGCGTAGTAACCGAAAGGTTGCTTGCTTCTGCTTGACCAAATCGAACGATTCGACTAAACTAGCCGATATTGACCTTCAAGGAATATCGTATGCAAACTTTTACCGCCAATGAGGCTAAAACGCGATTCGGCGAGTTTATGGATCGAGCGCAGCGCGAACCTGTGGGCGTACTCAAGCACGACCGCTTGGTGGGGGTAATGGTGAGCGTGCAGGACTTTGAAGCTATGCGGGCCTTTTACGCCGACCGCTTGCAGCACCGGCTCGACGCGTCAGCCCAGAGCGCTGCGAGCGCTGGAATGACGGCGCAGATGCTCGATACCCTGCTGGCCGATGAAAGCTGATCCCTTGGATAAAAGGGTAGTGGTCGACACCAACGTGTGGCTGAGCGCCGCCTTGTCCCCAGCA
>CAITQH010000526.1 GCA_903894475.1 uncultured beta proteobacterium
CGTAGACCAGACCGATGAAAGGAGCTGCCAGGAAGAGCGCGACGTTCTTTGCTGTGTTTTCGTTTGCAACTGCTTCTGTGCGGGTGATGTTGGCGTTTGTCATGATTTTCTCCGGTTGGATTTGCGATTCAGATGTCTTTACCTACGCATAGGGCGTGCCAGCTCAGTCGGATTTGGAAATACCTTTGGTAATCAACAGCTTGAGGAGGCGCTACAGGAATTCGCCGGACTTCTCATACGTCCTGACCCCGGGCAAAGTACATTGGTTTTATACATATCTTCACCACCTCACGCAAAAAGATGAATGAATTCAATAAGTTAAGAACGTCCGAAACAAATATTGTTTGTGTGCAGCTTCATTCAAGCTGAATGACCGGCGCCGCTGCAGGGAAAGTTCGACGCGTTGACAGTCACTTCGCGTCCCCTACAATGATTTTTTCGCGGCAGGCCGCATGTGCCACGGTAGGCAAGTACCTCATCTACAACAGGAGATAACATGAAAGTGAAGAAGCTCGCGCTGGCCCAGGCCATCGCCCTGGTTTTGGCGACGGGGTCGGCTCTGGCTGATATCACCATCGGCGTCATTGTTTCGGCGACCGGGCCGGCGGCATCTCTGGGCATTCCGGAAAAGCAGACTTTTGCCCTGCTGCCGGCAACTCTGGGCGGAGAAAAGGTCAAGTACATTGTTCTGGACGACGCTACCGACCCGAGCATGGCCGTCAAGAACGCCCGCAAGCTGACCTCCGAAGACAAGGTTGACGCGATCATCGGTGCCACCGCCACACCGACTTCGGCAGCCATTCTGGAAGTGGCGTTTGAGAGCAAGACGCCGCAAATTGCCATGGCGCCCACGGCACCGGCTCCGGACAAGGCACCCTGGATATTTATCACCCCGCAGAACTTCAACCAGATGGCGATTGCGATCGTGGCGCACATGGCTGCCAACAACATCAAGACCGCCGGATTCATTGGTTACGCTGACGCCTATGGTGAACTCTGGCTCAAGGCGATGCAGGAAGCGGCTGGCGCCAAGGGCATCACCTTGAGCGCGGTGGAGCGCTACCAGCGCAATGACACCAGCGTGGCCGGGCAGGCGCTTAAGCTGATCGCGGCCAAACCTGACGCAATTCTGGTTGCCGGCTCCGGAACACCGGCTGTGTTGCCACAAGCCACGCTGATCGAACGCGGCTACAAGGGCAAGTTTTATCAGACTCACGGTATCGCCAACCGCGATTTCCTGCGTGTCGGTGGCAAGAACGTCGAGGGCACGATATTTCCGGTTGGACCGATGTTGCTGGCCGAACAACTGCCAGACAGCCATCCGTCCAAGAAGCCGGCGCTGGAGTACACCAAACTGTATGAGGCCGCCAATGGCGCCAACAGCCGCTCAACTTTCGGGGGTCATGGCTGGGACGCCTATCTGCTGCTCAATCGCGCCGTACCCGAAGCGCTGAAGAAGGCCAAGCCAGGTAGCGCCGAGTTCCGGGCCGCCTTGCGCGATGCCTTGGAGAATGTGAAGGAACTCCCGGCTGTGCATGGCGTGTTCAGCATGTCCGCCAAGGATCACAATGGCCTCGATGCCCGCGCCGCCATCATGGCAACAGTGGAAAACGGGGATTGGAAACTTGTGAAGTGAGCCGGTTTCCGCACAGGCAAGGCACCCTGCCTAATTCGGCTCTGGGCCTGCTCTTCGTCTGTGCGCTTGCTGTTTTCTTGCTGATGGAGGCGGTCAGGAGTTATCGACCGGATCCGCTTCAAGCCGAAAAGGCGACTGCCATTCAGCTGATGCAGAAGTCGCTTGCCTTGATCAAGGCCGAAAGACTGCGATCGGGCAGCCGGATCGATCCGACGATTGACACCAATGAAACCGGAATGATCGGTGAACGCTACAGCGACCTCACCACAACTCTCGGCTCACTCCCCTCGAAAAGGACCTCGACCAATCCCCTGTTTGCTGCTGCCGTCGTTGACATGCTCGACAGAGCGAATGTGCGCAGAGGAGATTCGGTCGCGATCAGCTTTTCCAGTTCGTTTCCGGCGCTCAATGTTGCCGTCTTGTCAGCCGCCAGTGCGCTGGACCTCAAGGCGGTGATCGTCAGTTCTGTCGGAGCATCCATGTACGGCGCCAACGATCCTCGCATGACCTGGCTGGATATGGAAAGTCTGCTCAAGAAGAACGGAGTCTTCGAGTACCAATCTGCCGCTGCATCGCTGGGCGGTATTGTTGACACCAAAGGCGGTCTTGACGGGACCGGCGTGGAACTCGGCCTGCTGAGTATCCGCAGGAACCACGTCGATCTGCTCGAAGAGGGTGGCGTCACTACGCAGCAGCGCGATATCCGCAGACGGCTTGATCTCTACACCACCCTGTTGAACGGCGCAAAGCCCGCCGTGTTTATCAATGTGGGTGCTTCGCAGACAGCGCTGGGCAATTCGCCGGAGGCTTACACGCTGGCCACCGGCCTGCTTGAAAAACCCGCTGTTTCCGATGATCCGGAGAGAGGTGTCATCTTTCACATGGCTGAGCGGGGTGTTCCCGTGATCCACCTATTGAAAATCCGCAGCCTGGCGAAGTATTTCAGTATTCCGTTTGATCCTGCACCGTCGCGAAAGGCCGGTCAGGACGTGAATCCGGGCGGGGCGGGATATTCGCGCAGCGCCGCTTTCATGACCCTGTTTGTCTTGCTGTTCCTGATGGCGCTGTCGAAATACCATTACTCAGCAAGAACTGTCCCATACCCTGCTTCCTGATTTGGTCGTAACTGGGCAGGTGCTCGACGGCCAACTTCTTTTCCGGGTACAGATCAGCGAACACAGTGAGCAGTTCCTGAACGGAAGCCACATGCCGCCCCACCCGTTCTTCCATGGAAAGTCCATTTTCAAGGTAGGGAACGTAAAGCAGTCCATTGGTCGCGGCGCGTGTAAAAAAGTCATCCTTGCCAGTCAGAATCAGTTCCTCGTCGGCTCTGGCATGAAGCTTGTCCTGGATCGGATTGCCGGTCTCCATGAGTACTGACAGGGTTTGCGTATGGTCGCCCAATTCACGGTGCGACATGCCCCGCAATTTCTTCGGAGAGGGTTCCAGGCGCATCTGGACGCCCTTTGAATCGAGATCGATCGATGCCAGGGCTGCCAGCTTCTTGGCACGCTCATGGGTAATGATGCAGTTCACGATCGGGTTCATTGGCCTGGCCTCATGAAGATCTATGGATAGGTCGGCATTTTCCCTGCGCACAAGTTCAGTCAAAGCGAAGGCCACTTTTTCGGTGAAGTTGCCGTCTGCCCGACCGGGGAATGATCGGTCCAGATTGCGCACTTCGAAGTCAGAAAGAAGTTGACCGCTTGGATAGTGAACGTAGACCTCAGGGTCTGGCCACTGGTCGATCGGATTGGTCAACCGGTCGCCGTAGCGGAACCATCTTGTTCCACCCGCCGTCTTGATTTCGAATCGTGTGGGAACCCCCTCTGATGGCGCCGTGTTGGTAAAGCTGCTTTCGTTGGCATGTGGAACCACGATCAAGCGCCCGGACTTCACGACTGCATTTTCAACAAGGAGTACTGCCGACAACATGCCCGCCGATTCGTTGGCATGAACCCCACCCATCACAAAGACTGTGGCGCCCGCTTCTTTGCCTTCGAGGTAATACACGTCGGTATCTCCAGCGGTGTTTTTCAGAGCTGGAAGATAGGCGCTCAACTTGCCGACTCTGGTCACACCCGGGCCTTGAACCACTGGTTCACGCTCATGCAGTTTCAGAAAGTCCTTTCCGTAGACGCCCGTCAGGAGCAGCGCTGTTGCCAGAAGGATGAGCGATAGGGGTAGTTTCGGGAACATCAAAGTCTCCCTATTTGACGAGGAATACACGCAGCAGCAAGGGAATGATCAGGAAAGAATAGACAATCTTTTCCTGGTTCTTGTCTGACTTGAACATGTTCCAGATAATGATCGCGGCGATGAAAACGCAGAGCAATCTATAGAAGACAAGTATCACGGCAGGTACCTCAAATAGGTTTAATTGATAAGGAAGCTCAAGCGGTCCGCAAAGATCACCATCAGTATGCCGATCACGTCGATGACCAGAAGCGGCACCACGCAATGCTTTAGAACGGTTGCATAGCTACCCTTGAAATCGGTGACCATGATGGCGGCTTTTCCAGTGATGGCCGTTGGCGGCGTCAGCGTGGCCAAAGCGGCAATCAGACTGATGCCAATGGTCGCAATGATCGGATCACGCCCTAGCAGGGCCAGCATGAACGGGACTCCCAGAATCGACGCCGCCCCCAGCGTCCCGAGCACGCTGCCGGAAAGAGGCAGGCCAACAAACAGGGCCGCATACAGCACCATCGTTGGAACCGTGATGGCGGTAATCACGAACAAGCCCTTGACCCCGGTTGCCGACATCACCTGCACCAGCGGTCCCACGGCAACAAGAATGCCGGTGACCGGCAGGGTGCGTTTGACAACGTCGCTCGACAGCTTCAGAAAGTTCATCTTTCTGGAAAGCAGCAGGGCAACGGCGGTGCCCACGAGAAACATCAGTGGAACGCCCATCGGCGGAAACTGATGTGGCAACACCCTTGCGACAACCATCAGCAGGGCAAAGACAAGCAGCGGGGCAATGATTCTGAGTCCCTTCATTTTTTCCGGCACGGTTGGCAGCGGTTTGAGCATTTCATCCACATCGAGATGCGCCTTGACATGCTTGGCGCCGACAAAGAGGGCTGCCGTGATGGCCAGCAGCACCGTCAATATGGCGAGCGGAATAAAGAATCCAACGTAGGGCATGTTGATCCCGGACGAAATGATCATGGCCGGGATATTGATGGGCGGCGCGAAATCACCCAGCACGCCGCCAATGGCCAGGAACGCAACGATTCTGGACAGGGGTATGCCCATGCTCATCAGCACCGGCGCAACGATGCCGCCAAGGGCGATGACACCGGCTGCCCCGGGCCCGGTGAGGGCGCCCGGCAAGATGATGAGAAACATGAGGAGAACCAGAAGCACTTTGGGATAACGGTAGAACCGGACGATCAGGGTTCGCACCATCGCGTCGAAGGCGCCCGACTCTTTCTGCACCTCGACGAACAGCGTGCCGGTGATGATGATGAGCGCGATGTAGAAGAATGTGAAGGAGCCCTCGATGATGTGGTGCAGTGACGTTGGAATGTCAAACCCTGATGACAGGGAGCCGACGATGGCAGCCAGAAGCAGGGACAGGACGGTCGTCAGATTGAAAAATCGCTGCGCCGCGGCAAATACGACAGCCATCTCCAGGAAAAGCAGGGTTGCCTGCATGGTTTGAGACATTAACAATCACTCCTCATCACTTCAATATTTCAGAATTCACGATC
>CAITQH010000527.1 GCA_903894475.1 uncultured beta proteobacterium
CCCGACCCGCAATCCATGGCTCGCGTGGCACTGGATCCCGGATCAGAGCCTGCCCCGGGCTTGATCCGGGGTCCGGGATGACAATTTCAGGTTCAAGGTCCGTGTGCGGTATCGGGCCGGATGCGGGAAGCTCGCAATGACGAGGACTTTCTAAGCGGCTTATGAATTTCCTCCAGAACCCCCCACGCTTTCTGTTCTTCACCGGTAAGGGCGGCGTCGGCAAGACCTCGATTGCCTGTGCCACGGCACTCGTTCTCTCTGCTGCCGGCAAACGCGTGCTGCTGGTCAGCACCGATCCAGCAAGCAACGTCGGTCAGGTCTTCGGCATCGCGATTGGCAACCAGATCAGCGCCATCCCTGATGTCGCCAAGCTGAGCGCGCTCGAAATTGACCCGCAGGCAGCAGCGCAAGCGTATCGGGATCGCATTGTGGGCCCGGTGCGCGGAGTGCTGCCCGACAACGTGGTGCGCGGTATCGAGGAGCAACTCTCGGGTGCCTGCACCACCGAGATCGCTGCCTTCGACGAGTTCACCGCCTTGCTGACGGACGCCTCACTGACCATCGATTACGAGCACATTGTTTTTGACACGGCTCCGACCGGCCACACCATTCGTTTGCTGCAGTTGCCGGGTGCCTGGAGCGGCTTTCTCGAAGAGGGCAAGGGCGATGCCTCCTGCCTGGGGCCGCTGGCCGGTCTGGAAAAGCAGCGCACGCAGTACAAGGCTGCCGTTGACGCACTGGCCGACCCGGCGCGGACCCGCCTGGTTCTGGTGGCCCGAGCACAGGCCTCGACCCTGCGCGAAGCGGCACGCACGCACGAGGAACTCGCCGGCATCGGTCTGTCGCAACAGTACCTGGTAATCAACGGCGTCCTGCCTCCGGCTGAGGCTACCCATGACCCACTGGCCGCAGCCATTGGTCGGCGCGAACTCGCTGCGCTGTCAGCCATGCCCGAGACCTTGCTGGCGCTGCCGACGGATCAGATCGCCCTCAAGGCCTTTGATCTGGTGGGCTTGCCGGCACTGCGCCAGTTGCTCAGCAGCCCTGGATTGCCGCGTCGCTGCGCTCCTGGCAATGACGGTTCAGAAATTGACGCCTCTGAACCCTCGTCATCGCGAAGGCCGCAGGCCTGTGGCGATCCATGCCTGGACTGCCTCGCTGCACCCAGCCTCTCAGAACTGGTCGATGAAATTGCGACTGACGGTCACGGCTTGGTGATGCTGATGGGCAAGGGCGGTGTCGGCAAGACCACGCTGGCCGCAGCGGTGGCGGTGCAACTGGCACAGCGAGGCTTGCCGGTCCATCTCACGACATCGGACCCGGCGGCGCATTTGACAGAGACCCTGCATGGCACGCTGGAAAATCTGACGGTCAGCCGCATCGATCCGCATGAAGTCACCGAGCGCTACCGAGCGCAGGTGCTCGCAGCCAAAGGTGCCAGTCTGGACGCCCAGGGCCGCGCCCTGCTGGAAGAAGATTTGCGCTCGCCCTGCACCGAAGAGATCGCGGTGTTTCAGGCTTTCTCGCGCGTGATCCGCGAGGCCGGCAAGAAATTTGTCGTGATGGACACGGCCCCCACCGGCCACACCTTGCTGCTGCTCGACGCCACTGGCGCCTACCACCGCGACATGGTGCGCCAGATGGGCGCGAGCGGCCTGCACTTCACGACGCCGATGATGCAGTTACAGGATCCGAGACAGACCAAGGTGCTGCTGGTCACGCTGGCCGAGAAAACGCCGGTGCTCGAAGCTGCCAATCTGCAGGCCGACCTGAAGCGCGCTGGCATCGAACCCTGGGCCTGGATCATCAACAACAGCGTGGCCGCCAGTGCTCTGGGCGCACCTCTGACTTCACCGCTGCTGCGCCAGCGTGCCCGGAACGAACTGGTAGAAATCGAGTCGGTTGCGACGCGGCACGCACGCCGCTATGCGCTGGTGCCCTTGTTGCGCGAGGAGCCGATTGGCGTTGAGCGTCTGCTGCAACTGGCTACCCACGGCACGATCCATGCCACTCTCCGAGGAAAACTGAAATGAGCGACAAGGTCCTGAACGTGCTGTTCCTGTGCACCCACAATTCGGCGCGCAGCATTCTGGCTGAGGCCATCCTGAATCACATTGGCCAAGGCCGCTTCAAGGCCTGGTCGGCCGGCAGCAGCCCGCCCGAGAACCAGCAGCCCAATCCGCTGGGCTTGCAGGTTCTAATAAGCGCAGGGATATCCGTCGAAGGTTTGCGCAGCAAGTCCTGGGACGAATTTGGCGCGGCCGATGCACCGCACATGGATCTGGTGATCACCGTCTGCGACAACGCTGCTGGCGAAGCCTGCCCCTACTGGCCCGGCCAGCCCGCCACCGCGCATTGGGGCTACCCCGATCCTTCCGTGGGTGAGGGCAGCGAGGCGCAGAAACTTGAGGCCTTTCGGCA
>CAITQH010000528.1 GCA_903894475.1 uncultured beta proteobacterium
CCACCGAGCTCCAAACCGTCAGGCAGGACGCCAACGGCGGTGGTGGTGATGAAGACGCCGTCGCCCTTGCCGCGCTCCACGACCTTGGTATCGCCTGTTACTACCGGGACACCGGCTGCGCGCGCCGCCTGCGCCATCGACTCGACAATTCGCGCCAGGTCGGCCAGCGCAAAGCCCTCTTCCAGAATGAAGCCTGCCGCGAGATAAAGCGGTGTCGCACCCATCACCGCCACGTCATTGACCGTGCCGTGTACCGACAGGCAGCCGATGTCGCCACCGGGAAAGAACAGGGGTGATACGACATGGCTGTCGGTCGACATCACGATGCGCGCCGGCTTGCCGTTCAAGACCGGCGCTGGCAGAACCGCGCCGTCGTTGCCCTGACCCAGGTACTCGTTGCCCAGATGCCGGGCGAACAGTTCGGAGATCAGTTGCACCATGGCGCGCCCACCGGAGCCATGCGTCAGATCGACCCGACCGTTCTTAAGATCGAGTGGCCGCGCGTAGCCTCGTTTGACATCAGCCATCAGTTCATGTCCTTGTAGCGTCCATAACTGTAGTGCGCGGCGCAGGCGCCTTCGCTGCTGACCATGCAGGAACCTATCGGGTTTTCCGGCGTGCAGACGGTGCCGAAGATCCTGCAGTCCTGCGGTCGTTTGACGCCGCGCAGAATGGCACCGCACTCGCAGGCCTTGTTGTCGGGTACAGACTGGTATTCAAGATGGAAGCGCTGTTCCGCGTCGAAGGCTGCGCATTTCTCGCGGATCCGCAGGGCCGAGTAGGGCACGATTCCCAAGCCGCGCCACTCGAACTCGCGCCGCAGTTCGAACACTTCAGCCACCCGGTCCTGGGCTTTGAGATTGCCCTCGCGCGTGACGGCGCGTGAAAACTCGTTTTCGACCTCGGCGCGGCCCTCGTTGACCTGACGCACCAGCATCAGGATGGCCTGCATCACATCGAGGGGCTCAAAGCCAGCGATCACTACCGGCTTGCGGTATTCCTCGGCAAAGAACTCGTAGGGTTGGCTGCCGATCACAGTCGAGACATGTGCCGGACCAATGAAACCGTCAATCGGAACCGTGCCCCACTGGCGCACCTCAGGCGACTCCAGAATCTGGCTGATCGCCGCCGGCGTCAGCACATGACAGCACAGCACGCTGAAGTTGCTTAATTGTTCCAGTTGCGCCTGCTGGATCGCCAGTGCTGTTGGCGGTGTCGTGGTCTCAAAACCAATGGCAAAAAACACGACCTGACGTTGCGGGTTCTCGCGCGCAATGCGCAAGGCATCTAGCGTCGAATACACCATGCGGATGTCGCCACCACGCGCTTTGGCTTTCATCAGCGAGAGCCCGTTGGACGCAGGAACGCGCAAGGTGTCGCCGTAGGTACACAGAATCACGTCTTGCTGCAGTGCCAGATTGATCGCCATGTCGACGCGGCCGATCGGCAGGACGCAGACCGGGCAACCCGGGCCGTGCACCATGCGCACATTTTCCGGCAGCAAGTCCGACAGGCCATAGCGCGAGATGGCGTGCGTGTGACCGCCGCAAAATTCCATGAAACTGTAGCGGCGATCGCCCTGGGCACTGTGTGCAATCTTGCCGGCGATGCTTTGGGCGACTTCGCCGTCGCGGAATTCGTCTATGTATTTCACGCTGCGAGCTTATCTGCGTCCAGTTCGGAAAACAGCGCCAGCGTCTTCTCTGCTTCCTCGGGGTCGAGCCTGGACAGCGCGTAGCCGACATGCAGAATGACGTAGTCGCCGACCTGCACGCCGTCGAGCAGCGCAAGGGAGATTTCCTTGCGTACGCCGCCAAGGTCCACCACGGCCCGGTCGCTGTCTGCGCCGCTGCCTATTTCTACCACCCTGACCGGAAGTGCAAGACACATCTCAGCGTTCCTTAGAGTTGATTGCGATCCAGGCCTGCCCAAGCGCAATGCCGGCGTCGCCCGGCGACAACTGCCGTGGCGCCAGCACCGTGATGCCGCCTTGTTCCAGATTCTTTCGCAGTCCCAACGATAGCAGGGAGTTCAGGAAACAGCCGCCGCTCCAACTCAGGGTTTTCACTCCCCCTGCCTCGGCCGAGCGCGTAACCCAATTCGCCAAAGCATCGACCAGTGTGGCGTGAAACACGGCTGCTGCCTGATCAATATCGGCAGCGCCGTCCATCGTAGCCAGCAGCGGCAACAGGTCGAGTTGCCCGTCGCTGCCAATCGACCAGCCGCTGTCCCTCGACTGCGGCCAGCCATGTTGCTCGATGTGGCGCGTCGCCGCCTGCTCCAGAAAAATCGCTGCCTGCGCCTCGTACTGCATCTGGTCGCACAGTCCGAGCAAGCCGGCGGCAGCGTCGAAGACGCGGCCCATGCTGCTGCTGCGTGGGCACTGGAGGTTCTGGCGCAATAGCTGCGCCACGATGCTGGAGCCCGCTTGCGTGAAGCGCCTGCCGATCTCTGCGTTGCGGCCAGTCTCGTGCAGCACTGCTGCTGCCATGCGCCAGGGCTCACGGGCCGCTTTATCTCCACCGGGCAGGGGGAGAGGTCGCAGATGGCCGAGGCGCTCGAACTGCGCGCCATCGACGCGCAGCAATTCACCGCCCCAGGCTGTGCCGTCAGAGCCGAGTCCGACGCCATCGAGCGCCAGGCCCAGCACTGGACCGTCATGACCATGTTCGGCGCAGACAGCGGCAATGTGGGCGTGGTGGTGCTGCACGGCCACGGTGGGCAAGCCGTAGCGCGCGGCGAAGGCCAGAGCGGCCTGGGTGCTGTAGTAGTGCGGGTGCAGGTCGTGGGCGACGAGTTCGGGCTTCACTTCGAGCAAGTTGAGCATGCGCGCGACGGTCTCGTCCAGAAACTCGCAGGTGGCCGCATTGTCCAGATCGCCGATGTGGGGTGAGGCAAAGGCCTGGTCGCCGCGCGTCACGCAGACGCTGTTCTTCAGCTGGGCGCCGAAAGCCAGCAC
>CAITQH010000529.1 GCA_903894475.1 uncultured beta proteobacterium
CATGGACTTTGACTATTCGCCGAAAACAAAAGACCTGCAAGTCAGGCTGCAGGCTTTCATGGAAGAGCACATCTACCCCGCCGAGGGCGCGTACCACGCGGAAATCGCCGCCAACACTGCGGCCGGCAAACGCTGGACACCGCTGCAGCTGATCGAAAATCTCAAACCCAAGGCACAGGCAGCCGGATTGTGGAACCTTTTTCTGCCGGTCGACAGCGCCGCCTCCTCCGGCTACGACGGCGCGGGTCTGACAAACCAGGAATACGCACCGCTGGCCGAAATCATGGGCCATGTGATGTGGTCAAGCGAAGTCTTCAACTGCTCGGCGCCTGACACCGGCAACATGGAAACCATTGCCCGCTATGGCTCCGAAGCCAACAAGGGACGCTGGCTTAAACCCCTGCTGGAAGGCAAGATCCGCTCCGCCTTTGCCATGACCGAGCCCGATGTCGCCTCGAGTGACGCCACCAACATCCAGACCCGCATCGAACGCCAGGGCGAAGACTATGTGATCAACGGACGCAAGTGGTGGACCTCGGGCGCCGGTGACCCGCGCTGTGCCGTCTTCATTACCATGGGCAAGACCAATCCGGATGCGCCCCGCCATTCGCAGCAAAGCATGATCATCGTCCCCGCCGGGACACCCGGCCTGACGGTGGTGCGCTCGCTCAACGTGATGGGTTATGACGACGCGCCACATGGTCACATGGAAGTGCTGTTTGAAAACGTGCGGGTACCGGTTGGCAACATCATGCTGGGCGAGGGCCGTGGCTTCGAGATCGCCCAGGGTCGCCTTGGCCCTGGACGCATTCACCACTGCATGCGCCTGATCGGTCTGGCCGAACGGGCACTGGAGCTAATGTGCAAGCGCTCCTCCCTGCGGGTTGCCTTTGGCAAGCCGATTGCTGCGCAAACCGTCACCCAGGAACGCATCGCCGAGTCACGTTGCAAGATTGACATGGCGCGCCTGCTCACGCTCAAGGCAGCGTGGATGATGGACCTTGCCGGCAACAAGTTTGCCAGGAACGAGATTGCCATGATCAAGGTGGTAGCACCCAGCATGGCCTGCCAGGTCATCGACTGGGCCATGCAGGCGCACGGCGGCGGCGGCATGTGCGAGGACTTTCCGCTGGCTTACAGCTACGCCAGCGCCCGCACGCTGCGCTTTGCCGACGGCCCGGATGAGGTGCACCGCAATTCGATTGCCAAGGCTGAACTCGGCAAATACATGGTCAAGGCCAAACCGGCCTGAGTCGGGTTTGCGCTCGGGTCCGAGCCGCGTCAGTGCAGATGACGCGGCTTGCGACCGCCGCCGTGTCCGATGCCGCCATGACCGCCGCCGGAGCCGCGCGGGGGCTTGCCCAGTTGCAGCGAATTGACCAGTTCGTCAAAGCGCTGACCAAACAGTTTGTCGATTTCGGCCACCACACCACCCAACTCGGCACCATCAAAGTGGCGCTCCATCAGATTCACCACATCCTGCACCAGCAGGTCGCGCTGCACCTGCATGATGGCGGCCGGATCCGGCCCGACGAAAAGCATCACGAAATCATCGCGTGACTCGGTTTCGTACTCGGACTCGTCCTCTTCGTCCTCAAATTCGGTATCGTAAAAAGTAACTTCAATGGCGGCGCCGGTTTGCGCCAATTCATTGAGGTTCATGCACATTTCGTCCAGCACCTGACGAAAATCATCGTCGCCCTCCACCGTCCAGCACATTTGCAGCAAATGTCCCTGGGGATCGAACTTGATGCCCGGCTCGTCTTCGTAGGAACTCTCTGCAGCTTCCGTCAGGGACCGGGCTCCGGCGTACTTCCAGAGCGGTTTAAGCGCGTCCTGCAACTGGCCAAACACGACTTCGGGACGCAAAGTCACCTGACCATGAACATGGATTTCTAGGGGGTGGTTATAGCTTGACATGGAGCTTAAGTGTAATGGGATCGCTGATACCGAGTCAGTGCCAATATTGTGCTGTTCCTGTGCTGGCGAAATCTTTGCTGCGGCCCGAGAAATGGGACCATTCATCGTAACAAAAGAAGTGGCCTGCAAGCCAGCCTGTCGTCAACGACTTCGGCACCAGTCAGCCGTAATCCGGGCGACCTGTGGTTCATACTTGCCTCGTGCTTACCTCCTTGCCATGCATGTCAAACAAGTCTATCCTCGGGTCAAGAAGAAAAATTGATCATGTACAAAAACATCGTTCTTGCCTACGACGGTTCTGAATCCGGACGGCAGGCCCTGATTGATTGCAAAGAACTCGCGCACTGGAACCATGCCGAGCTGAGCCTGCTGGCCGTCATGCCTTACTCATTGAGTGTCGCCGGCTCGGAGGGCAG
>CAITQH010000530.1 GCA_903894475.1 uncultured beta proteobacterium
CCCTGCTTGTCATTGCGGGCCCCGACCCGCAATCCATGGCTCGCGTGGCACTGGATCCCGGATCAAGTCCGGGATGACAATTTCAGGTTCAGAGTCCGTGTGCGGTATCGGGCCGGATTCGGGAGGCTCGCAATGACGATCGGGACTGTCATGATTCATGGAGTTTTCGATCATGGCCAGAATGGCGGCGCGCACACGGTCCGGCGTCGCCGGAATGTGCCGCACGCGCACGCCGACTGCGTTGTGGATGGCATTCAGAATGGCGGGCGCCGTCGCTACCAGCGCCGGCTCACCAACGCCCTTGGCGCCGTAGGGTCCGAGCGGCTCGCTGTCTTCGATGATGTGAACCGTGATAGGCGGGATGTCACCCACCGTCGGGATCACGTAATCGTGCAGGTTGTCGGTGCGAGCGCTGATGTACTCTTCCATCAGGGCCAGCCCCAGGCCCTGCGCCACGCCGCCGTGAATCTGCCCTTCAACCTGGGTCGGATTGACGGCCCGCCCGACGTCATGCGCCGCATGAATATGCAGCACCCGCACGGTGCCGAGTTCGCTGTCAACTTCCACTTCGGCAATCTGGGCTGCAAAGCCGTAAGTGGCGTAGGGCACACCCTGGCCGTTGGCGTCGAGCGGCACGGTCGGCGGATTGAAATAGCCCTGCCCTGAAAAAACATCACCACGCTCATTGGCCGGCAGGCTGCTCAGATCAAGCTGGCGCTCGACGCCGTCATCAACGCCGCTCAGGATGCTTGCGTTCAGACCCAGACGGGTGTGGGGTCCCAGACCCAGCGCCTGCAGCAGCTGACGCCGAAGATCTTCACCGGCGAATCTGGCGGCATTACCCGAGACGAAGGTCTGACGCGAGGCCGATGACTTGCCCGCGTCTTGCGTCAGATCAGTGTCACCCATCACCTGATCAACCAGTGCCACCGGCAAACCCACCGCATCGGCAAATATCTGCGGCATGACGGTACCACTACCCTGTCCGATTTCCTGCGCGCCGTTGTACAGAAACAGCTGGCCATGGCGACGCAGCGCGGCCGTCATGGTGGATGGATTGGCGATCACGGTGTTGCCAATGCCGTACCACATGCTGGCCACGCCGACGCCACGGCGCAAGGGGCTGCTGCCAGCCTCGGCCAGCCTGTTGAAGGTCTGCGCAGCAGCCTGTGCCGCCTGCCAGGTCGGTCGCAAGACTTCGAGGCACTGCACCATGCCAACACTGACCGAAAGCACCTGTCCGGTGGCTGTTGCCTGGCCAACGCGAATCGCGTTCTTGAGTCTGAATTCGAGCTGGTCGATGCCGACCTTGTGCGCCAGTTCATCAAGCAGCGCCTCGGTCACGATGTGCGCCTGCGGCACACCGAAACCGCGAAAGGCTCCGGAAATCGCATTGTTGGTAAACACCGCCCGGCTCAAAGCCCGCAGATGCGGCACAAAGTACGGACCGGTGGAATGCACCGGCACCCGATTCGCCACCGTAGCGCCCCAACTCGCGTAGGCCCCGGTGTTGAAGTCGCCATGAAAATCCAGCGCAGTGAGCCGGCCTTCGGCGTCGCAGCCGAAGCGGGCACGAATGCGCGACGGGTGCCTCTTGGTCGTCGACACCATCGATTCGCCGCGGCTGTAGACCGTGCGCACCGGGCGCTTCAACTGCCAGGCTGCCAGCGCCAGCAGCGGCTGGATCGAGATATCAAGTTTGCCGCCAAAGCCACCCCCCACCGCCGACGGAACAATGTGCACCGTGCGCGTCGGCAGCTTGAGCACGCGCGCCACCTCGTCGCGGTCCATCACCGGCGTCTGTGTACAGGCGAAGATGCGCAGGCGCTGCTCGCCGTCCTGCTCGAATACTTCGGCGTAACCTGCTTCCGGCTCGATGTAAGCATGCTCGACATAGCTGGTGCGGTATTCATCCTCCGCCACAAAGGCCGACTGCGCCAGCGTGGCAGCGGCGTCGCCCTTCACGACGCGGCCACGACAAAGTACATTTTCCGGCGCAAAGTCGTGCAGCAAATCACCGGTGGCGCTCAGCGCCTTCTCGCTGGTATCGAGTGCCTCCTCGACTTGCCAGCTGATGGGAATATCACTCTCGGCAATCGCCTTCACCGCGTCCATCTCGCCCACGATCAGCAGCACGGCCTCGCCGCGCATGCGCACGTGACCGTCCGCCAGCACCGGCTGATCTTTTGGCTCGGGAAAGACCGCGAAACTGTTCTCCGGAACATCAGCGGCGCTGAATACGGCCACGACTTCGCGGTGGCTGCGCTTGAAAGCCTCCAGATCGCCCAGCGTGAAGGTAGCCCTTGCATGCGGCGAGCGCACCGTGCGCAGCCACAGACTGTTCTCCGGGTACTGGTCGGCACCAAACTTTTCCGCGCCAGTGATCTTGGCCTGACCGTCCAGCCGCGCCAGCCTTGCACCCACCGCTTGCCCCGCAGGTGGTTGCGGCAAATCAAGCTCGCCGTGCGCCACGGCCAGCACCGCCTCGATGATCTTGCGGTAACCGGTGCAACGGCACAGGACGCCTGCCAGACCATCCTGCACCTGCTGCTCGGTCGGATCGGGGTGACGCCGCAGCACATCGGCAGCAGCCATCAACATCCCCGGCGTGCAGATTCCGCACTGCGACGCACCGTGCGCCAAAAAAGCCTGTTGCAGCCGGCTGATCTTGCCGTCACAGGCGAGGCCTTCGACCGTGGTCACGTCCCGACCTGCACATTGGGCCACGGCCGTGATGCACGAGCAGATCTGCTGGCCATCGAGCAACACGGTGCACGCGCCACAGTCGCCGGAGTGGCACCCGACCTTGGTGCCGGTCAGGCCCAGATCGTCGCGCAGCAGGTCCGACAGGCGTTTGGCTGGGTCGGCGAGAACCTCGACCGCCTTGCCGTTCAGGTTCAGATGGATCTTCTGCATGGCAGCGGTGTTATTCATGGAGGGCCTCTTCGATGGCGCGCCTGACCATCGTCAGCGCTGCATCACGCCGGTACGCGGCGCTGCCGCGCACGTCGTCTATCGGGCTCAGCACCTGCAAGTCCTGCGCTTCGGCCAAAGCCGACAACCCACTGGTCGCATGCCGGCCCAGCAACTTTTGTTCGAGGCTGCGCAGACGTTGCGCCACTTCGGAGCAGGAGCCCACGGCAATGCCGGCGTGGCTGATGACACCATCAGCATCGGTGTCAATCAGCACCGCGACCATGGCGATCGAGATCACCAGATAGCGCCGGTTGCCAAGCTTGAGAAAGCTCGAGCGTGCGCGCTCGCGCCGGGGCACCAGAATGGCTGTCACCAGTTCCCCGGGCAAGCGAGCAGTGCGCCGGTTACCCAGCACAAACTCGTTCAGTGGCACGCAGCGCCGCCCCGCGAGTGAGGCCAGTTCGACCTGCGCATCCATCGTCAGTAGCACCGGAACACCGTCCGCCGATGGCGAGGCATTGCAGACGTTGCCTGCCAGCGTGCCCATGTTCTGCACCTGGATGCCACCGATGTCGCAGGCCGCCAGTTGCAGACCACGAAATTGCGCCGGCAATGTAGCACGGACGATCTGGCTCCAGGTCACGGTGGCGCCAATGCGCCATCGCGCCCCTTCGTCCTGCAGGCTGCGCAACTCGGGTAGCGCCGTGATATCCAGTACAGACTCGGTAATGGCCTGGCCGCTGCGCGCGGCGTAGAAGTCGGTACCCCCAGCGAGAATCGTCAGCGGCTGGTCGGCCAGCGCACTCAAGGCTTCGCCCAGCCGCTGCGGCCGCAGATAAACGCAAGTCGTGCTGCTCAATTCAGGTGCCTCACTTAAGGGAAGGGGAATGGCTGATATGCCGTTGTCATTGCGGGCTCCAGCAATGTCATCCCGGACTCCAGCAATGTCATCCCGGACTCCACCAATGTCATCCCGGACTCCAGCAATGTCATCCCGGACTTGATCCGGGATCCAGTGCATGCGTGGCACTGGATTGCGGGTGCTGAAACCCCGGACCTGATCCGGGGCCGCAATGACAAAGGCAGAGGCAATGACAACCAGCCGTGCAACAGGCACTTCTTCAAGTTCCGTCTCCCGTAGCGGTCTCTGCCTAATGCGCCGCGCCCAGCACCACGGGGATTTCGGTGGCTGGTGGCGTGTTGCGGCTGCGGCCACAGCGCACGATGCCGTCAATCATGACCATGCCGACACCCGGAATGTCGCCCAGCGCAATGCTGTCAAGAATGTCGCGCCCGGCGGAGTGCTGCGCCTTGTCCATGAAGACAAAGTCGGCGGCCCGCCCAACCTCGATCAGACCGCAGTTCAAGTTGCGCAGGCGCGCTGTGTTGCCGGTGGCAAAGCAGAACACCAGTTCGGGCGGAATGCCGCCCAGGCTGGACAGCAGCGCCACCATGCGCAGCATGCCCAGCGGCTGCACACCGGAGCCGGCCGGGCCGTCGGTGCCCAGAATCACGCGATGCGGGCACTTGAGCGCCAGCGCGGCCTGCGCCGCCGCAATGGCCACCTTCTCATTGCCGTTGTGAACAATCTCGATGGCGCGCGAGGACTTTTCGCAAAGCTCGCAGACATGCGCTTCGGACAGCGCCGTGTGGCCGCCGTTGATGTGGCCAATGACGTCGGCATCGGCTTCGAGCACCACGTCCTTGTCGATCAGCCCGGAACCCGGAATGGAAGGGCCGCCGGTGTGAATCGTGCTCTGGATGCCGTACTTGCGGGCCCAGCGAACCATCTGAGCAGCCTCGTAGCCGGCCTTGACGGAGCCCAGTCCGACCTCGCCCAGCAGCGTCACGCCAGCGTCCGCCAGATCCTTGAAGTCCTGCTCGACCATGCCTTTTTCGATGATCGGAGCGCCGGCCAGAACCTTGACGCCACCGGGGCGGAAATTGTCAAAGGCGCGCTGCGCCGTGATCGCCAATGCCTTCAGGCCAACAATGTCCTTCGGTCGACCCGGCAAATGCACTTCGCCGGCCGAGATCATGGTGGTCACACCGCCATTCATCGTGGAATCAATCCAGCCGGTCTGGTTCTGCCGTGGTGTCCAGTCGCCAAACACCGGGTGCACATGGCTGTCGATCAGGCCCGGCGCAACGCAAGTGCGCCGCGCGTCGATCACAGTCTGCGCCTGGGCAATATCGCAGTCCGCCTCCTTGCCGACGGCGACGATCAACCCATCGCTCACGACCAGCGTGTCGGCGTCCAGAACGGGACGGTCGATGTCACCCGAGAGCAGCAGGCCGATATTCCTGATCACAACTTTCCCGGACTTTTCAGTCGGCATTGCAGTAGCCATGGCGGACTCCTTTGGTGCAGGTACAGCGACTCCGGTGTTGACCCCGGCGCGCTGATTTGGTTAAGTGTTTACAACATTCAGTGTAGCAGAGCAAACCGCACTCAGGCACGCGAAACGACGCGCAAAACCGCATCGGTAATGACGCTCTCCCAATGCGACAGGGCGGCTGCGGCTTCAAGGTCCTGACCCAGAAAGGCCGACAGCGTGAAGCGATTGGAAAGGTAGAAATAGCACAGCGATGAGATCATCAGGTAGAGGTCGCGTGCCTGCACATCGGCGCGGAACACGCCCTTGGCGATGCCGCTTTTCAGCACCTGATCCAGGATGGCGATGGCGGCGCTGGAATATTCGCGCGCCTGCATCGACTTGGAAATATGCCTGCCACGGTGCAGGTTCTCGCTGTTCAGCAGCGTGATGAATTCCGGATGCTTCTGGTAATAGTTCCAGGTGAAGAGCACCACCGTGCGCAGTGACTCGACCGGCTGCTCCATGTCCAGATCGACCTTGGCTTCGGCCTCGCAAAAGCGCCGGTAGATCTCTTCGAGCGCGGCAATGAACAAGCCTTCCTTGCTGCCGAAGTAGTAATAGATCATGCGGTCATATGACTTGGCCGCTTTGGAGATTTTCTCGACCCGCCCGCCGGCAAAACCGGACTTGGCAAAGACCTTGATTGCCGCCTTCAGGATGCTCTCGCGCGTCGCCTGCGCCGCCAGTTCGCGCACGCCGGGCCGCTTCACTGCCGCAGAAGCCTTGCTCGTCGCTGGTTTAGGTGCAATACCGTTCACTTTGTCATGCCGGACTCGATCCGGCATCCATGCGTGCTTGGGACCTGGATTGCGGGTGCTGAAACCCCGGACCCGGTCCGGGGACGCAATGACATCAAGTGAACAGTGTTGAGTTTCGGTGCCGCGGCGACCATCTCTCAAACTCCGGACTCAGGCTGCAACCAGCAACTGATTGAGGCAGCGGTTCACCTCGGCGGCGCGATGCCGCGCCAGATTGCCGGTGGGTGCCAGGGCCTCGTCATAAAAGAAGGACGGCAATTCGTCGTCCTGGTCTGTGAAACCAGCCTGCTTGTTAAACGCCCACTCCAGTTCCAGCACTTCGCGTCCGATCTTCTTCAGGAACGATTCTTCCAGCGCGGTGCCATGCGCATCGTTGAGCGCCGTCACGATCAACTGCGGGTTGGTGTCGGTCACGGAGCGCCCGAAAATACAGAAACCCAGCGAGTCCGCAGTCGCGGCCGATACCTGTGCACCCAGACTCACGGTGACCAGTTCCTCGGTGCTCTTGCCCTTGCAATCGAAGGCCGGCAGATTGCCCACCGTGTGATCAGCACCCTGCGCCGTCAGCATCATCGAAATGCCGGTGACCTCGATGACTCGCGGATCGTAGGCACTGATGCCCTGGCGTTTGATCACCGGCACCCGCGCCACCTTGAAATGTTGGCCAACCCGAAACGCCCCCTGCGCCAGCAATCGACCACGCTCGTTACCCGCTCGAATGTCGTCGAGCGCGCGCATCATGAAGTCGGCATCGCCAAAGGCCGCCTGCCCGGCCTCCATCAGCACGCCGAGCATGGCACCAAGTTCGATGGTGTCTATGCCCAGATCGTTGGCCACCGCATTCAGACGCGCCACCTGGTCCGGGTCATGCAAGCCGCAGTTGCTTCCCACCAGGCCCAGCGTTTCGTATTCCAGCGGCGACACCATCTCCTGGCCCTTGTCGTCGAAATAGACATTGCTGCATTCGATCATGCAGCCGGGCATGCAGTCGTGCGCCGTTCTGCCGCCGCGCGAAAGATTGAGTTCGCGGATGTAGGCACCACCCAGCTTGAACGGACCATCCTTCTCTTCCACCATGCGCCCGGCACTGAAGTTGCGCACAGGCAAGCCGCCGATGTAGTTGGTCAGGTCGGCCACCATCGCCGTGCCCAGGCGCTTGAAGTTGTCGATGGCCGGTTCCTTGCCGAGCTTGGCGCCGTATTCCCGAACCGCTCCCATCACTTTTTGCCGGTCATGGAAGGTCGGCATCTTGTGCGTGTCGACGACGATGGCCTTGACTTTCTTGCTGCCCATCACGGCGCCCACACCGCCGCGCGCCGCCAGCCGGGACGGTCGGCCATCGGTGTCGGCAAAAGAAATTCCGGACATCAGACCCAGGTACTCGCCAACCGGGCCGCAGATGGCGAAGCTGATCTTCTTGCCGTACTTTTCAAGCAGCAGGCGCGCCACCTCGTTGTTGCCTTTGCCCAGATAGGGCTCGGCGCTCTCAAACGCAATCTGACCGTCCTTGGTGATGCGGATGACAGTCCACTCGGGCGCTGCGTCGTGCAGTGTGAAGCCGGCAATTTCGAGTTGCCCGAGCGCGAAGCCGAAGCTGCCTCCCGTGTTGGCTTCCTTGATACCGCCGGTGAGCGGACTCTTGCAGCCCACACTGAGGCGATTCGCGTTGGAAAAGTTGGTGCCGGCAAAGGGGCCGGCCGAGAAGATCAGCGGGTTCTGGGCCGACATGGGATCGACCGTGGCCACGCCCATGTCGAGCAGCTTTCTGGCAATGAAGTAGCGGCCGGCGCGAATGATCGCCTCGCCTTGCAGTTCTTCGGTCTGGATCGATTGATCAGCCAGATGGATGTTGAGGTACTTGCGCATGGCGGGCTTCCAGGTCGGTATTCTCAATGTAGTGTACGCTGAATTAAAGCTTTGTGATTAACCCTCCTGACCGGATTGGCAGCGCCAGCAGATGACGCTCAGCCACATTCATATCCGTCAAAACGCAATTGGTCGCACCGATTCGCGGTTCGTCGCAATCCGCGTGCATTGGCAAGCCACGCCACCTAAAGTTCAGTCATCGAAGCAGTCGCTTCACTGACCAGGGAGAAAGCCATGTTGAACGCCACGAAAGTCAAATCACTGCTTGCCGCGCTGACGCTTGCCATCGGACTGCAGGGCACCCTGCTATGGGGTATGAACGAGCTTGCCAGCCACGGCGCACAGCAAGCCTCCCAGACAATCCAGTCGACCATCACCGCCGCACGGATGCCAGTGCCGGCCGCGCTCAGGCAGCCCTGTCCGGTCACGCTAGCCCCGGTGACGATTGTGGCGCGCCGCCAGACCCCGCTATCCGCGCCAAGCCTGGCCGCAGTGGAGAAACCCGCTGCGCCCGAGTTTCATGCGTCTGAGGTCCACTGCGTTAGCAATGGCAACGCATAGAAGGACAGTACTTCCCGGAGTGCTGTTTCACCTCGTCACTGCGAGTCTTCTTTCACCTCGTCACTGCGAGGAGCGCAGCGACGCGGCAGTCCATGCTGGAATACCAGTCACATGGACTGCCGCGCTGCGCTCGCAGTGACAATACCGGGGTCGTGGCCTGTTGCTGCGAGAATGGGACGGCTGGCGCTGCTCGATTGCGTCTATCCATTTCTCCACCCAACATGCCCAAAGCACCGGCGAGTTCCTCCCTTCCCCGAGTCCTCTGGCCCTTGCTCTTTGGCAACTTCGTCATCGGCACCGGCGTCATGGTGGTGCCGGGCACGCTCAACGATATCAGCAGTTCCCTGGCGATCACCGTCCCGGTCGCCGGACAGTTGATTACCGCTGGCGGCGTGCTCATGTGTGTGGGGGCGCCGCTGTTCGCAAGCGTGATGGCCGGCTGGGACCGGCGCCGGCTGCTGACGCTGTCCATGCTCTGGTATGCACTGTTTCTGGGCTTGAGCGCTCTGGCTCCCGGCTTTGCCTCGCTGATGGTGCTGCGCGTTCTGGCCGTGGCATCGCCAGCCATCTTCACGCCGCAGGCGGCCGCCTGTATCGGTTTGCTGGTCCCGCCTTCGCAGCGCGGGCGGGCTATCACCTTCATCTTCCTGGGCTGGTCGCTGGCCTCGGTGCTGGGCATGCCGCTGGGCGCCTGGATCGGCGGCATGCTGGGCTGGCGAAGTGCCTTTGCGTTGGTTGCCCTGCTGGCGCTGCTGAGTGCCTTATGGGTCTGGCGCAGCCTGCCCGACGGTATCTGTCCGCCCGCACTGTCCCGCGCCGCGTGGCTGCAGACCTTGCGCTCCAAGGCGCTGATGCTGTGCGTGGCAGTCACGCTGCTGTACTCAGCCGGCCAGTTTGTGCTGTTTTCCTACTTTGCGCCTTACTTCAAGGCGGTGCTCGACATCACGCCCGGGCAACTGAGCCTGCTGTTCGCCTGGTTCGGAGCCTTTGGCCTGATCGGCAACATCGTGATGTCGCGCCAGATTGACCGCCGGGGTGCCGCACGCTCGGTGATGTGGGGTGTCGGCAGCATGGCGCTGAGCCTGCTGCTGTGGCCGCTGGGCAGCAGCCTGCTGCTGGCGGCACTGATCAGCGTGCCCTGGGCGCTGGGCTGCTTTTCCAGCAATTCGGCGCAGCAGGCGCGCCTGGCAGGCATTGCGCCAGCGCTGTCCTCGGCGTCCATCGCGCTCAACACGTCCGCAATGTACGCCGGCCAGGCACTGGGTGCGGGCAGCGGCGGCTGGCTGATTGCCCATGACGGCATGGCGGATTTGCACTGGTTCGGCCTGGCGGGGCTGCTCATGGCCATGCTCATGAGTTGGTGGGCCTCCCGCCAGAGCCCGCACGCTGCGATGTAGCGGCGATACAATGGCCGCGCTGGCTGCCTCAGGCATTCCAGTAAACGCTAGGGGTGCTGGTTGTCGCGAGACGACCGGCTGAGAAAAAACCCTGGAACTTGATCAAGGTAATTCTTGCGCAGGGAAGCGATGTTGATTCCGTAGGGCCTGTGCCCGACTCTTTCTGCACCCCCCTGCCGTCGACTAAGGAAAATTCGATGGCATTCAATCCGAGACTTTCTCCCCTGGTGGCCACCCTGGCTGCCTGTACTGCCCTGAGCTCATTGGCGCAAACCGCGCCGGGCCGTCTGAGCGCAGTCACCGTCACTGGCAAGGCGGCGCCGCTGCTCGATGTTGAAAACGCAGATGTCGGCGGCTTTGCCGCACCACTGGCAAAAACGCCGCAAAGCGTCAGCGTTCTGACCTCCGACCTGCTGGCCGGTACGGCAACGCAATCGCTCTCGGGCGTACTCAAACTCGATGCCTCGCTGGCCGACAACTACAACACCAGCGGCTACATCGAAAGCCTCTCGATCCGCGGTTTTGTGCTGGACCAGAGTGGCAATTTCCGCCGCAACGGCCTGGCCACGTCCAACTACATGCCGATAGCGCTGGAGAACAAGGAACGGATCGAAGTGTTGAAGGGCGTCTCGGGTCTGCAGTCGGGTGTCTCGGCTCCCGGCGGGTTGGTCAATTACGTCACCAAGGTGCCAATGAAAGAGGCGTTTTCCAACGTCACGCTGGCCGTGGACGGCAACGGCGGCAGCAAGATTCAGCTGGACCACAACAGCAGCGTCGGCAGTGTTGGCCTGCGCCTGAATCTGGTCGATGAGCAATTGCATTCGCAGTTTGACCACGCCAACGGAGAGCGCCAGCTGCTCAGCCTGGCGCTGGCCACAAAGCTCGGCGCTGACACGACCATCGCCGCCGACCTGGAATACCAGCGCAAGAGTCAGCCCTCGGTGCCGGGTCTGGGCTTGCTGGACAGCAATGGCGACGGCGTGGGCGACAGCCTGCCGGGCAGCATCAACCCGCGCCTGAACCTGAACAATCAGAGTTGGTCCTTGCCCTTCCAGTCCAGCAGTACAACGGGCGAGCTCGCTCTGACGCACCGCTTCAGCGCTGACTGGCAGGCGCGCCTTGCCGTCAACACGCAGACCACGCTGATCAACGACCGCCTGACCTTTCCGGACGGTTGCAGCAATGCCACGAACTACGTTTATCCGGGCCTGTGCGCCAATGGCGACGTCGATGTTTACGACTACCGCAGCGAAGGCGAGCGGCGCAGCCTGCAGAGCTGGGACGCGCACCTGGACGGCAGGTTCAACGCGCTGGGTCTCTCGCACAAGGCACGCTTCGGCCTGGGCGGCCACAGCGGCCGTGCTGACCTGCCGCCAATGCAGGCCTACAACTACGTGGGCAGCAGCAACATCTTTGCACCCGTGGCGCTGCCGGCCGACCCAACACTCACGGTCTTGAACAGCAACAGCCGCGAGCGTGCCCTGGACAGCTATGCCTCGCTGGCCTCGCGCTGGACTGAGAACCTGCAATCCTTTGCCGGCCTGCGCGTGTCGCGAATCAGCCGCAGCAGCGAGTTAAGCGATGGCAGCGAGGCGGTGTCGTTCGAGCAGACGGTCAGCACGCCCTGGGCCGGCCTGGCCTGGTCGGTCAGCAGCGCCACGCTGCTCTATGCGTCCTGGGGTCAGGGCGTGGAGCTTGAAGCCGTGCCGAACCGGCCCGCACTGTTTGCCAATGCCGGCCAGGTCTTGCCGGCACTCAAGAGCGAGCAAACCGAAGTGGGTTTGAAATGGCAGGCCAATACCCGCTTGCTGCTGACGGCGGCGGCCTTCAGCATCGACAAGCCTTATGCCGATGACGTTTTGGCGGCGGTTTCTGGCGCCTTGCCAATTCGCGTCGCTGGCGCCAAGACGGCGCGTCATCGTGGCTTCGAGATGAGCGCTGCCGGTCGTCTCTTTGATGCGCTTTCGGTCCAGGCCAGTCTGATGGCGCTGGACGCCCACTACACGCAGGCAGCGGACCCGGCGCTGGTGGGGCAACGCGTGACCAATGTGCCGCGCCTGAAGGCCTCCGTCTTTGCGGACTACAAGCTCAGCGCGCTGCCCGGCCTGAGCATCAACACCCTGGCCAGTTTTGAGAGCGCCAAGACGGCGACTGCCGACGCCAGTGTGGAGCTCCCCGCATCCTGGCAGCTTGATGCCGGTCTGAGCTATCCGCATTCCATCGCGGGCCAGTCCGTGCTGTGGCGCGTGAATCTGGAGAACGTTACCGATCGCACATACTGGCGTGAGGCGCCGACCACGTCCTGGGGCGGCATCTATCTGTTCCCCTCGACACCGCGCACGCTGCGCGTCAGTGCCACGCTGAACTTCTGACCATGCTGGCAACCGCTTTCACGTTGTTGGGCACGGCGGTGAGCTGGCTGGAGTTGCTGGCTTTTGTGCTGGCACTGGCCAATATTGCGTGCAATGTGGCAGAGATTCACTGGGGCTGGCCCCTGACCATTGTTGCCAGCCTGCTTTATGCGTGGTTGTTCTACGCCAGCAAACTCTATGGTGAAGCTGGCGTCAACGTCTTCTTTGCCGCTACCGGCGTCTGGGGCTGGTGGCAGTGGCTGCGCGGGCACCGTGGCGACTCCGTCGCCGCACTGCGTATCGCGCAGCTTGATCTGCGCGGTCTGCTCTGGTGCGTCTCGGGCTTTGCGCTGGCCTGGCTGCTGCTGGCCCTGTTGCTGCGCAGTGTGACCGACTCTAACGTGCCCTGGGCCGATGGTCTGGTCACGGCAGGTAGCCTGGTCGGAACCATTCTGCTCGGGCGCAAGTTCATCGAGAACTGGCCGGTCTGGCTGGCGGTGAACGCCGCCAGCGTCGCCCTCTTTGCTTACAAGGGGCTGCACCTCACCGTTGTGCTCTATGTGATCTTCTTCCTGCTGGCGATCTGGGGCTGGCTGGGATGGCAGAAGCGAATGGCAGGCGCCAAACTTGGCATGCCGGGCGCCAAAATTGTCATGCCGGGACCCAGCATTTGTCATTGCGGACTGGATCCGCAATCCAGTGCTGGCGTAACACTGGATCCCGGATCAAGTCCGGGATGACAAATCTGCGCATCGCAATGACAAATGTGCGCATCGCAATGACAAACAGCAGGCAGCAATGACAAACCGCAAGTCGCCATGACAACAGCGCGCCTGATCTGCATCCTCGGTGCCGAGAGCACCGGCAAGACCACGCTGGCGCAAGCTCTGGCCAGCCATTACGCTTGCCCCTGGGTGCCGGAGTATCTGCGTCAGTTCTGCCAGACCCAGGGCAGAACGCCAGAGCGGGCGGAGCAGGCGCAGGTGATCGAGACACAGGTTCGCTGGGAGTCTGAAGCATTGGAGCGGGCCTACCAGCAGCAGGCACGGTTTGTGTTCTGCGACACCGCCCCGCTGCTGACCGCCATCTACAGCAACTACATCTTTGCGGACACCTCGCTCCTGCCACAGGGTCGCGCACTGCATGCGAACTATGCCCTGACGCTGCTGCTGACGCCCGACATAGCCTGGGTGGCGGATGGTCTGCAGCGCGATGGTGCGCATGTGCGTGCACCGGCGCACCGGATGATCGAGCAGGAACTCGTTGCGCTGGGGCTGCCTTTTGCGCGCATCAGCGGTCAAGGTCCGCAACGCCTTGCCGCCGCCCTCGCGGCCGTCCAGCAATGTGAGGCTTAGGCGGCCGCTTCACCGGCGAGATGCGAGTACATGATGAAGTCTCTGGACGTTCCCCGAACAAGGCGATAGCTTCGCAGCAGACCCTCAGGCTTGAACCCCAGGCGAAGCAAGACCTTCGATGAGCTAGTGTTCGAATCCAGTACCGTCGCCTGGACCCTGATGACACTGGCGCACTCGTGAGCCCAATTGACAAGTTCCCGGGCAGTAGCCGTCGCTATGCCTTGACCCCAGACCTCTGGCGACAGGTCATAGGAAAGCTCAGCGGTCCGGTTCTCCGGCGAGACGGTATGAAACCCGGCGGTTCCTACCAGGCGGTCATCGAGCTTCCTCGCGATGGCAAACCGCACGGGCGAGGAGGAAGTTGCCTGCGCGTTCCACGCGCCTTGCGCCAAATCGCCTGGGGAATGAACGTTCCAACTGGTATGGGTGAACACAAGAGGATTGCTCAGGTACTTGAACCAGTCCTCCATGTCGTCCAGCATCAGCGGGCGCAGGTAGACGGTGTCATGAACCAGGTTTGGAAGTCGCGCGAATTGCATTCCGGTCGCCTAAGGTTGGCGCTGTCCGACACGCAGTAAACGCCGCGTAGCGGCCTCCGGTTGCTTTGTCCGGGACGAGTGACCAGTTAGATCGGTCGACATTGGTAAATCGCATGCCATGCGCTTCTCGGTTCAGTCCCAAACATTTTGCTCGGCGAAGATGCGCCCACTGAGCGACCTGATTCGGATGCGAGCCTCCTCAGTGAAGTCGAAGCCGATCACGGCGAGGCGCATGGACGGACTCTCAATACCGTTTATCGACTTCATCAGGTCCTCTAAGGTCACCACATGCCGCTCACCCGTCTCGAAAACGAGAAGATCGATAGGGTCAGTGCCTAATGCCGCGATGCCCACGCTCGTCCTGTAACGGAGCGGCAACCTCGACCAAACGGCAGCTGCATCCACAGCGGGGTAAAGCGAAGCGGTTGTTCCCATCGCGATTGGTCTAACGTCGAAATTCACCGACGCAAAGCGTCCGGTGGAATGACCAGTTAACGGACATGTTCATGTGGCCACCGCCGAGGATTCCGCGCATTGTGAATGACTGCCAGCACGTGAACCATATCATTCTTGACCGTGTAAAAAACGCCATAGGGAAACCGTGGCAAGAGTGTGCGGCGTACGCCCGGGATAACTTCTGCGTACAAAAGCGGAACCTGCTCAAGGCGCTTAAGTTGAAGTTCAAAAGCCAATTCAAATTCAGAGCCCAGCCCTCTGCTTTGTTCCTCATACCAATCGAACGCTTCGCCAATTTCGCGGACGGCCCGACCAGCAAACTTCAAGCGGTACGCCACGATCCGTTTTTCAAATGCGCCTTTACTTGATCCCAGGAATAACCGGCCTCTGGGTTTCGCTCAAAGTCGGCCAAACGCGCCTCGAGTTCTGTTTTTAGCTCGGGTGAAACCTCAA
>CAITQH010000531.1 GCA_903894475.1 uncultured beta proteobacterium
CGAGTGGTTTGTGATTGACGCGACCGATAAGGTCCTCGGACGAGTAGCCAGCGAAGTTGCTCTCCGTTTGCGCGGCAAACACAAGGCCATTTACACGCCTCACGTCGATACCGGTGACTTTATTGTCATCATCAACGCAGCTCAGCTGCGTGTCACCGGCGCCAAGTCGATTGACAAGATCTATTACAGCCATTCCGGCTTTCCGGGTGGCATTTCCCAGATCAACTTCCGTGACATGCAAGCCAAACACCCGGGACGCGCTTTGGAAAAAGCCGTCAAGGGCATGCTGCCCAAAGGGCCGCTCGGTTACGCCATGATCAAGAAGCTCAAGGTGTACGGTGGTGCTGAGCACCCCCACACTGCCCAGCAACCCAAAGTGTTGGAAATCTAAGGAGCCTTGAGATGATTGGTGAATGGAACAATGGAACCGGCCGTCGCAAATCCAGCGTGGCCCGTGTATTTCTGAAAAAGGGCTCCGGCCAGATCGTGGTGAACGGCAAAGACATCGAAAAGTTTTTCGGTCGTCAAACGTCGATCATGATTTGCAAGCAGCCTCTGATGCTGACCAACCACGCCCAGACATTTGACATCATGGTCAATGTCGCCGGCGGCGGCGAGTCCGGTCAAGCTGGCGCGGTGCGCCATGGCATCACGCGTGCCCTGATCGACTACGATGCAACGCTCAAGTCCGAGTTGAGCAAAGCCGGCTTTGTGACGCGCGATGCGCGTGAAGTCGAGCGCAAGAAGGTTGGCTTCCACGGTGCGCGTCGTCGCAAGCAGTTCAGCAAGCGCTAACTCGAACCGAAATTTGTCAGCAGATTGCTGCCAAGCCACAGCCGCCCGAATGCAGATTCAGGCGGCTGTTTTCGTTCGGGCTGATAGACTGGGGAGCCGATGCGACTCCGTTTGATTCTTCGTCGTCTGACTGTCAGCGCACCGCGCATGTCGGTGCGTACTGCTTTGCCATGGCCGTTTCGCTGGGCTTTGTTGGCGCTGGTACTGGGTTTTTGCGCGGCCATCAGTCTGTGGGCTTTTGAATTTGGCAAGGACATCGCGGGTCTTGATAGCGACACCAAGGAAGAACTGCGCCAGGCGAGGTCCGAACTTGTCGGCGTGCGGACCCAACTGCTGACCTTGAAAGCCGAGCGTGATAAGGCGCAATGGATTGCCAACACTTCCGAGACCATGATGACCTCCGAGAAGGTGGCCAGAGAGAAGTTGGCGGCCGTGGTCAAGCAACTCGAAACCGATAACCAGAACTTGCGTGACGATCTGGGTTTTTTTGAAAAGTTGATACCCACTGCCGGAGGCGAGGGCATTGTGATTCGGGGGTTGCAAGCTGAGGTTCGCGGCGGGCGTGAAATTAAATGGCAGGTACTGGTCATTCAAGCGCGCAAGAACCCGCCCGAATTTAATGGTCGACTTGAACTGACGTTTACCGGGGTGCAGAATGGCAGACCCTGGACCGGAGCACTGCCAGCCGGCGCATTGGCTTTCAAGCTGAAACAGTACGGGCGCCTTGAGGGCGTTCTTGAATTGCCACCCTCGGTTGTGGTCAAGGTCGTCGCCGCGAAAGTCATGGACGGTTCTGTTGCCCGGGCGGCGCAGTCGATCAAGTTATAGTTAACGGTGTTTTGATGCTCAAGCGAGACCACTATATGTTCAACAAAAAGAAACAACCGCCTCTGCGAAGCCTGATCGCGGAAGATAGCGAGATTGACGGCAACCTCAAATTCGCTGATGGTTTGCGAATCGATGGCAAGGTGCGTGGCAATGTCAGTGCCATGGCCGACGTGGCTAGCATTCTGGTCATTTCGGAGACGGCCACAGTGACCGGTGAACTGATTGCCGATCACATCATCGTCAACGGCACGGTCAGGGGGCCGGTGCATGCGCGCGTCCTGCTCGAGTTGCAGCCCAAAGCGCGGATTGAGGGCGATGTTTACTACAGCGCCCTGGAGATGCATCAGGGTGCCATCATCGATGGCCAGTTGCGCCCATGTGCTGAACAAGATGAAAAACCCACACTGAAATTGGCAGCAAACAACAGCCAGCTGAATGGTTGAGCGAATTGCTGTAGTATTAGAAACTCAAATTTTCCGGAGTAACCATGAACGCGGTCGTAGAACACACTGAAATTGACATGCCGAGTCCGATTCTTTTCACTGACAGCGCAGCCGCCAAAGTGGCCGACCTGATTGCTGAAGAAGGTAACCCGGACTTGAAGTTACGCGTCTTTGTACAAGGCGGTGGTTGCTCGGGCTTCCAATATGGCTTCACTTTTGATGAAATCACGAACGAAGACGATACCACCATGACCAAGAATGGGGTGTCTCTTCTGATCGACGCCATGAGCTACCAGTACCTGGTTGGCGCCGAGATTGACTACAAGGAAGACTTGCAGGGCGCGCAGTTTGTTATCAAGAACCCGAATGCAACCACCACCTGTGGCTGTGGATCGAGCTTCTCTTAAACTTGCGGGACAGTCCGCAGCTACGCGATAGCCAAGCCAGCTCTGTCCCCAACTGATTAAGTCACGCCGTGTAGATCGCTCCCAGAATACGGGCGCCTCGGGCGCCCGTTACTGTTTTCAAGCTTGCAGTTTCACGCAAAATGGTCTTGCGGGCTAGCCAGGCAAACGCACTTGCTTCTACTTGCAGGGGAGGCATGCCAAGCGCTTCGGATGATTTCACCCGTATGGCCGGCAAATGCCATTGCAGACGTCGCATCAGGTGGCCGTTGTAGGCGCCGCCGCCACAAACGATGAGCTCCGTGCTGTCTGCGCCGTAGTGCTTGATGCTTGCTGCGCAGGCGCTGACGCTCAGTTCCGTCAGTGTTGCCTGGACATCAACAGGTGCCAGCCGACCCACCTTTTCAAGTTGTTGATTAAGCCAAGCAGGATTGAACAGGTCTCGCCCCGTGCTTTTCGGAATGGGCAGAGAAAAATAGGGCTCGTCGAGCAGTACGGCCAGAAAATTGCTGTTAATTTGACCTGACGCAGCCCACGCGCCGTTGGTATCAAAAGCCTGGCCAAGATGCTGCTGACACCAGGCGTCCAGCAGGGCGTTACCGGGTCCGCAGTCAAAACCGATCACGTCTGCCAGCCCCGGACCCAGTACGGTAAGGTTGGCGATACCGCCCACATTGAGCGTCAGCACCATTTCGTCGGCTCGCCCGAACACCGATTGATGAAAGGCAGGAACTAGCGGAGCGCCCTGGCCACCGGCTGCCAGGTCACGGCTGCGAAAATCTGCGACGACATCGATGCCAGTCAACTCGGCCAGCAATGCCGGATTGTTAAGCTGGAGCGTATAACCCGTGCCATCAAAGAACTGGGGTCGGTGTCGGACCGTTTGCCCATGGGCGCCGATAGCTACCACAGCTGCGCTGTCAAGCCCGGTTTGACGTAGCAGATCAGTCACCGCCTGGTCGTAAACACGCACCAGCGCATTGGCCGCGAGCGCGGATCGATGCAATTCGTCGCTACCAGAACTGTTGAGCGCCAGCAATTCCGCCCTCAGGCGGGGTGAAAAAGGGAGGCTGCTGTGGGCCAGGATGCTTGGTCTTGGCCCGGAAAAGTCGGCCAGAACGCCATCGACCCCATCGAGCGAGGTGCCCGACATCAGACCCAGGTAGATTTCAGACACGCGGCGTGCCCTTGTCAGGAATATTACTGGGCGCTACCCTGTTGCACGACAGCGGCTGCAGCCAGGGCAATCCGGTTTTCTGCGGCCAGTCGTGCAAACGCCACCTTGGCTGACGCAGCTACCGGAACGGACTCGCTTTGTCGGGCAATGGTGAGCGGATCACGATGGACGCCGTTGACCCGGAACTCGAAATGCAAATGCGGTCCGGTGGCCCAGCCCGTGGCGCCGACCGCGCCTATGGTCTGACCTTGACTCACCGTCGCCCCGCGCCGCACATTGATGCGACTCAGGTGGGCGTAAACGGTGCTGTGCTGATTGCGGTGCTTCAGAATGACCATATTGCCGTAACCATTCTGGACGCCAGCAAACTCGACCGTGCCATCGCCCACACTGCGCACCGCTGTGCCACTGGGGGCGCCGTAGTCAACGCCCTGATGCGCCCGCATGGTCTGCAGAATCGGATGAAAACGCATTTTGAAGCTACTGGTGACGCGTGAAAACTCCATCGGTGAGGCCAGAAAGGCGCGGCGCAAGCTCTGGCCGTCGAATGTGTAATAGCCACCTTTGCTTCGGCTCGCCGATTCCTGAAACCACATGGCCTGGAAAGTCTTGTTGTTGTTGACGAACTCGGCGCTCAGCACGCGTCCCGGTCGCAGGGGTTCGGCGTCGCCTTCAAGTGTTTCGTAAACCACCGAAAAACGATCTCCCTTGCGAAGTGCCCGATGAAAATCAATGTCACCGGCAAAAATTTCAGCAAGCTGGACTGCAATGCTGTCAGGAATTTTGGCTTCGTCCGTCGCTGCAAACAGGGAACTCTGGATGGTGCCGCCGGCCAGTCGGGTGGAGGCGGTCAGCGCTGCCACTTCAAGGCGCGACTGGAAGCCATTGGTCGTCCGCTCAACGACCAAGCGGTTGAAATTACCATTGTCCTCGGGACTCCAGCGTGCAACGAGTTTGAGCAGATGATTGCTTTCGCTGGTTTCAGTGGTGACGTTGCGGCCGCTGCGTCCGAGCAGGGCCTGACGCGAAGCAGCGTCCGAGCGCAAGAACGCTGCCGCCTGGGTGTCGTCAACACCCAGGCGGCTGAGCAGGGTGTCGGTTGTGTCGCTGGAGCGGCTGATTTCTGAGCGGAAAAGCTTGAAGGTCTGGAGTTCCAGATCGGCCGGAACATTGAGCGCCAAGGTGTTGACTGATTCAAGAACCTGATGCACCGGCAGTTCGGAAGCGTCCGGTGCCAGGCTCGCTACCGCGAATGCACCGCCTGCGCCCGCCATAAGCAGGGCCGCAAAAACTGCAGCAACTCGTTTCGGGTATTGCTTGACGGTTCGACTGCTGGAATCCAGCACGGCCTTCCCGGCGCAAAGTAGGCTTTTAATCAAAAGAAGTATTCCCGGGGAGGCAGGTTAGGTCAGATGTCGAACAAGCAAGAGAAGCGTGCAAGCTGGGCGAATTAAAATCAAGCGCAAGAGTGAGCGAGGAGTATAACTGCGCTGCACCGTAACGCATCAAGAAAAACCCCTATGAATCAAGCGTCAACATTCCCGTTTTCTGTAACAGACCGTGTCCGTGAAGCCTTGGCGGTGACCCTGCGCGGCTGCGAAGAGTTGATCCCGCAGGAAGACTGGGTTAACAAACTGGTGCGCTCAGAGTCCACCGGCACTCCGCTGCGCATCAAACTGGGACTGGATCCGACAGCACCCGATATCCACATCGGGCACACCGTGGTGCTGAACAAGATGCGTCAGTTGCAGGATTTGGGTCACACCGTCATTTTCCTGATCGGTGACTTCACCACACTGATTGGCGACCCTTCAGGTCGCAACAGCACGCGCCCGCCGTTGACACGTGAGCAAATTGAGGTCAACGCTCAGACTTATTACCGTCAGGCATCCATGGTGCTGGATCCGTCAAAGACCGAGATTCGTTACAACAGCGAGTGGGGCGATGCGCTGGGCTCACGCGGCATGATTCAGCTGGCTGCCCGTTACACGGTGGCGCGCATGATGGAGCGCAATGATTTCTCAGACCGTTTCAAGTCCGGAACGCCGATCAGCGTGCATGAGTTTCTCTATCCATTGATGCAGGGATATGACAGCGTGGCGCTGAAGAGTGATCTTGAGCTCGGTGGGACCGACCAGAAATTCAATTTGTTAGTGGGCCGCCACCTGCAGGCTGAATATGGTCAGGAGCCGCAATGCATTCTGACCATGCCGCTGCTGGAGGGACTCGATGGCGTGGAGAAGATGTCCAAGAGCAAGAACAACTACATTGGCATCTCGGAAGACGCCAACACCATGTTCGCCAAGGTACTCAGCATTTCCGATCCGCTGATGTGGCGCTGGTACACCCTGCTGAGTTTCCGCAGCGAAGCTGAGATAGCTGATCTGAAGGCGCAGGTTGAGGCTGGTCGCAACCCGAAGGAAGCCAAGGTGGCGCTGGCCCGGGAGATCACGGCACGCTTTCATTCTGTTGCAGCAGCTGACGCGGCGGAGCAGGATTTCATCAATCGCAGCAAGGGCGGCTTGCCAGACGCAATTACCGAGATCTCGTTGCCACTAGGCGAAGCTGATAGCCCACTGGGGCTGGCGGTGCTGCTCAAGCTGGCCGGGCTGACCAGCTCCGTGGGGGAGGGAAATCGCCTGATCAATGGTGGCGGCGTGCGTCTGGATTCGGTTGCGGTCAGCGACAAGGGCCTGAAACTGGGGTCCGGCAGCTACGTCCTGCAGGTTGGCAAGCGCAAGTTTGCCAGGGTCACGCTGGGCTGATTTGGCATGGTTTCGCTGTTGCCGATCCGATTGCTGACACCGCAGCGCCTGCTTTGGGCATCCATCGCGGTGGCCGTTATCACCATCGTGCTCAAGACGCTGGCCTGGTACGTCACCGATTCGGTGGGTTTGCTGTCAGACGCGATGGAGTCCTTTGTGAACCTGGCCAGTGCCATCTTTGCATTGATGATGGTCACCATCGCGCAGCGCCCGGCCGACGAGGAGCACCCTTATGGACATCACAAGGCCGAATATTTTTCGTCCGGCTTTGAAGGTGTGCTCATTGTTGGCGTCGCCTTCGGAATTATTTGGGCGGCCGCGTGGCGGCTGTATGAACCGCAACCCTTGCAGGACTTGGGCTGGGGGCTTTTCTTGTCGGTGCTGAGTTCGGCCCTCAACGGTTTGCTGGCGTGGGTGATGTTCAGCGCTGCCAAGGTGCATCGTTCGATTGCGCTGGAGGCAGATGCCAAGCACCTGGTGACCGACGTCTGGACTTCCGTTGGCGTTGTG
This sequence comes from uncultured beta proteobacterium, assembly GCA_903894475.1. Lineage (GTDB taxonomy): Bacteria > Pseudomonadota > Gammaproteobacteria > Burkholderiales > Burkholderiaceae_C > Rhodoferax. The sequence goes on from CAITQH010000531.1 coordinate 6,923, forward strand.
CTGGGTCTTGTCGGTGTGGCTTTGACGGGATGGCTCTGGCTCGATGCGGCGGCAGCCATTGGCGTTGCCCTGAATATTTTGTGGGAGGGCATGCACTTGATGTGGCGTTCATCGCAGGGCTTGATGGACCAGGCGGTGGAGCCCGAGGTGCTGCGCGAGATCCAGAAAACCCTGGCCAATTTTGATCACAATACGATCCGGTTTGATCATGTGGCGACCCGCCGGTCGGGCCAGCGTCGATTTGTCGACATGCATATGCACATGCCTGCCGCTTGGTCGCTTGGGCGTGCCGCTGCGGTGCGCACCAGCGTGGAACAGGCACTGATGAGTGCGGTGCCGGGCTTGCGTGCCACGATCCAGCTTTTACCCAGCGACGTGGAGGCGCATTTTGACGATGCCCGTGACTTGAAATGAACGACTTGGGCAGCGTTGCATGATTGCCTTGTTGCAGCGCGTCAGTCAGGCGTGGGTTGTGATTGATGCACAGGTGGTTGGGCAGATCAGCGCTGGCTTGCTGATATTTCTGTGCGCCGAAAACGGTGACAGCGAGCTTCAAAGCGACAAGATGCTGGCAAAGATAAGCAAGCTGCGCATCTTCAGCGACGACGCCGGCAAGATGAATCGCAGTGTGCAGGATCTCGACGGCGCCGGGCGGGCCGGTGGCTTGCTGGTGGTGAGTCAGTTCACCTTGGCCGCCGATGCCACGGGGGGTAACCGGCCAAGCTTTTCTACCGCGGCCAGGCCGGAGCAGGGGCGCAGGCTGTACGAATATTTTGTGGCGCAGGCCAGGCGAGTCCATGCCAATGTGCAGACCGGCCAGTTTGGTGCTGACATGAAGGTGCATCTGGTGAACGACGGGCCGGTGACGATTCCCTTGCGCATAGCGCCTGAGCCACATCAAATACGGGCCGAATAGTGAGCCTGTTCGAGTGAGCCGATGTCATAATCGCCGGGCACATCGGGGTCAGCCTGGCATATGCAAAGAAACAGTCTCAAGCTCAAGATCGGCTTTTATCTGATCATCGTCCTGTCAACGGCGATGTTGCTGTTTACGTGGCTGATTCTCAAGCACCGGCAGGAAGACATGCAAGGCGTGGTTGCGCGGCACGTGACCCAGCTCTCCGAGATGGTGGTGGCCAGCACCCGCTATACGATGTTAGTCAACAAACGCGATATCGTCGAGAAAATCATCGAAGATCTGGGCAAGCAGAAGGGCATTGAGCGCATTCGTGTCATCAGCAAGGACGGCACCATCATTCACTCCAACCGGAAATCGGAAGTGGGTTATTCGGTTGAGCAAAAGAGCGAGCCCTGCATCAACTGCCATCTGTTGAGTCAGCCCTTGAAGAATATTCCAGACGAAAAACGCTGGAAGATCATCGAGACCGCTGGCGGGCACAGGGTGCTTGGCACCATGCATGCGATCCGCAATGAACCATCGTGCGCATCTGCCGCCTGTCACGAGCATCCGGCCAACCAGTCGGTGCTCGGCGTCGTGGATGTCGCGTATTCTCTCGACGAAATGGACCAGTCGATGCGCTCGCATGCCATTCACGTCATCAGTATTTCGATCGGCTTTATCCTTCTTTTCGCACTCACCATCGGCCTGCTGTTGCAGCGACTGATTTACCTACCGCTGAAAGATCTTGAAACAGGTGCCAAGGACGTGGCTGGCGGCAAGCTTGACCAAGCCATTCCGGTGCGCAGCGGCGATGAATTCGGTCTCGTTGCCGGGTCCTTTAACCAGATGACAGCCGCACTCAACCAGTCCCGACAGGAGATGCGGGATTTGGTGGCAACACTGGAGCACAAGGTGTCTGAGAGAACCCAGGAGCTTCTTGCTGCCAAGGCTGAGGTGGCGCAAGGCGAAAAACTGGCCTCCATCGGTGTGCTCGCGTCTGGCATTGCGCATGAGCTGAACAATCCGCTGACCGGCGTGCTGACCTTCACCTCACTGATGCGCAAGAAGGCGCCGGATGGCAGCGAAGACGCAGAAGATCTGGATTTGGTGATTCGCGAGACCAAACGCTGTGCCAGCATCATCAAGCGCCTGCTTGACTTTGCACGCGAAAAAGTCCCGGTCAAGGGCTTCTTCAGCCTGGATCGGGTGATCGAAGACACTGTGCGTTTCGTCGAACGGCCGGCCTCCCTGCAGCAAATTGAAATCAGCACCGATCTTGATCCGGGCCTGCCCCAGATCTGGGGTGATGCCGACCTGATCAAGCAGGTGATCCTGAACTTGCTGGTCAACGCCCAGCAGGCCATTGAAGGCAAGGGAAATGTCACGGTGCGCAGTCGTCCCTATGCCGCCGCGGCCAGTGCCAAGACGGGTGTCGATGTCGTGCCCATGGTTGAAATTGCCGTGATCGACACCGGATGCGGGATTCCGCCGGCTAATTTGCAGCGGATTTTCGATCCATTTTTCACTTCCAAGGAGGTCGGTAAAGGGACCGGCCTGGGCTTGTCGGTGAGCTATGGAATTGTCAAGGCACATGGTGGCAGGATCACGGTGGAAAGTGTGGTCGGGACCGGAACCACCTTCCGCATCTATCTACCGATCATGCCGCCATCCGATGAAACCGAACGCCACGCAGATGAGAGTAACCCATGAGTGCAAGAATCCTGATCGTTGATGACGAGGAGATTGTGATTCGGAGCTGCCGACGCATCCTGAGCGACGGCGAGCTGTACAGCGTTGATTCGACGCAGGACGGCACATCTGCCTTGCGCAAGGTTGAAGAGAGTGAATACGACCTGATGGTGCTCGACATCATGATGCCGGGCATCGACGGTCTGGAGGTTCTGCAGCAGGTCAAGGAGCGACACCCGGACGTGGATGTGATCATGGTGACCGGGCTGTCCCAGATCCAGACGGCGGTCAAGGCCATGAAACTCGGCGCCTTCGACTATTTGTCCAAACCCTTTGATCCGGATGAGCTCAAGCACGTGGTTGATCGGGCCCTGGAGCGTCGGCGTCTGCTGCAGGAAAATCGCCACCTCAAGAACGAGGTGGGCTCCAAGTACCGGTTTGAGAATATCGTTGGCGCGAGCGCGCCGATGCAGGCCGTCTACGCACTGATTGCCAAGTGCGCGCCGACCAACACCACGGTTCTGATCACCGGAGAGAGTGGCACTGGCAAGGAAATGATCGCTCGTGCCATTCATTACAACAGCTTGCGCAAGGATCAGCCCTTTGTCACGGTGGATTGCAATACCCTGAGCGAAAACTTGCTGGAGAGCGAGTTGTTCGGCCACACCAAGGGCTCATTTACCGGAGCCGTGGCAAACAAGAGGGGCATGTTCGAGGTTGCCAACAATGGAACGTTGTTTCTCGATGAGTTCGGCAACATTCCACTTTCAACGCAAGCCAAACTGCTGCGTGTGATTCAGGAGCGTGAATTCAGGGCGGTTGGCAGCACCGTCGTCCAGAAGACCAACGTCCGATTGGTCACTGCGACCAACAAGGACCTCAAGGCGATGGTCGCAGAAGGTTCCTTTCGTGAGGATCTCTACTATCGGGTCAATGTCTTCCCGGTTCACGCTCCTGCGTTGAGGGAGCGCCGCGACGATATCCCGGCGCTGGCTTTCCATTTCCTGAAGGTGTTCTGTAACGAGCTCGAAAAGCCGGTGTCCGAGATCTCGGAGGCAGCCATGAGCACGCTTGTCAACTATGACTGGCCGGGTAACGTTCGGGAACTCGAGAACACAATGCACCGGGCCGTTATCCTGGCTTCAGACAAATCGATTCATCGTGCTCACCTGGTAAACATCATCGACAACGAGCCTCGCTTCGACCTTGAAGTACCAAGAACCGGAGAAGATCTCAAGCGATTGAAGAAAATCGCCAGAGAGAAATCGGTCGAGGAAGTTGAAAAGCTGTTTATTCAGGAGACGCTCAAGAGAAACGGATCCAACGTCACCAAGAGTGCTGAAGAAACCGGTATGCAGCGCTCCAATTTCCAGGCGCTGATGAAGAAGTACAACATCCGCGTTCGCGATACCGAATACGACCCTGACGAGCCGGAAACTTCCTGAGGCATCGATACCCTGGCGCGTCGCGCCAGGGTATTGAGCGAGTTTTCAGGAGTTGGCGTCGTGCTTGGGTTCGTCCTCGACTTCTTCGTAGCCTGTGATCATGGCCTTGAAATGGGCCGAAGCTGTGTGGCCCAGACTGGCCAGATAGACGTGCACAATCATGAAACCGCAGAACACGATGAACAGCAGGACGTGCACGGTATCCACGACGCGCACACCGCCCAGCATTTCGACGATCGATGAAAAGCGACCGACATCCCACATCAACAGTCCGGTGAAGAACATGATTGGCACCAGCAGCATCATGATGATCTGGTACAGCATGCTTTGCAGGGCATTGAACTTCTTGTAGGCGTTTGGATGGTGCGGATTCGGGTCACCCCGGAAGATGCCGTAACCATAAAACTGCATCTGGCGAAAGCTGGCCTGGAAGTACTTCGTGGGACTCAGCTCAGGGTGATAAACCTTGATCTTGTCGCTGGACAGGTAATAGCCCAGCCAGACAAAGAAGTTGGCAATCAGAATGAAGCCAATCCAGTTGTGCACCACGACCGCCGTCCTGAAGGGTATCAGCTGGACCAGATCGAGATACCTGATCTGTAAGCCGGTGGCGATCAAGAGTAGGAAACCGAAGGCGTTGGTCCAGTGCCAGAGTCTGACCGGCAAGGGATGGATGTAGAGCTTTTCCATGGCGTTTTCCTGCTATTTGGAGGCGTTGTCAGCGGCCTGACGATGGCCGGTTGAAGCCTGCTTACCAAGATCCTGAACGGCGGCGAGTCGCTCGGCTTCCAGTTTCTCGCGCACCCCTTTGAACAATCGCTTGATCGTCATGTGCACCAGCGGCACGCTGGCTGCGCCGAGCACGACCAGTATCAGCAGGTAGTCAAGCAACTTGATGCGGGTACTGCCGATGGCATAGAAGCCGCGAACCGAGTCCATCGAGGTCAGGGAATTGAGCACCTCATTCTGGACGCCGTGACGCAATGGCCTGCCGTCCGGTCCGGCGATCGTCAGTGTCACACTCTGGAAGGCTGCGGCACCCTGCTTGTGGCAGGTATCGCAGTCCTTGATGGCTTTGGACTTTTCGCTCAACTGGTGTGCCTCGACACCCGAGCGAACTTCCAGACGGCCACGCAACAGCATCTTGCCATCGCCGCCATCCTGGTTGAACTCCTTGAGCAGGCTCCACAGAGCGCGCTCGTCCAAGCCCATGTCCTTGCTGTCGGCAGCATCGGTGCGCTTCTCAAACTTTGGCACGCCGGTTTTTTCTGCCACCTGCCGCTTTGCCGTGCTGTCATAAAGTCTGAGGTTGACGCGGCGCTGCGCGTCGGGTGCATGACAGACCGGACAGGAAATCGCTTCAAAGTGCAATGCAGTGTTGGGCAGCCAGTCCTTATGCTGGTTCACCGCCTCCTTGTGGCATGCCAGGCAGGCGTCCTTGACACCTTCGCCCATGGAAGCAGCCTTGACCGCGTGTGCCTGGTGGCAGCCCGCGCACAACGGGGCGCTGATGCCCTTGGCAACGCGCTCCAGACCGTGTACATCCTTGGAATAGGCTTTGAAGATCGCTTCATGGCATTTGGCACAGGGGGTCTCCGCGATCGGGCCGACGACCTTGGCTGAGCGAACAGTGTGTGGATTGTGGCAGTCGGTACAAAGCGGCGCTTTCTTGCTACCAGCCTTGATCAGTGCTGCGTGAACGCTGTCATCGTACTCGGTGGCCTTCTTCTTGTGACAGTCCCGGCACGAATCGCGCATGCCCAAGGCAAATTCCCGCTTGCTCTTGATGGCAGTCGTGGCCTTGCCATGTGTTTTCGCGTCCAGGTTCGAATGGCAGTCCTCACAGTCCGTCTTCTTGTGCATGGACTCGGTATAGGCCTTGGCCGAGATGGCCAGTGACAGCGCCTCCCCGCTTTCAAGCGTCTTGGTCATGCCGTCTTTATCGTGACAGGACAGACAGGCCTTGCTCTCTTTGGACATCTCGCCCTCTGCGGCGCGGGCGGTCTGGCCGGCAAGAGACAGGATAAATGCGAGCAGGCCTGCCAGGATCAAGCTAGTCGGTGCGCGGGAGCGTTTCATTCGGGTTCCCCATGTATTGGTCTTGTTACGGCAAAACCATCAGGTGACGATTGTCATACCTGATGGGGCTGCTTCTAGCCGCTTGGCGGACTGATTGCCGGATTCGTGATGTAGCTCAATGCTTTGGATCACACTTACTGGCTTTTCGCCTTGTGGGCTTGCATGGCAACTTTGGCCAGCATGACTATGCCAACGACGGGGAGCATCACGGCATAGGCCAAACCGATGAAGGGCGCGGCCAGGAACAATGCAATGTTCTTGATCCGGCTTTCCTTTTCGATCACTTCAACATGTACCTGCTCGATCGGCGTTACCATCGCCTCAAGAGCGACTTCCGGGGCCGCCTCGCGCAAGGCATGTGCAGCACTTTCCTCAATCATTTCGGGCGAAAGTGGCTTGCGCACAAAATCCGAAACACCAGCCGCCTTGGCCCGGTTTTCATTCTCCGTTGTGCCGTAGCCGGTAATGATGACGACCGGCGTCCAGGGCTGGCTGGCCTTGACCCGCTCTGCCAGTTCAACGCCGTCCATGCCGGGCATCTTGATGTCGGTAAAGACCACGTCAAACGACTGTTCACGCATTTGCTTCAGCGCCTCATGGGCGTTTTGAGCTGTTGTCACAACATAGCCCTTCTTTTCCGACAGGACACGGTTGAAACTCTTGCCGACAACGGCGTCGTCATCTACAACCAGAACTTTACGCAGTGCACTCATGACTCTTTCTCCTTAAATAAATCAGATTGATTAGCAAAATTGCTGCAAATTCACGCTGCCGTTTCCAAACACTTGATCTCTACTGAAGCGTCGCGCATTGAGCCTGCTGGTCGCGCCGCAGGGCCCAGCGCTTGTGCATCATTGCGCCGTTGGCCGCGTTGATGACATCGTCCGGACCTATGGGTTTGGCCAGATAGTCGTAAGCGCCCAGGGTCACCGCCTCCTTGGCAGATTCGACTGCCGGGTAGCCCGTGATCATGATCACTTCACTCTCAGGCCATTTTTCCTTGATCGTTTTCAGTACGGACATGCCATCGAGTCCCGGCATGCGCTGATCGAGCAACACCACGTCGAATGATCGCTGCCCCATCATCTGCAGGGCATCACGGCCATTTTTGACCAACTCGACTTTGCAACTATCGCCAGAGAGCGCTCTGAGATAGCTGAGCCGAACGACTTCTTCGTCGTCTACCACCAAGATCTTGGTTGTTTGGTTCATTTGGGGTGCCTCTATTTCCTTGAGTTTGCTGGTTCTTGCTACGCAACCCCTGTGCCAAGCGCTTCGTGCGAGGAATTAGCTCTTTCATTTCAACAAGTTACAGAAGAGTGACGAGCGTCAAACGGTCCCCGAGCCGTGATTTCTTGCGGATCCGAGTACAAATTTTTTGTACTTTTTCCTTTGAAAACGGAGCCTTGATCGCGCGGACAGAGGGAGGGCACGCGGCGGGCGAGAATATTTTTTATATGCGGCTGGATCGAAATATCACTCGACGCCCGATCACTTTGGCGCTCGCTTGCAAGGCGTTTCAGACTATGCACATCATCTGACGCTTTGACCCAGATCAGAGACCGTTCATATGCTGCCATCGGGGGAGCCGAATCCGCGCAAAATGGCGCCGGGTCTGTAAGGGTTATTCCTAGTGACAGGCTCGTGTCGGTGTCTTAACCGATCGATGAAAACAGTTCAAACCAAGAAGGGAACCCTCGCAATGAAACTTTCGATTCCTCAAAAACTGATTACTTTGTCAGTTCTGGGTCTTGCTGCAGCCGCTTTTACCGGTACCTCGTACGCTGCGGTCAACGCCGACGCCGCCGCCGCGCTGGCAAAAAAGAGTGACTGCCTGAAGTGCCACGCCATTGACAAGGACAAAAAGGCAGCTTCCTACAAGAAGATTGCTGAAAAATACAAAGGCAAGGCCGATGCTGAAGCGAAGCTGATGGACGTTCTGACCAAGGCGCCCAAAGTCAAACAGCAGGATGGCACGGAAGAAGAGCACAAGGTCGTCGCCAGCAAGGATGCGGCCGAGATCAAGAATCTGATTGGATGGATTCTGGCCCAGTAAGACTCAGACCTCCGACAGTCGCTTCATTCCTGATAGGGGCTGTCAAACCCGAGCTTGGCAAGGATCAGCGTTTCGCGCTGTTCCATGGCCAGCGCGTCCTGCTCGCTGGCTTCATGATCCCAGCCTTGGGCATGCAGAGCGCCATGCACCAGCAGGTGCGCATAATGCGCTTGCAGGTCCTTGCCAAGGGCTGACGCCTCCTGCGCGGCCACGGGAGCGCACAACACCAGATCGGCATGGACGACGGGCTCGTGCGCGTAGTCGAAGGTCAGCACATTGGTGGCATAGTCTTTCTTCCGGTAATCTCGGTTCAGACTGCGAGCTTCATCGGCGTCAACGATGCGCACGGTGATTTCAGCATCACTGTCCAGCGTCTGGCGAATCCATCGTGTTACCTTGTGGCGCGCTAGTGCCGCACGGTGCAGCGGTGCGTCCTTGAACTTGCCGAATTGCAAGGAAAGCGTCAGTTGATGCAGCATGATTCAGGAGTCCAATCCAGAGCGCTTGCGCGGCGCATCGTAGGCGTCAACAATGCGTGCCACCAGCGGATGCCTCACCACATCGGCGCTGGTAAAACGGCAGATGGCGATGCCGTTGACACGCTTGAGCACGCGCTCGGCGTCGATCAGTCCGCTGAGTTGGGTTTTTGGCAGGTCGATCTGACTGACATCGCCCGTCACCACCGCCTTGGAGCCAAAGCCAATGCGCGTCAGGAACATCTTCATCTGCTCCGGCGTGGTGTTTTGCGCTTCATCCAGTATCACAAAGGCGGTATTGAGTGTGCGTCCGCGCATGAAGGCCAGCGGGGCAATCTCAATGGTCTGGCGTTCCAGCGCTTTCTGTACCTGCTCAAAACCCATCAGGTCATAGAGCGCGTCGTACAGAGGGCGCAGGTAAGGGTCAATCTTCTGCGCCAGATCGCCAGGCAGATAGCCCAGTCGTTCGCCCGCTTCCACCGCCGGGCGCGTCAGCACGATGCGTTGCACCGCGCTGCGCTGCAAGGCGTCCACCGCCATGGCCACGGCAAGGTAGGTCTTGCCGGTGCCGGCCGGACCAATGCCAAAGGTAATATCGTTGCCGGCAATATTGTCCAGGTAGATAGCCTGGTTGATGGTGCGGGCCTTGAGGTCACTGCGCTTGGTTTTGAGGGCCGGACTGTTGGCCTCATCCAAGCTCGCGTCACCGGCCAGCATCAGCTGCACGGTGGCGGTCTCGATTGGGCGCGCTGCCATCTCGTAGAGGGCCTGCAGCATCTCCATACCGCGCCTGGCATTGGCCTTGGTGCCGTCAACCTTGAACTGTTCGTGCCGGTGCGCAATTTTGACCTGCAAGGCCAATTCGATGGTGCGCAAATGCTCGTCCATGGGACCGCACAGATGCGACAGGCGGGTGTTGTTGGGAGGGGAAAACAGGTGTCTGAGAATCAAGTTGATAATTCCTCAATAGGGTTAGCAATGATAGGCATGAAATGATCGGCAAACTGACAGGCACCTTGAGTGACAAAAATCCGCCCCAGGTGCTGGTGGATTGCAACGGTGTGGGCTACGAAGTCCACGTGCCCATGAGCACCTTTTACAACCTGCCGGAGTTGGGCAGCAAGCTTAGTTTGTTGACCCACTTTGTGGTCCGTGAGGATGCCCAGATTCTGTACGGCTTTGCCAGCGCCCAGGAGCGCGAAGCCTTTCGCCAACTGATCAAGATTTCGGGCGTAGGGCCGCGTACCGCCTTGTCGGTGCTCTCCGGCATGAGTGTGACGGAACTGGCGCAGGCAGTGACGCTGCAGGAGGCAGGGCGCCTCATCAAGGTACCCGGTATTGGCAAGAAGACGGCGGAGCGTTTGCTGCTGGAACTCAAAGGCAAACTTGGACCCGATATCGGCGTGTCCGCGAGTATCGGCAGCGCCAGCCAGGTCGACATCTTGCAGGCCTTGCTTGCGCTGGGCTACAGCGACAAGGAAGCCGCCCAGGCGCTCAAGGCGCTGCCCAGTGAGGTTGGCGTCAGCGAAGGCATCAAGCTGGCGCTCAAGGCCTTGTCGAAATCCTGATGTAGCAAGTGCGCAACTGTCGGCGGTGGGAGGCTGGCCTCCGCTATAGTCTGACCTGACCGAGAAGCACCAAGCACCGTGAGCATTCAAACCGACGACTTTGCCCCGCCGCCCAAGCGCATGGTGTCTGCCGTGCCTGCATCACCCAATGAGGAGGCGCTGGAGCGGGCGCTGCGGCCCAAACTGCTCGACGAGTACGTCGGCCAGCTCAAGGTACGCGAGCAACTCGAGATCTTTATCGGCGCCGCCAAAATGCGCGAGGAGGCGCTGGACCATGTGCTGTTGTTTGGCCCTCCCGGACTGGGCAAGACGACGCTGTCGCACATCATCGCCCATGAACTCGGCGTCAACCTGCGCCAGACCAGCGGCCCGGTGCTTGAAAAGCCGAAAGACCTGGCGGCCTTGCTGACCAACCTGGAAAAGAACGACGTCCTCTTCATCGATGAGATCCACCGTCTCAGTCCGGTGGTGGAGGAGATTCTTTACCCGGCGCTGGAAGACTACAAGATCGACATCATGATTGGCGAAGGCCCGGCTGCGAGGTCCATCAAACTCGACCTGCAGCCTTTCACGCTGGTCGGCGCCACCACCCGCGCCGGCATGCTGACGAATCCGTTGCGCGACCGCTTTGGCATCGTGGCGCGCCTCGAGTTCTATTCACCCGAGGAATTGGCGCGCATCGTCAAACGCAGCGCTGGCCTGCTCAAGGTACCAACCGACGATCAGGGCGGTTTCGAGATTGCCCGGCGCGCCCGTGGCACGCCGCGCATTGCCAACCGTTTGTTGCGCCGGGTGCGCGACTATGCCGATGTCAAAGGAAAAGGCCAGATTACGCTGGACATTGCGAACCGCGCGCTGGCCATGCTGGACGTCGATCCGCAGGGGTTTGACTTGATGGACCGCAAACTGCTCGAAGCGGTTATTCACCGCTTTGACGGGGGTCCGGTCGGGCTGGACAACATTGCTGCGAGCATCGGCGAAGAGCGCGAGACGATTGAAGACGTGATTGAGCCCTATCTGATCCAGCAAGGCTATTTGCAGCGCACGCCGCGCGGCCGCATCGCGACCCTGGCCGCGTATCGGCACCTGGGTGTCACGCCACCGAATCGCGACAGCGAACTGTTTGACGCCTGAAAATCGCTGTCATCCGGGATCCAGTGCCACGCGCACTATGGATTGCGGGTCGTGGCGCGCAATGACGAAATCCTGGGCTTGGCGTTACGCACCATCAGGAACTGTGCCGCGTAATAGGTCGTCAGCACCCACAACGACACCAATGGCAATGGTTGCACGAATCGGTTGATGGCAATCAGGGAGTCGCTGAGCATGAAGACGCAGGCACCCAGTGCAACTGCTCTGGAGCCTGCGTCGCGCAGGACTGCGGCCCGGCCGACGGCTTGTGCCACCATCAGCGAAATCACACTCACGTAGGCCGCGACCGCTACTTTTAGAACCGGATCCGTCAGGCCATCCCAGACCCATGCGTACATGGCAGCGCCCACGGCCAGCGCGAGCAGCAGCGCGGGTCGGTTTGGAAACCGGGGTATGCCCTGGCGGAACAGGGCGATGTAGAAGAGGTGCGCGACCAGAAAGGAGGCCAGGCCGGGGATGAAGTAGCCGCCGGGCAGCATCAGGAACACGTCGCCCGCCATGCTGGCCGCCAGCGCCGCCATCAGCAGCAGGTCAAAGCGCTCCAGGGCGCGCACTTGAGAGGCGCGGAGATAGACCAGACCCATGGCAATCAGCATCGTCAGGGGCTTGCAGACAAAGTGCAGCGACATCAGGCCCATGACGCTGCTCAGGATGGTCAGGGCGGCCGCTGCCATCAGCAGCCATTCCATACGGCTGAGCGCTGTTTCTGGTGCCGGGTCATACGCTGGTTTCATCAAGGGCCTCGTCGTCTTCCAGATGTCGGGTATCGGCCCAGCCTACCAGGCTCAAGCCTTCGGGTGTCCAGAGTAGCCGGTTGATCGTGGCATTACCCAGGTTCCAGCTTCGCGGTGTCTGCAGATTCTGCCTTGTCGCAAGTCGATACAGAACGTCCAGCACGCCGCCGTGCGCGACCAGCACAATCTGCTCACCCTGGTGACGCTCGGCCAAGCTGGAAACGGTCAGTTCGATGCGCTGGCGCAATTCCTGCAGCGACTCACCGCCCTGCGGTTTCCACAACGGATCGCGTTGGCGCCAGAGCAGCGTTTGCTCGGGCCAGGTGCCTTCAATTTCAATGAAGGTCTTGCCTTCAAAAATGCCAAACCCCCGCTCGCGCAATGCTGGTACAGGCTTTGCAGTCTGACCGGTGGCGCTGGCAACGGTGCACGCTGTCTCCCAGGCGCGCAGCAAGTCGCTTGAATAGACAGCGTCAATTTCCTCGCTTGCGAGCGCCTGCGCGGCGCGACGTGCCTGCCAGCGACCGGTTTCGTTCAGTTCAATGTCGAGCTTGCCCTGGATGCGGGTGTCCACGTTCCAGGCGGTCTCGCCATGGCGCAAGGCAATGATGCGGGTGGCTTGCATGGCTAAAGGGTCACTACCTGCAGCGCAGGCAGGCTCGATGGGGAAAAGTCTTCTTCATCAAATACCTTGTCGCCATCCTCGCTGGGCGTGCCGGTGATGTGGATGTTCTTGAAGTCGTGGTGCCTGGCATCCATCAGGTGCGACGGAATCACGTTGTGCAGTGCCGTGAACATGCTCTTGATGCGCCCCGGGTCCTTCTTCTCCCATTCGCGCAGCATGTTGCCGATTTGCTGGCGTTGCAGGTTTTCCTGACTGCCACACAGGGTGCAGGGAATGATAGGAAACTGGCGGTGTTCAGCCCAGCGCGTCAGGTCTTTCTCCGCGACGTTGGCCAGAGGCCGGATCACGATGTGGCCGCCGTCATCACTCACGAGTTTGGGCGGCATGGCCTTGAGCTTGCCACCGAAGAACATGTTCAGAAAAAAGGTCTGCAGCATGTCATCGCGATGATGACCCAGTGCGATCTTCGTTATCTTCAACTCATCGGCAACCCGGTACAAAACGCCGCGGCGCAAGCGGCTGCACAGGCTGCACATGGTCTTGCCCTCGGCAATCACCTTCTTCACGATGCTGTAGGTGTCCTGCGTCTCGATGTGAAACTCGATCCCTAGAGTCTTCAGGTACTCGGGCAGGATGTGCTCTGGAAAGCCAGGTTGCTTCTGGTCCAGATTGACTGCAATCAGCTCGAAGCGGATAGGCGCCCTGGCCTGCAGCTTGAGCAAGATGTCGAGCAGCCCATAACTGTCTTTGCCGCCCGAAACACAGACCATGACACGGTCGCCCTCCTCGATCAGGTTGAAGTCTGCCGCAGCCGTCGGAGAACCGGTTGTCGACACAAAGCTGGTCGGAGTGATAAACGTTCCTGTACCATCACCCAGGTAGATTTCGAGCTTTCCACTACCCAGCGTCGCGCCACTATTACTAATGGCGATGTCTGTTTTCCCGTCATTGTTGAAGTCCGCAATGATCGCATCGGTGCCGAAGGTGGATGCGATTTCCCCATTGTATTTGTATGTTCCGTCCCCTTGCCCCAGGAAGAAGCCCGTGGAACCGATCCCGATTTCGAGGAGATCGAGGTTACCGTCATTGTTGAGGTCACCGACTTCGACGTGTTGGCCCAGTGCCGGGATGGAGACATTTTTCGTTGTCGGAAAGACCCCTGTTCCATCGTTCAACAGAACCTGTGACGTGCCGCCATAACCCCCGCTGGAAGTAACGAGGTCGGTAAACCCGTCATGGTTCAGGTCGGCTGATTTGAGATCTGCGGCATTCGCACCGACAGGGTAAACGACGGCGGTCTGAAAAGTGCCGTCACCGTTTCCAAGCATCACGCCGATCGAAAAGACGTTATTTGTCGCAACGTCCATCTTGCCATCGTGGTTGTAGTCGCCAACGGTAATTTCAACCGAAGCGGGAGCCACCGAAGAAATCCCTGCCTGAAACGTGCCGTCTCCATTTCCTAATTGGACCGTGATATTATTGGGGATGCCC
>CAITQH010000532.1 GCA_903894475.1 uncultured beta proteobacterium
CTATCGAATTTGCGCTTCTAAGGAGTTTGGAGTAGGCCCCGATGTTCGCACCCACATCAAGAATGACGCCACCCTGGATGACCGAAACATGTTGAACAATGAAGTGTTGTTCGCCACTCAAGGTATCGGACTCAAAATTTCTTACACCAATACCACGCAGGCTGATGCTATAGAGGGCCTTATAGAATCGATAAAACCTTTTCCTGACGAACAACATCCTGAACACTCTAAAAAGCGCGCCTAACATTCTGATCCTTCAATTCAAGTTTGAAAACCCAAGCGTTCTGAGTTTCATGAAAAATGTCCCTCGGGTTCTTCTTGTAAACAGATCAAAAAAGAATGCCGCCATCGATTGCGAAATGATGGTCGCCACGGCCGCCCCCAGCATGCCGAGAGCCGGGATCAGCAACAAATTCAGGCCGACATTGATGACCGCTCCGAGCAAGGTTCTGCAGAAAGCAAGTCGTTGCAGATTTTCGCTTACAAACCAACTGCTGCTGGCCACACCTAGCGCAACGAAAACGCCCGCCCAAACATGAACCGTCAGCACCTGCCCTGCGGCCCGGAACGCCTCGCCGTACAGCAGGACCACCAGCCAACCACTCAAGAATGTCATCGGTAGCGCAAACACGATAGCCATCCAAACGACAAATGTGTAGAGCCGCTGCAGTCTGGTGTGGTAAAGCTGTAGGCTGATTTCCTTGGCTCTCACGACTGAGGGAAACAGGGAGTTTGTGATAATGACCGGAACAAAGTACCAGCCCTCACTCAAACGAACCGCTGCCGAATAAAGACCCACCTGCTCGTCTCCCAGCATTTCCCTGATCATGATCTGATCGATGCGCATGTAGATCATGACGACCATACCGCTAATCACCAAGGGCCAGCTTTCGCGCAACAGCGCCTTGGCCGTATTGAAGTCGAACTGCCACAAACTCGCCCCTGTCCCACGGTAGCGGTAAGCAAAATAGAGCGCAACAGCCAGCGTCACCTGGTCTAGCAGGCTCACCACAACAAACCAGATCAGTTCTGCCTCCACAAAGATGAAGCAAAGCTTAAGCAGCGACGAAATCAAGAGTTGTGTCAACCTACAGTAAGACACAAACTTGGAGAGCACCTGCGACTGAAAATAGAAATCGATGACCTCGAACGATTGAAAAAGAGTGCCGCTGCCAATGATGAATATGTAGAGGTTCGTGGTCGAGTCATTGGATGTCAGACGAATGGCCAGCAGCATCGCTGCCAGCATAATCATGGCCCCCAGCAGTTTTAGCCAAAACACTGTGCCCAGATAGAGGTCGAGTCGCGCCGCATTGCGGACCAAGTCACGAATGACAATACTGTCCAAGCCCAACTTGGCCAGGCTGCCAAACAGTGCGGCGAACGCAATGGCGTAGCTGAAGACGCCAAACTGGGCTGGGCCCAGGAAGCGCGCAACCCAGATGCCCACCAGCAGACCTACCAACATGCGCAGGATCTGCTCGACAAACATCCACGACGTGTTTGCAAAATAGCGTCGAAAGCCTTGGTGCGCCCTGACGTTTTCAATGAGGAGTTTGAGTTGCGCTAGCACTTAGTCCTGACCAAACAAGTCTCGCGTGTAGACCTTTGCCATCACGTCCCCCAAGTCCTGAGTCAAACGATTGGTCACGATCACATCTGCTTCCGCCTTGAATCTGACAAGATCATTCACCACACTAGAGTGAAAGAAGGTGGCATGTTTCAGCACGGGCTCGAACACTATCACTTGAACGCCTCTCGCCTTGATGCGCTTCATGATGCCCTGGATACTGCTTGCGCGGTAGTTGTCGGAGCCCGCTTTCATGACCAACCGGTAGATGCCAACCACCTTGGGGTTGCGCTTGAGAATGTCTTCGGCAATGAAGTCTTTGCGCGTTCGATTGGAGTCAACCACTGCTCCCATCAGGGTTTGCGGAACCTGAGCGCAATTCGCCAGCAATTGTTTTGTGTCTTTGGGCAGGCAATAGCCACCATACCCAAAGGAGGGGTTGTTGTAGTGACTCCCAACGCGCGGGTCCAGGCAAACGCCCTGGATGATCTGCCTGGTGTCAAGCCCATGGGTCACTGCAAAGGTGTCAAGCTCATTAAAATAGGCCACACGTAGCGCGAGGAAAGTGTTTGCAAAAAGCTTGATTGCCTCAGCCTCGGTGCTGTCAGTAAACAGAACATCAATGTCTTGTTTGATGGCGCCTTGTTGCATGAGGCGCGCGAAGGTCTGGGCGCGTTCCGACTGCTCGCCCAAGACGATCCTAGAGGGGTAAAGGTTGTCGTGCAACGCTTTACCCTCGCGCAGAAATTCCGGAGAAAAGATCAGGTTCACCTCCTTGCTGGGCGTCGCACCTTCAACTCCGCTCGATGAAGCTGTGCTTAGGTATTTCGCTTTTGTCTTAGCGGTATAGCCGACGGGCACAGTCGATTTGATGACCATAACAGCCGATGGAGCGATCGCCAACACGTCCTCAATTACGGACTCGATGGAACGCGTGTTGAAATAATTGGTTTCGGCGTCGTAGTCGGTCGGCGTTGCAATGATCACGAAATCTGCGCCGTCGTACGCCTCCTGCTTATCGAGGGTGGCCCGCAGGTTGAGAGTCTGGTGCGCGAGGTAGTCTTGGATGTCGACATCCTCGATCGGCGACTGCCGATTGTTCACCAAGCTCACTCTTTCAGCGTCGAGATCGATACCGACCACCTCGTTGTACCGCGATAGCAGAACCGCATTGGAGAGGCCCACGTAACCCAGGCCCGCAACGGCAATTTTCAAGTCACTACTCCACGCTCACAGAAACCTGATAGCCATGTTTCTTCAACAGCGCGTGCTTCTTCGCATCGGCCAGATCCACCGCCACCATCTCCTGGATCATCTCATCGAGCGTGATCTCCGGCACCCAGCCGAGTTCGGCTTTCGCCTTGCTCGGATCGCCAAGCAGGGTTTCGACTTCAGTCGGACGAAAGTAGCGCGGGTCAATGCGGATGACTGCTTGTGGGGCATGGATTGCCGCGTCGGCTTCGCTTCCTCGCAATGACGGATTGATCCAATAGCC
>CAITQH010000533.1 GCA_903894475.1 uncultured beta proteobacterium
AATCGCCTGCCCGATTCCTATCGAGGTTACCGTTTTCGCTATGCTCATGCTTGTGAACAAAGACTGATCAGTTGCTGGAGCCTTGTACTCCAGATAGACGATGTTCGCTCCATCAATCAGTGCAATTGCCTTGGCTTCACGGCTCTCCAGGAGTAAACGCGCCCGTTCTATGACCCGCTGCTCAGCAGGATTTGGATCCCGCCGATTAACTGTCACAGTCAATTGGCTTGGCCGGCTGGTGTAAGTCCATGGAGCACCATGATCAGCCAGTAGCACTTTATCGGGGACATAGGCGGCGTTACTGCTTTGCGATCCATTTTGGGCAGTCGCTGTCACGACCACAATGCTCAGGCACAGCCCGAACAGAATATGCTTGGCGTAGTCTTGCATGGGTGCCTTCGAATCGTACATTTCAGGTTCTTGGGTGGGTTCGGCGTGGGCTAGTGGCGATTTAGCAGGTAGGTACAGTCTAAAGGTTGCGAAGAAGAGCAAGAAGGCAATCAGTGCCGGGTAACCCGACGCCAGTGGAAAAATCGATCCTTTCTTTAGGAAAGCAGTGCGGCCTGTCGCGGAACCCACGGCACAAGCCCGACGTGTAACATGATGCGGACAGTCAAGACTTGAACAGAGCAAACGTGCATCACTTGCATTAGCAGAGCACATACCTTTAAGCCGTTGCCAAATGGACCCCACAGCGATCAAATGGTTTATCCGTTACCTGCAGTCCAGCGAGGATTACTGGCAATACCATCAGGCTGTAGTTGCAAACGAGCGCATTGCACAAGAAAAATTGCTTGCAAAGTTCCCGTGTCTGGAAGACTTGCACCGGGACTTTGGGGACATCTTCGCGGTGCACCCAATCAGTAGCAACAAGATCTACAACGACTGGATCTCCCGGAATCGACAACTCTTCCAAGGGAAGTCCACCGCCAGAATCATAGGAAATCTTGATGGCTGCGAGAGCGGCGCAGACAAGGTACTGATAGAAGTTCAGATCACAAGTGACCCTGTGTGGGTTCAACATGATGTGAAGCGACTCCTTGACGCCTACTATCTAACAATGATTGGTCCACTCTTGCATGGTGTGGGCGCTGCTCCGCCCCAGCATCCCTACCCCAAGTACTATTTATTCAATGGTGGCCTCAAGATAGACCCAAAAACGTTGGGCGTACTTAGTAAGGCGCTTTACGTCGGGAAGATGCAGCAAAACCGGAAGCGCGTGGCGGGAAGAAGGTTGACGTATTACGACCTCGTTCACGCCATCAAGCTAGACCCAAAAAATCCATTCGAATGGACTATCAGCGACGTCGAGCAGGAATGTATTGATGAAGGTCGCATCAACCTAGCCTTTCTCGACACCACGGAGTTGACTTACGTGAAGCGATACCTGAAAGCCTACCAAGCATATTCGCGCAACCTTCTACAAGGGCGCTTTCCAGACCCTAGCTAGTCAGTAACGCCGCGAAAAAGGAACAAACGTCTTTGGCGTGTCTGTTCCTTACGCCAGAAGGTCTTCAGCAAAACAATCGCCCCCGTCGTCCACAATTTCGTGGCGGCATCTTACTAAGAAAAGGGGTTTTATCGTGAAAGCATCTTCCACTCAGTCCGCCAAGTTCGCAACTTTCCGCGTCTTGCCCAAGCTGCCAGCAACACAGGCACAACCCAACCAAGCGCCGGCCACTTTCGCCGTCGCCACGTCCCTCGCAACGCTTGAACAGTTGCGTTCGCAGGCAAGCAACCATCACCAGCAATACGAAGTTGTTGGGCGCAAGGCCATGATGGCGCTCATGGCACAGGTGTATGTGCAGTTCCATGCCGCCAAGCAGAGCGGCGAGTTCGAGCTGTTCATGAACAGCATCCGCAACAAGCTCCAGCTTGCGCTGGTTGAGCTGCGTAAGTCGACGCTGGACAGCTCCGCCTTGATCCGCTACGTGTTTGCGGACTTTGACGACAAGCAGGTCCATGTCTACGGACGCAGCCTGGACGTGGCCTACGCAAATCACGTGGCCCCGACGGGCTTTGGGGGCTATGTCGAGAGCCAAGGTGGCTTCGAAGGTGTGCGTAAGGCTGCTGTCGCAGGTCCGACGAAGGCGAGCCATGACACTCAGGCCACTGCATTGACCTATGCAAAGGCGGAGGCCACGATTGCCACGATTGAAGTCCACGACTGGAAGGACGATGACGAAGATTTTCGCGTGATGATTGCTGTCCGCAACGAAGATGGCATCACTGCGGACATCAAGGACGCAAAGCTCAGCGCCGAGCGCAATACTTCGGCCATCCTCATGTACCTCGCAAGCCGCAAGGAACTGAGCAATCCGCCTAAGCGCAAGGTAACCGCGGCCAATCAAGCTGCGGTGTTGAATGCCAAGCTGCAGGTGGCCAACGTCAAAGTGGAGTTGGAGAACTTCGAGAACCAACTCAATGAGGCGCAAGCGGCTCGTGACCAGACAGCGTGCGACGAGTTGCGTCCGAAGATCGTCTGGGCACAAGCGCAAGTTGCCGCGTTTACTGCTGCAGCCAAGTCACTCACCCTGAGCATGAAAGAGTCTGTCACAGCATAACTGTTTTCTTTAAGAAAGCAGTTTGACCCGCACGTTACAGCAGCGTGCGGGTCACTTAACACCATTAGCTAAGGAGTACAAAATGAAGGCATTGAATGGGATTGTTGACATCGTCAACAACTTG
>CAITQH010000534.1 GCA_903894475.1 uncultured beta proteobacterium
CTCTGGAACAACACGCCGATTCATTCGCAAAGCGATGTTTACCGTCAGGACCTGTGCTATCTGGGCCATCTGAACTCCCTGCAGGAATCGATGACGGTCAATGAAAACCTGGTGTTCACGGCAGCCCTTGCCGGCAATGCACCGGAGCCTACCCAGTTGCAGGAAGTATTGGCGCATTTCGGTGTGCGCGGACGCGGCGAGCAATTGGTAAAGCACCTGTCACAAGGACAAAAAAGGCGCGTCGCCCTGTCACGGCTGGCGCTGAGTCAGGCCCGGCTGTGGGTGCTGGATGAGCCCTTTGTGGCGATGGATGAAAAAGGGGTGCGCATGCTGGCCGATCTGATCGCCAGCCATCTGGGCAAGGGCGGTCTGGCCGTCATCACCAGCCACCAGCAGGTGGACATCGGAACCCTGGCGCCGCAGATGCTGGAGTTGCGCGCATGAAGAAGCTTGGCCTGTTCGGTGTCATGGCTGCGCTGCTGCGCCGGGAAGTCTCGGTGGCGCTGCGGCAAAAGGGTGAGGTACTGACACCTCTGGTATTTTTTGTCGTCGTGGCCAGCCTGTTCCCGCTGGGTGTGGGGCCCGAATCGGCGCTGCTGCTGCGCATGGCACCTGGCGTGCTGTGGGTCAGTGCGCTGCTGGCGGCCATGCTGTCTCTGCAACGCCTGTTTGCGACGGATCATGCCGACGGCTCACTGGAGCAGATGGCACTTTCAAGCACACCGCTGGGCCTGCTGGTGGCGGCCAAGGCGTTGACGCATTTTCTGTTGTCCGGCCTGCCGCTGGTGCTGATGGCGCCTGTACTGGGTTTGCAGTTTGGACTGGAGAGCCGCTCGCTGGGAATATTGATGCTGACCCTGCTGTTGGGCACACCGACCCTGAGTTTGATTGGCAGCATCGGCGCAGCATTGACTTTGGGCGTACGCGGCGCAGGGGTATTGCTGTCCTTGTTGATCCTGCCCCTGTATATTCCGGTTCTGATATTCGGCGCAGGCGCCGTGGAAGCGGATGCGGCCGGCCTGGGTATCGGTGGCCACCTTTCCTTGCTGGCAGCGCTGTTGGTGCTATCGGTCTTTTTCGCGCCTTTGGCGACCAAAACAGCCTTGAGGATTTCCCTGGAATGAACACTCAAAAGATTCACTGGTTCAAATTTTCCTCGCCGCAGAATTTTTATTTTCTGGCAGGCCGGATGTGGCCATGGTTTGCTGTACTGGCCACGGTGCTGGCGGCGGTGGCTTTGTGGATCGGACTCGTCATGGCACCCGTCGATGCCCAGCAGGGACAAGGCTATCGCATCATCTTCGTGCACGTGCCGGCCGCCTCTCTGTCCATGTTTGTGTACCTTGTCATGGCCGGCTGGGCCGGTTTTGGTCTGGCTTTCAACACCCGGCTGTCGGGCATGATGGCGTCGGCGCTCGCCCCCACCGGCGCGATACTGGCGTTTTTGTCCCTGGCCACGGGTTCGCTCTGGGGCAAACCCATGTGGGGCACTTGGTGGGTCTGGGACGCGCGCCTTACGTCGTCGCTGATTCTGCTTTTCCTGTACCTGGGGTTCATCGCCCTGCAGTCGTCCATTGACGACCCGCGCCGCGCCGACAAGGCCAGCGCCGTGCTCGCGCTGGTTGGCGCGGTGAACATTCCCATTATTTACGGCTCGGTGTATTGGTGGAATACCTTGCACCAGGGAGCTTCGGTCACCGTGAAAGGTGCGTCCATTGCACCTGCCATGCTTTGGGGCATGGGCCTGATGACCGCGGCATTCTGGATGTACGCCATCACGATGACACTGGTACGTGTGCGCGCCATCATCCTGGATCGGGAACGTCATACGGAGTGGGTAAAACATGCAGTGGAATAACTGGAACGAGTTTTTGGCCATGGGCGGATATGCCCAGTACGTGTGGCCGGCCTTTGGGCTCACCGCTTTGGCGGTGGTCATCGAAGTGATACAGGTTCGCGCCAAACGGCGCGAGGTGCTGCGCAGCCTGCACGCCCAATTTGAATCAGAAAAAGGTGATCCCCAATGAAACCACGTCACAAGCGTGCCGCCATGATCGTCGGAGGGCTGGCTGCCCTGGGTCTGGCAGCCTATCTCGTGCTCAATGCGTTCGAGAGCAATCTGGTGTTCTTCTTCAGTCCGACGCAGGTGGCGGCCGGCGAGGCGCCCAAAAACCGGACTTTTCGCATCGGTGGTCTGGTCAAGACCGGTTCCGTCAGCCGCGACAACCTGACGGTCAACTTCATCGTGACCGACACCGCCAAGGAAATGGGCGTTTCCTACACCGGCATCCTGCCGGATCTGTTCAAAGAGGGCAAAGGCGTCGTTGCCCAGGGCAAGTTTGACGCCGGCGGCAAATTCGTTGCCACGGAAGTGCTGGCCAAACACGACGAGAACTACATGCCGCCCGAGGCCAAGGATGCGCTCGATAAGGCCCAGAAAACCATGAAGACCCTCAAATGATGTGCAAATTTTGTCACTGCGAGCGAAGCGCGGCAGTCCATGCCCCTTGTATAGAAAATCTGGATCGCCGCGCTGCGCTCGCGATGACTCAGACTAGGACAAAAACATGATTCCTGAAATTGGTCACTTTTCCCTGATCCTCGCCCTCTTTGTGGCGCTGGCGCTGGGCACCCTGGGTGTCATCGGCGGTCAGCAAGGACGCGCCGACTGGATGGCGCTGGCAAGACCCGGGGCGCAGGCACTCTGGTTTCTGGCCTCGCTGTCCTTCGTCTGCCTGACCTACGCTTTCTTTACGAACGATTTCTCGGTCTCGTATGTGGCGCAGCATTCCAACTCGAAGTTGCCCGACATCTACCGCATTGCCGGAGTCTGGGGTGGCCACGAAGGCTCGTTGCTGCTGTGGCTGGTGATGCTGTGCTCGTGGATGATGGCGATCTCCCTGTTCTCCCGTCAGTTGCCCGACGTGATGGTGTCCCGGGTGCTGGCGGTCATGAGCCTGGTGGCGGTCGGATTCCTGCTGTTCATGCTGATTACCTCCAATCCCTTCCTGCGCCTGAGTGAGATTCCGCCCGATGGCCGCGACTTGAATCCGCTGCTGCAGGACCCGGGCCTGGTGTTTCACCCGCCGATGCTTTACATGGGTTATGTCGGCATGGCCGTACCCTTTGCCTTTTCCATCGCTGCACTGCTGAACGGCCGGCTTGACGCCGCCTGGGCACGCTGGACGCGGCCCTGGGCCACTGCCGCCTGGATCTGCCTGACCATCGGTATTGCGATGGGCTCCTGGTGGGCCTACTACGAACTCGGCTGGGGCGGCTGGTGGTTCTGGGATCCGGTCGAAAACGCGTCTTTCCTGCCCTGGCTGGTTGGCACAGCGCTAATGCATTCATTGGCGGTGACGGAAAAGCGCGGCCTGTTTCGCAGTTGGACCATCATGCTGTCGATCATCGGTTTTTCACTCAGCCTGCTGGGCACCTTCCTGGTCCGCTCCGGCGTTTTGACTTCGGTTCACGCCTTTGCAACCGATCCGAAACGTGGCGTCTTCATTTTGCTGTTCCTGTCGGCGGTGGTCGGGGGCTCACTGACCCTGTTCGCCATGCGTTCCGGCAAGGTTCGCGCTGGTGGCGCTTTTACGGTGGTATCGCGCGAGACTTTCCTGCTGATCAACAACGTGCTGCTCACCACTGCCGCCGCCGCTGTGCTGCTGGGTACGCTGTATCCCCTGATCGTTGACGCGCTCAACCTGGGCAAGTTGTCGGTCGGGCCGCCTTACTTCAACTCGGTGTTTGCTCCCATCATGCTGCCGGTGCTGTTTTTCATGGTGGTCGGATCCTATGCGCGCTGGAAGAACGACAGCGTGGCCGAACTCAGCAAGAAACTGCGGCCGGTGGCCATTGTTTCGGTCCTGCTGGGCTGCGCCGCACCGCTGCTGGCCGGCGCCTGGTCGTGGCTGGTGGCCTTGAGTTTGACGCTGGTATTCTGGATTGTGCTGTCTTCATTGCAACAAATTTACCGCCAGCTCAAGGATAGCCCGAACTGGAAAGCGATACCCATTTCTTACTGGGGCATGCAGGTCGCGCACATCGGCATCGCGGTGTGCGTGGTGGGCATCACCATGGTCAAGGGCTACGAGACCGAAAAGGATGTGCGCATGGCCATCGGCGACACCGTTGAAGTGGCCGGCTACACCTTCAAACTGACGGGTATCAGCGAGGTACCGGGTCCCAACTACAACGCGGATCGTGGCATTGTCGAACTGATCAAGAACGGCAAGGTTCTGCGCACGCTGCAACCCGAGAAGCGGACTTATTTCTCGTCCACCATGCCGATGACAGAAACCGCGATCGACAGCAATCTGGTGCGCGACGTCTATGTTGCACTGGGTGAACGGCTGACGGACGGAACCAGCCCGGCCTGGGCGATGCGGGTCTACCACAAGCCCTTTGTCACCTGGATCTGGGGTGGCTGCCTGTTGATGGCCCTGGGCGGCGCCATGGCGGCGCTGGACCGGCGCTATCGCCGCAAAGCGATGGCCAGCAAAGCGGTCAGCCAGGGAGTGCCGGCATGAACAGGAAGGCACTGATTCCACTGGGAATTTTTGCCGTCCTGGTGGTCTTTCTGGCCATCGGCCTGACACGCGACCCGCACGAAATTCCCTCACCGTTCATCGGCAAGCCCGCACCTGCGTTTACCGCGCCGAAACTGCAGACACCCGAGCAAACGTTTTCCGGCAAGGACATGCTGGGCAAAGTGTGGATCCTCAATACCTGGGCTTCCTGGTGTGTCGCCTGCCGCCAGGAACACCCGATCCTGATGGAGTTCGCCAAGACCAAGACCATCCCTGTTATCGGACTCGACTACAAGGATCAGAACACCGAAGGCCTGAAATGGCTGGCCCGCTATGGTGATCCGTACGACCTTTCGATCACCGATCAGGACGGCCGCATCGGCATCGACTTTGGCGTTTACGGTGTGCCGGAAAGCTTTTTGATCGACAAGATGGGCATTATTCGCTACAAGCAGATTGGGCCGGTCACCGAAGAGGCGCTGCGCGACAAGATTCTGCCGATGGTGCGGGAGCTGCAAAAATGAAATACTGGCTGGCCCTGATTCTGGCGCTGCAATGCGCCTTCTCGAGTTTCGCTGGCGAGGCGATCCCGCTGGCAGAAGACCCGGTGGTGGAACAGCGCATGATCGCCATCTCGGAAGAGTTGCGTTGCCTAGTTTGCCAGAACGAGTCGCTCGCTGGATCGCGCGCTGACCTGGCGATGGATTTGCGTCGTGAACTTCGCACGCTGGTCAAGGCCAACAAGTCCGATGCCGAGATCATGGAGTACATGGTCAGCCGCTACGGCGACTTTGTGCGCTACCGGCCACCGGTCAAGCCGCTGACCTGGATGCTCTGGTTTGGCCCGTTCCTGCTCTTGATCGGCGCCCTGTTTTTCCTGGTGCGCATGGTGCGGCGCCAGCAGACCGGCAGTGCTGCGCCGGTGCTCGATGCAGACCAGCGCAAAAAGGCGCAGTCTCTTCTCAAAGATACGGAACTTCCCTCATGACTGTTTTTATTGCCATCGCAGCCGTCTTGACCCTGTTGGCGCTGGTCTGGCTGGTGCGCCCCTTGGTGTGGCCGGCTGCAGCAAGCGCCACCGCCGTGTCAAGCCAAGGCCTGAATGCTTCGATCTACCGCGATCAACTCGAAACTCTGGAGCGCGATCTGGCGCGTGGCCTCATCAGTGCGCAAGACTGTGAAGCGGGCCGCGATGAACTGCAACTGCGCCTGCTCGATGACGTTGAAGAATCGCCGGCCGCGCGTGCCATCGGCAGCGGCTTCTGGTCTGGCCGGCGCACGGCCGCAGTGATCGCCTTGCTGTTGCCGCTTGGCTCTGCCGGTATGTACTGGTGGCTCGGTACTCCGGAAGCGATCGATCCGGTGGCAAGCCAGAAGGCTAGCAACGATCAGGTTGCAAGCATGGTCGACGCCCTGGCAGCACGCCTGAAGGCGAGCCCGGACAACCCCAAAGGCTGGGCCATGCTGGCCCGATCCTATAAAGTGATGGGGCGTTTTGCCGAAGCTGAACAAGCCTTTCTGAAAGCTGGTGAACTGGTCAACAACGAACCCGATCTGCTGGTGGACTATGCCGACCTGCTGGCAGTGCGCGCCAACAACAACATTGAAGGCAAGCCGCTGGAACTTGTCAACAAGGCCTTGACACTGAACCCGCAACATCCGATGGGACTGATGATGTCCGGCGTTGCCGCGTACCGCCGCAACGACTTCAAGTCAGCGGTAACGCAATGGGAAAAGCTGTTGCTGGTTCTTGATCCTGGCTCCCCCGATGCGCAGCAGGTTGAGGCTGACATTGCCGAGGCCCGCGGCAAGGCCGGAATGCCTGCAGTTGCCCAGACCTCTGGCGCCAACAAGCCGCCGAGCAGCGGTACCGAGGCCGGCAAGATGCCGCCAGTGGACCCGGCCGCGGCCGGTGCTATGACACCTGAAAAAATCAACCAGATGATTGACGGTCTTGCTGCCAGGCTAAAAGCTAACCCATCAGACCTGGCCGGTTGGGCCCGTTTGGCTGGCGCCTATAAGGTTCAGGGACGTCTGCCCGAGGCTGAACAGGCCTTCGAGAAAGCCGGCAAGCTGGTCGACGGCGACGCCGGTCTGCTGACCCAGTACGCCGACCTGCTGGCGATGCGCACGAACACGCTGGAGGGTCGCCCGCTGGCACTGGTCAACAAGGCGCTGGCGCTCGATCCCAAACATCCCATGGCCCTGATGCTGGCTGGTTCCGCTGCCTATCGGCGCGCAGACTACAAACTGGCCATTGGTCATTGGGAGAAAGTGCTGGCGGTACTGCCGCCAGGCTCACGTGACGCAGCTCAGGTGGAAGCTGAAATTGCCGACGCGCGCAATAAGGCCGGTCTGGGCCTGCAGCCCAAGGCCAAACCCTGATACGGCCTCAGAGTCGGTTCACGCCATCTTGCCGACTGTGCGACCAAATTCCTCGACTGCCTGCCAGTCCGTGAACTCGACCACGACCGAAGGGTCAGTGGGTCCCTTGGTGATCAACATGATGAACCTGATCATCTGGCGGTCAATGAAGCGATAGCGCGGGTAGTCGAGTTTGCCGGCAAAGACGCCGAGCAGTTTCGGTTGCCAACTGATGGTGCGCAGGAACTTGATCAGATAGGGGTTGTTCTCGGGTCGGTTCTTGTTCGGCTTGCGCGCCACAATATTGACCGTGAAGAACGCATTGGACTTTCCTTCGAGCAAGGCCTGATGCCGCGCAATGAACTGCGCTACTTCGGGCTGATGCTTGCCGTAGCGGATGCTGGCGCCGATGACGATGACGTCGAACGCGGCCAGATCGAGCGCATCAACTTGGGCCAGAGGAACAACCCTGGCAGCGTGCCCCTGCTGCTCGATGACCTGTCGCAAGCGCTCGCAGATGCGTGGCGTATGGCCGTCGGTGGTTGAGTACGCCAGTAGAACACGGCTCATCGAGCCGGCCCTGCCGGTGCATCATCGTCAAGATTGACGGCCTTGTACTTGCTCGCAAGCTGCTGCTGCGTGGCGTCAGGCACTTGCGCATAGTGCGAGAACTCGATGCTGTAGGAACCTTCACCAGCCGTCAGTGATTTCAGACGCCCCTGGTAATCACCCAATTCGGCCAACGGGATCAGTCCACTGATGGCCACGGCCCCATTCGGGCGTGGCTGGGTTCCCGTTACATGGCCACGCTTGCTGGCCAGATCACCCGTCAAATCGCCAATGGTGGCCTCGGGTGCCAGCACCTCGATATGGACCAGTGGTTCCAGCACCATGGGACGCGCCAGGCGTACGGCATCAATGGTCGCCTTGCGGCCCGCCGAGGTGAAGGCAATATCCTTGCCATCAACCGCATGCGTCTTGCCGTCATGCACGATGACGCGCAAGTCGTGCACCGGATAGCCAGCCACCACACCTTCCGCCAGCGCCTGGCGCACGCCTTTTTCCACCGCCGCCATGAAAACGCCTGGAATGGCGCCGCCTTTGACAATGTCGACAAACTCGAAGCCAGCGCCACGCGGCAGGGGTTCGACGCGCAGCATGACCTCGCCGAACTGGCCGGCACCGCCGCTTTGCTTCTTGTGGCGGCAATGACCCTCGGCGTTGCCATTGATGGTTTCGCGGTAGGCGATTTGTGGCACGCTGGTGTCGAGCTCAAGCTTGTACTGCTGCAGCATGCGAGAGAGCTTGGCTCGCAAATGCATGTCCCCGAGCCCCCGAATCACGGTTTCGTTGGTGCCGGGGTGACGCTCCACCTTGAAACAGGGGTCTTCAAGTTCAAGTTTGTGCAAAATATCGAACAACCGCTGCTCGTCGCCCTTGCGCCGTGTTTGCACCGCCAGACCATGCATGGGCTGTGGAAAAGCCAGTGGTTTGAGGTGAATGTGATCCTCGTCGTGCGAGTCATGCAGCACGCAATCGAATTCAATTTCGTCCACCTTGGCAACGGCGCCGATGTCACCCGGCACCAGGTCTGCGACTTCGATGTGATCCTTGCCTTGAAGGCGATACAAATGAGAGACCTTGAAGGGTTTCCTGGCGGATCCAACAAACAACTGGGCGTCGCGCCGGATCGTTCCCTGGTGCACCCGAAAGATCCCCAACTTGCCAATGAAGGGGTCGATCACGATCTTGAAAACGTGGGCCAGAACATGCATTTCATCATCGGGTTGGGCCTCGAAGGCTTTCGGCTCGGAGTCGGGTTCGGTACGGTAAAACGGTGGCGGGTTGCCCTCGGCCGGATTCGGGGCAAGTCGCGCCAGAGCGTCCATCAGTTGCGGTACGCCAGCACCGGTCTTGGCAGAAACAAACAGGATAGGGATCAGGTGACCCGCGCGCAAAGCCCTTTCAAAAGGCGCATGTAATTGCTCCAGCGTGGGGTCGGCACCCGTTTCCAGGTAGCTGGCCATCAGGCTGTCGTCTTCTTCAACAATCTGGTCAATCAGGCTGCGGTGCGCAGCCGCGACTGAAGCAAAATCGCTCTCGCCATCATCGTGGCCCAATAGTTCCACCACATCCTGTCCATTGTGTGTCGGCAGATCCAGCAGCAGGCACTGCTTGCCGAAACGCTCGCGGATTTCGGTCACCAGTGCCGGCAAATCCACATTGTCGGCATCGATCTTGTTGATCACGATCATGCGGCACAGGCCGCGTTCACCGGCCAGCGTGAACATGCGCTCGGTCGCAAGTTCGATGCCGTTCTGGGCGTTGATGACGACCAGCGCGGTGTCCACTGCCGCCAGTGCACCCATGGACTGGCCGGAAAAGTCCGGAAAACCGGGGGTATCAATTAAATGAATCTGGGTGCCGTCCCAGTCAAAACCAACCACCGAAGACTGTAGGGAGTGGCCCAACTCCTTTTCAATTGGATCGAAGTCGCAAACCGTATTGCCCTTCTCGATGGATCCCCGACTCTTGATCGTTCCACTGGCTGCCAGCAGGCTCTCGGCCAAGGTGGTCTTGCCGACGGCACCGTGACCAACCAGGGCAACGCTGCGAATATGGGTACTGCGTGTCTGACTCATAAATGGCCTTTGTCTTTATAAAATTGCAAATTCGAACATACATCTTACTGGACAAAAGGAGCGGCCTAGCGACTCCGTCCGGCCTTGTATTTGCCGCTGCCAGTGCCAATCACGCCGTCGGCCAGCGCCAGGCGCGCGAGCGCCTTGGCGGCATGCGCGTGAGTGATCGCCAACCCTAGCGCATCAGCCGCGTCCGGCCCCGGCAAACCGGGCAGCGCAAGCAGACGACGCACCATCTCCTGAACCTGCGACTTGTCGGCTCGACCATAGCCGACAAGCGCCTGCTTCATCTGCAGCGCGGTGTATTCTGCAACCGGTAAATCAAGCGACACCAGTGCCGTAACACAGGCGCCACGCGCCTGACCCAGCAACAGAGTCGATTGCGGATTGACGTTGACAAAAACGATCTCGACCGACGCGCCATCGGGCTGGTAACGGGCAATGACTTCACGAACACCATCAAATAGCACCTTCAGGCGCGCTGGCAACTTGTCTTTTTCGAGGTGGACGGTGCTGATGGTGCCGCTCGCCACATAACGCAGCTCCGTGCCCTGTACGTCAATCACGCCAAAACCAGTGGTGCGAAGACCGGGGTCAATGCCAAGGATTCTCATCGAGCTAGAGTCCAAAATACCATCGGACTGAGTGAAAGAAGACCGGTGCAGCAAAGCACAAGGCATCAACTCGGTCGAGCAAACCGGCAGCACCGGTCACCGCAGTGCCCTGACCACGCCAGATCGGGATGCCGCGGTCACGCTTGAGCGCTTTCATGACCAGATGACCGAAGGATCCGGCCACGCAAGCGATAAAGGACAGTGCAAACGCCTGTCCTGGCACAAAGGGCGTGATTCCGGCCAGCAAGGCACCCAGCAGACTGCCCACCGTGATACCCACCCACCAGCTTGGCCAGTTGAAGCTCTGACTGATCTCGGGCGCCACCGGCGGCTTGTGCAGTCGGCGCGACGCCAGGTGCTGCGCAATCATGCTGGTTTGTACAACCAGCACAAGGAAGAACACCAGAAAAGCATTCTTCTTGTCATAGTGTGGGAAGTCCAGCAGCAGCAGAGCCGGTACGTGGCTCATGCCATAAATACAGACCATGATGCCCCACTGCAACTTGGCATTGCGCTCCAAAAAACGCTGCGGGTCATTGGCCAGGGCACTGACCACGGGAATGGCCAGAAACACGTAGACCGGAATGAACACCGTGAACAGATTGAACAACTCGTTGCCAACCAGCGCGTACTGAACCGGCAGCACGACAAAAAAAGCCAGCACCAGGCTGCGGTGGTCACCACGGCGCGTCGGCGACAAGGTCATGAATTCACGCAGGGCAAAAATAGAAACCAGCCCGAACAGGCTCAGTGCAACCCAGTCACCTGCCAACCAGCCGACCCAGAACACCAGCATCACCAGCCAACTGGTCCTGAGTACACCCTCGAAATTGCGCATGTCACTGCGCTGTTGCTCGGCACGATGGCTGTCGCCCAACTCTCGCATTGACAGCAGCACAGCGACGACACTGGCAAGCAGCAAAATACCGAACACAATGGTGAAGAGAGCACCCACCTGCTGTGTCGCGCTGAGATTTTTCAAGGCCTGGTACATGGCTTTCAGACCTCGCGCAAGGCGATGACGGCGCTGCGGGCGCGCTCCAGAAAGACCTGTCGCTCCTCGCCATCCTGTAAATGAATCGGTGCGCCAAAGGTGACAGAACACAAGACCGGCACCGGCACCACCTCGCCCTTGGGCAAGACACGCTGAACATTGTTGATCCAGGCCGGTACCAGCTCTACATCCGGAAACTTGCATGCCAGGTTGTACAGGCCGGCTTTGAAGGCCTGCGGCTCGTCCTTGTTGCCACGCGTGCCTTCCGGAAACAGAATGATCGAGTCGCCATGCTCCAGCGCCTCAAACAGCGGCTCCAGCGGATCTTCTTCGGCGTTGCGCTCACGCGATACATAGATGACGTTGAACACGGCTGTCGTAATCCACTGCTTGAAGGCGGTCTTGGTCCAGTAGTCCCTGGCCGCAATAGCCCGGGTGGTCGAACGCAGTTCCTTGGGCAGCGCAGCCCATATCATTACCAGATCGGCATGGCTTTGATGATTGGCAAAGTAGATACGTTGCTCCGCTTTGGGGGGGCAGCCATACCAGCGCGCCTGGGAACCGGTCAAGACACGGATCAGCCCGAGCAGGAAGTAACTCATCAACTTGGCGCGCATACGGGCAATGATACAGAATGAAAATGGGTTGTCATTGCGAACGAAGTGAAGCAATCCATGACTTCCGACTGCGTGGACTGCCGCGCCACGCTCGCAGTGACGAAGTCTCTGTTCAAGGTCCGTATGCGGTATCGGGTCGGATCCGGGGGGCTCGCAATGACGGGGGTGGCGTTCTTCCAATAACTCAAGCGCTCAGGGCAATTCGGCACCGCCCAGGCGACCTGCGATGACACCGGCACGCTCGCTAAGGTAGCTTGAGTTGGGCAGCTTCTCGAAGTATTTCGGTCGCGGCAACATCACCGCCAGCCTTGCCGACTCATAAGCGCTGAGTCTGGACGCGGGTTTGCGAAAGTAGTGCTGGGCCGCCGCTTCGGCGCCAAAGACGCCTTCACCCCACTCCACGCTGTTGAGGTAAATTTCCAGAATGCGCTGCTTGCTGAGCAAAGTTTCAAGCAGCAGCGTCAGCACAAACTCCTGGCCCTTGCGCAGCAGCGTGCGTTCACCCGACAGAAACAGGTTTTTTGCAAGTTGTTGCGTAATCGTCGATCCGCCGACGACCTTCGGTGTTCGCACGATTGCTTTGCCGCTGGTGCTGGCCGCTGCTGGCGCTCTGTTGCCCTGCGCTCTTTCTGCCTGGGCCTGCGCCCTGGCGTTCTTTTGCCAGGCTTTTTCCAGAGCATCCCAATCCACGCCATCATGGTTGCTGAAGCCGTCGTCTTCACTGGCAATCACTGCCTGTTTGAGCAGGTCTGAAATCTGTTCATACGGCACCCATTGCTCGCGCCAGGGCAGGCGAGCCTTTTTGATCTGCAAACGCCAGGCTTCGGAACGCTGAAAGGCTGTCGACTGTGGCTCCAGCACAGCCATGGCCGCGATCCGACAGACAAAAAAGAGTTGCAGAGCCAGCACGGCCAGAAGCGTCAAACCGAGCCATCGCAGCAAGGCCTTCATCGCTGCCTCCTGACTAGGCCACAAGCCGGCGAAGTTCGGCTAGCACCTGCTGAGCCGGTGGGCGAATGCCACGCCAGATCATGAAGGCCTCGGCCGCCTGTTCCACCAACATACCCAGGCCGTCACGCGGTCGCGCGCCATGCTCCTGCGCCCAGTTCATGAAACCCTGCGCCGCACTGCCATACATCATGTCGTAAGCCAATGCGCCTGGCTTGAGCGTGCTCGCAGCCACTGGTATGGCGCCACCTGTGAGACTGCTGGCCGTGGCATTGATCAGCACATCAAAAGTCGACGTCAATGTCTGCAAGTCCTGCGCCCGCAGCTCAGTCCGCTGCTGTGCCGCCAATGCCGCATGCCGCGCCACCAAATCACCGGCTTTGGCCAGCGTGCGATTGGCCACCGTGATGCTTGCAGGACCGGCCAGCAGCAGCGGACCAAGTACCCCGGCTGCGGCCCCACCCGCGCCAATCAGCAGCAAATGGCTCCCCCGCAGCTGGACTCCGGCGTTGTATTCAATGTCCTTGACCAAGCCGGCGCCGTCGGTGTTGTCTGCCATCAGCTTGCCACCCTGCAAGGTCAACATATTGGCAGCCGTTGCCAGGGTGGCGCGCTGCGAATGGTGGTTGGCCAAGGCCGCTGCTTCAAACTTGAAAGGCACGGTGATGTTGCAACCATGCCCGCCCTCCGAAAAGAAGGCCTTGACTTCGGCTGCAAACCCATTGGGCGGAATCAGCCGACTGCCGTAGTGCAGTGACTGCCCTGTAAGTTCAGCAAAGCGTGCGTGAATCCAAGGCGATTTGCTGTGATGGATGGGGTTGCCCATGACGCAGTAGAGATCCATAAGTATTCTTGTTGGCTCAGTTGTTCAACCAGTGTTCAGTCCGCTGTAAGTCGGCTTTCCAGGGTCTCGTCGCGCGTGAATTTGAAACGGGAAACGACCCAGATCTGTTCGGCCTGGCGGCGCATGGCCGGGTTAAATCGGCCAAACGGGCCTGCGCTCCTGACGATCGCCATGGCACGTCGATCCAGAGCGCGGTTGCCGGAGCCTTCAACAATTTCGACCTGGTGAATCCTCCCGTCAAAATTGACCGTCACGGCCAACGTCAGTTCTCCGTACATTTTCCTTCCCGCCGTTTCCGGGAAATTTTCGGTGCCTTTGTCCTCAATGCGCCGGCGCAATCGATCGTAATAAATAGCGTACACCTCTTCCCTGGTTGAAGGTCCGATGTAACGTTTTCTGGGACGTTCGTTCTCAGTCTGGATACGCCGCTCGATCTCTGCCAGCAACTTGCTTAACTGACGCCGCGTTTGCTCGCGCTGAACCTGCTCCGGCGCCGGACTGTCGGGCCGGTTGGGGTCTGGCGCCGGCATGGCTGCCAGTCGTGATCTGACCTCGGCCAGTAACAGATTTTGCTGTTCCTTCAGAGTCTGTAATTGGGCCTGCGCCTGCGCCTCATTGGCATCGCCGGACTGCGACAGCGGTGCTGGCGGCAAAGGGCTGGTGGCCCGGCCCACTGGTGCCTCGCCGCCACCAGCCACAGAGGCCTGAGCAATGGCTTGCGCCTTGGTCGGACGTTCACTGGTTCGCGCGTTAACCAGAATCACTTCCAGCGGCATATCCTGAAAAACGCGGTTCAGCGCGTCCGGATCCACAAAGCGCACCGACAGCAACACCGCATGCACGGCAATCGATGCGCCCAGGGCCCACTGCAGAGTGCTAAAGGCAAACCACTTCACGATGCTCAACCATCACTGACCGCTGCGCTGGCGGCAGCATCGGCATCGTTCATGTCGAGCGCAATGGCAATCGGGCCGACCGCGACGCTTTCATCAAGCTCATCCTCTTCGACGTCCCGCGCTGCGCCTTCATTCGCTGGCAAGGTGTCAAGTCGCGCCAGTACCGTTCCTGTCACATCCAGCGTCACTTCATCAATCTGGCCAAGCCTGACGCGCAAGCGCGCGCCTCGCGGCAGACCCTGTGCGCCAATCACCGGCAGCACCAAGGGCAGTTCATCCGCACGCACCATGTTCTCCTTGAACACCGTGGCATCGATTTCGGTAACAGCATTTTGCTGCAGGTACTTGAGTGTCCAGAATCGCTCCATCGCGCTCTGGTATCCGTTGTAGGCTGAATAGGCGGCGTCGAAACTTGAAATGATCGAAAACAGATCCGCGTCTTTGGATTTGAACGGAGCCGCCAGGGCGGCCGTCTTGCCATGGCGCGCGCAGGCAATGATTTGCCACTGGTTCACCAGATCGGTATAGCGGCGTAGCGGCGAACTGCTCCAGGCATAGCTCCTCACACCGATGCCCGCATGCGGCAGCGCCTTGGTGCCCATGCGAACCTTGACGCCCGGCAGCAGCGATGCCTGGCTGCGGTAAATGGCCGGCACGCCATGTTCGGCCAGCCAGTTACCCCAGGTGCTGTTGGCCAGAATCATGGCTTCCGAGACGATCAGATCGAGCGGCGCGCCGCGCTGACGAACGCTGATCTGCACTGTCTCGGTGCCCTGCGGCTCGGCGCCCTGGTTTTCAATCAGCTTGAAGTTGTAGTCCGGTCGGTTGAAGGTCTCAGGCTTGCCACGCGCGAGTTCGCGCCCGGCCTTCAAATGCTGGGCCAATCGAAACAGGAAGGACAACTCGGCGCGTTGCTGCTGCAAAGCCTCTGGCTCTGTCGGGTGCATCCAGGCAGGGTCCTGCAGCCACTGCGCGGTGACGATGGCGTCGAGTTGGTCATGACGCAGATTGGCGTCGATGTGAACGCGCTCTATCTGCGTTCGACTGCTCAAGATGTCCAGCGTCGTTTCATCCAGTTCAACATAGAGTGAAATAGCAGGACAATCGCGGCCCTCCTGCAAGGTGTAACCTTGCACCACATCCTCGGGCAGCATGGTGATCTTGTAACCCGGCATGTAAACGGTGGACAGACGCTGGCGCGCCGCTGCGTCGATCACGCTGCCGGGCAGGATGGCTAAACCTGGTGCCGCGATATGAATACCCATTTGAACCCGACCTGAACCCAGTCCCTGCACCGACAGCGCGTCGTCGATCTCGGTGGTGGCGGAGTCATCAATAGAAAAAGCACGAACCGTCGACTGGGGCAAGTCCTCGCGAATCGGTGGCGCTTCCAGCCTGGAAAAACCGGTTCCCTTGGGAAAATTCTCCAGCAGGAAACGCTTCCAGTGAAACTGGTAGGGTGAGTCAATCGCACCGGCCCTGATCAGCAGTTCCAGGGGTCCCAGATGGGTTGCCCGTGAGGCCTCCACCACCGCCTTGTATTCAGGCGCATTCTTGTCGGGCTTGAAAAGTATTTTGTACAGTTGATCGCGCACTGCCTGGGGGCAACGCCCCTGACTCAAATCCTCAACCCACTGCCCAACCTGCAGAGCGATCTGCTTCTTCTTTTCAATCGCCGCCAAAGCCTGCGCCAGGATGTCGGCCGGCGCCTTGCGAAAACGCCCCTTGCCGGCGCGGCGAAAGTAATGGGGTGCCTCAAACAGGCGCAGCAAGGTGGCTGCCTGTTGCTCGAGAGTGGCTGGCTGGCTCGCCTTGCTGCTGAAATATTCGCGCGCCAGATCGG
Organism: uncultured beta proteobacterium; assembly: GCA_903894475.1. GTDB lineage: Bacteria > Pseudomonadota > Gammaproteobacteria > Burkholderiales > Burkholderiaceae_C > Rhodoferax. The sequence continues at coordinate 16,292 of CAITQH010000534.1, forward strand.
CAAATCCGAATTCCTCTTCCGGCGAGAACTCCCAGGCCAATTCCAACTCAATATCCTGACTGACAAGCTGCGCGCCAGCCAGCAACTGGGCCGGTGCTGGCGCCTCGAAGCGCAGCAGAATACTGGCAGCCTTGACCTTGAGGCGCTTGCCGCTGTCGAGCTCAACCTGCGCCGAGGAGTCGGACTCGGACAAGGCGCGTCCGGCCATGAATTTCCCGGCTTCTTCAAACAATAAATACATGAGGGACATTGTCCCAGCAAAAAGGAAGTGCCTGCGTCGCCTCAGTGCAGGCCAAAAAACTCCAGCAGCGCTGGCAAGTGCGCCTCAAAGTCGCTCAGTGCGTGGTCGCTGCCTTCAACCAGCCGAATCGGGCCACGAGCGTAGTGCGCCTGCATCTCGCGCCAGTCGAGCAACTCATCACCTTTGGCAATGATGGCCAGAGTACGCTCCGGGTAGCTTGACTCCGGCAGCATCAGGTCGCGCAACTCCTGGACAAATTCTTCGCGGAAGAAGAAATGCTCGGCAGGGTCATGCCAGAGGCTGTGCTCACCAATGTACTGCGCCAGATCACGCGCCGGGTCGACTGCCGGGTTGAGCAACACGGCCATGCAGTGCGTCTGCTGTGCCACCCAACTTGCGTAAAAACCACCAAGCGAAGATCCTACGACCGCCATGCTGTGCTGCGGCCAGCCGGCAATTCCCTGCATCACCTCGTGCATCGCCTGGCGCGGCGAAGCGGGCAGTTGCGGACACCACCAGATCACAGCCGGATACTGGCTGGCCAGCAGTGCAGTCATTCGGCGCGCCTTGTTTGACTTGGGCGACGAGCGAAAGCCATGCAGATAAAGCAGGTGGGTGATCTGGCGCTGAGCAGACATGAAGGCTCATCGTAACTCCAGGCAAGGGATAATTGCGCCATGGCAGTGGTTTTCAAGAATCTCTCGGTTTGGCAGCGCATAACGCCCTGGTTTCGCGGTTTTGACGGGCCCTTGGCCTTTGCCGTATTCCTGCTCGCCTGCGCCGGTATGCTGACCATGTATTCATCCGGCTTTGATCAGGGAACGCGCTTTGAAGACCACGGACGCAACATGCTGCTGGCCGGCTTCATCCTGTTTGTTGTGGCGCAGATTCCACCACAACGTCTGATGTCGCTGGCTGTACCACTCTACCTGCTTGGTGTCGCGCTGCTGATCGCGGTGGCGGTTTTCGGCGTCACCAAAAAGGGCGCGCGACGCTGGCTCAATGTCGGCGTCACCATCCAGCCAAGTGAAATTCTCAAGATTGCAGTACCGCTGATGCTGGCCTGGTGGTTCCAGAAGCGTGAGGGCCAATTGCGTCCACTTGATTTTGCCGTGGCCGCGCTGTTGCTGGTCGTGCCGATCGCACTGATCGTGCGTCAGCCTGATCTGGGCACGGCAATTCTGGTGCTGTCAGCCGGGTTGTCGATTATTTTCTTCGCCGGCCTGTCCTGGAAACTCATCCTGCCACCCTTGCTGCTGGGCGTGCTGGGGGTGGGTTTGCTGGTCGGTCTTGAGCCCCAACTCTGCGCGGAGGGCGTGCGCTGGCCAGTCTTGCACGACTACCAGCAGCAGCGCATCTGCACCCTGCTCGATCCGACACGGGACCCACTGGGCAAGGGCTTTCACATCATTCAGGGAATGATCGCGATTGGCTCGGGTGGCTTTTGGGGCAAGGGTTTCATGCAGGGAACCCAGACTCATCTGGAATTCATCCCCGAGCACACGACCGATTTCATCTTTGCCGCTTTTTCTGAAGAGTTCGGTCTTTTTGGCAATCTGCTGCTGATTACAGGCTTTGTCTTCCTTATCCTGCGCGGTCTGAACATTGCACTGGAAGCCCCAACCCTGTTTTCAAGACTGCTGGCAGGCAGCATTACATTGATTTTTTTCACTTACGCCTTTGTCAACATGGGTATGGTCAGTGGCATCTTGCCGGTGGTTGGGGTGCCACTGCCCTTTGTCAGCTACGGCGGTACCGCCATGGCCACGCTGGGCATGGGGCTCGGCATCTTGATGTCGATTGCAAAATCGAAGCGGCTGGTGCAATCCTGATACCTTGTGGGACAGTCCGCAGTTACGCGAAGCGAACCAGCCCTGTCCCCAACACGAATCGGGATGTCGGATATCCGCCAACTGTCCTCAACTGATAATATCCACCATGATCTCTCGCGAACCCACTCTTGAACGCCTGGCAATTGCCAAGTCCCTGCTGCTCGACCCCTTTGGCCTGGACGAATCCGACCTGACCCGGGCCTTGAACCAAATCAAGTCGCATCAAGTTGACGAGGCCGACCTGTATTTCGAGTACACGCGCTCCGAGGGCTGGAGTCTGGAAGAAGGGATCGTCAAGACCGGCTCCTTCAGCATTGACCAGGGCGTCGGTGTGCGCGCTGTCAGCGGAGAAAAAACCGCATTCGCCTACTCGGATGATATTTCAGCAGCTTCGCTGCTGGACGCTGCCCGCACCGTACGAACCATTTCAAATGCGGCGCAAACTGTGCGCGTGCGCTCCCGCGTGAAGAAGCTGGCGACCGGGCGCTCCCTCTATCCGGGTCTGGATCCAATTGCCACGATGGACAGCACCACCAAGGTGGCCTTGCTCGGAACCGTGGAGCGTCTGGCGCGCGCCAAGGACCCCCGTGTGGCGCAGGTGATGGCGGGTCTGGCCAGCGAATACGACGTGGTGCTGATAGCGCGCTCTGACGGCACAGTGGCGGCCGATGTGCGACCGCTGGTACGGCTGTCGGTCACAGTCATCGCTGAACAGGTGGTAGCTGGCAAGAGCCGGCGCGAGGTAGGCTCTGCCGGCGGCGGTGGCCGCTTCGGCCTGGCCTATTTCGACACGGCACGGATCACACAGTATGTGGACGAGGCGGTGCACGCAGCGCTGACCAATCTGGAGGCGCGCGCCGCCCCGGCCGGAGAAATGACGGTGGTGCTGGGCGCAGGCTGGCCTGGCATTTTGCTGCACGAAGCGATCGGACACGGTTTGGAAGGCGATTTCAACCGCAAAGGTTCGAGCGCCTTCAGTGGCCGCATCGGTCAACGTGTCGCCGCCAAGGGCGTGACCGTGCTGGACGACGGAACGCTGTCGGATCGCCGTGGCTCTCTCAACGTGGATGATGAAGGCAACCTCAGCCAACGCAATGTGCTGATCGAAGATGGCATTCTCAAAGCCTATATGCAGGACACCATGAACGCGCGCCTGATGGGTGTGCCAGTGACAGGCAACGCCCGGCGCGAGAGCTATGCCTCGGTACCGATGCCGCGCATGACCAATACCTATATGCTCGGCGGCGACAAGGACCCCAAAGAAATCATTGCCAGCATCAAGAAGGGGCTTTACGCCAGCAACTTCGGTGGCGGACAGGTTGACATTACCTCAGGGAAATTTGTTTTTTCGGCGAGCGAGGCCTATTGGGTAGAGAACGGAAAGATTTTGTACCCTGTCAAAGGGGCAACGCTGGTCGGCAGCGGCCCCGAGTGCCTCAAGCGGGTCAGCATGATCGGCAACGACATGAAGCTCGACAGCGGAGTCGGCACTTGCGGCAAGGAAGGCCAAAGCGTTCCGGTAGGCGTCGGCCAGCCGACCCTGCGCATCGACGGCCTGACGGTCGGTGGGACGGCCTGAGCTTGTAGCATTGTTTAAGTCGGACAAGCACTGGATCCCGGATCGAGGTCCGGGATGACCAACCGCGAGCCAGGGATGACATTGACGGGGTCCGGGATGACAGCCGCCCATGTGCTACAGTCAGCCTAATGAAGTCGACCAGTTTCTACTTTAGCTATTTTTGGTTCTCAAGCGCCTGCGGCGGTAGAGAGTTCTGAACGTAGCTAAAAGAAGCGTCCTGATCTTACAAAAACCGCCGGCAACCCCGGCGGTTTTTTTTATCATGTGAAACATTGTGGGACAGACCGCAGCTACGCGAGGCGAGCCAACTCTGTCCGCAACAAATTAAGGAAGCCGAAGATGAAATCCAAAGCAACGACCAGCCCATCTGATTCCTGGTATGCAAAAGCGATTGCGCCCATCACTGACCGCACCGGTCAGACCGACGACGAACGCATCAAGGACATTACCGTGCTGCCGCCTCCTGAACATTTGATTCGCTTCTTCCCGATTCGTGGCACCGCCGCCGAGTCCCTGATCAGCACCACGCGCCGACGCATCCACAAAATCATGACCGGCCATGACGACCGCATACTTGTCGTCATCGGCCCATGCTCCATCCATGACCCGGCTGCGGCGCTGGACTATGCACAGCAGTTGAAAATGCAGCGTGAAAAGTACGCTGACACGCTGGAAGTCGTGATGCGCGTGTATTTTGAGAAGCCGCGCACCACGGTGGGCTGGAAAGGATTGATCAACGATCCGTATCTGGATGAGTCCTTTCGCATCGACGAAGGCTTGCGCATGGCGCGCCAGTTGCTGATTGAAATCAACCGTTTGGGTCTGCCTGCCGGCAGTGAGTTCCTCGACGTGATCTCGCCCCAGTACTTGGGTGACTTGATTTCATGGGGTGCCATCGGTGCGCGCACCACCGAGAGTCAGGTACACCGGGAACTGGCATCAGGTCTGTCGGCGCCGATTGGCTTCAAGAACGGCACTGATGGCAACATCAAAATCGCCACCGACGCGATTCAGGCGGCTGCCGGGGGTCACCACTTTCTGTCGGTTCACAAGAACGGTCAGGTCGCCATCGTGCAGACCAGCGGCAACCACGATTGCCACGTCATCCTGCGTGGCGGCAAGACACCCAACTACGATGCGGCCAGCGTCGCTGCCGCCTGCAAGGATCTGTCGCTTGCCAAGCTGCCAGCGACCCTGATGGTGGACTGCAGCCATGCCAACAGCAGCAAGCGTCACGAGAGGCAACTCGATGTTGCGCGCGACGTTGCAGCGCAGATCGTAGCCGGCTCCAAAAGCGTGTTTGGAGTGATGATCGAAAGCCACCTGCGCGCCGGTTCCCAGAAGTTCACTGCTGGCAAGGACGATTCTTCGAGCCTGGAATACGGCAAGAGCATCACCGACGCCTGTCTGGGCTGGGATGACTCCTGCAGCGCGCTGGAATCCTTGTCGCAGGCAGTCAAGCTCCGCCGTGCACGCTAGGCGCGCTCCAGCGCCTGTAACAACTTGAGGTGAATGCCACCAAAGCCGCCATTGCTCATGCACAGGATCTGGTCCCCGGCACGGGCTTGCCTCAGCACTTGCCCGACCAGTGCATCAATGCTGTCGGCCACCTCAACTTTGGCACCCATACCGGCGAGGGCTTCGCGTGCATCCCACCCCAATGCGCCACCATGGCAAAACGCCAGGTCAGCGCCCTCGAGACTCCAGGGAAGTTGCGCTTTCATGGTGCCGAGCTTCATGGTGTTGGAACGCGGCTCAAAGACCGCCAGGATCCGCGCACCCGGCCCCACTTTGCGCCGCAGGCCATCGATGGTGGTTCGAATCGCAGTGGGATGATGAGCAAAGTCATCAAAGACCGCAATGCTGCCACCCTGGTAACCCACCGTGCCGCGCAGCTCCATGCGGCGCTTCACATTTTCAAAGGTCTGCAAGGCTTTAGCTGCCGCAACCGGCGAGACGCCAACATGCTCAGCAGCGGCAATGGCAGCTAGCGCATTCATTTGATTATGCACACCAGTTAGTGCCCACTTCATCTGTGTAACTGCGTGCCCTTGATAGAGCACGTCAAACGCATCCGGTCCACCCACTGCGCTGAAATCGCTGACGGCGGCGCCAAAGCTGCGCACTTCGCTCCAGCAACCCATGTGCAGCACGCGCGAGAGACTTTCTTCCAGACCGTTGACCAGCACGCGCCCGCTCGCTGGCACTGTGCGCACCAGATGGTGGAACTGACGCTCAATCGCCTCCAGGTTGTCAAAAATATCGGCGTGATCAAACTCAAGGTTGTTAAGCACCACTGTACGTGGACGGTAATACACAAACTTGCTGCGTTTGTCAAAAAAGGCAGTGTCGTATTCGTCCGCTTCAATAACGAAACATGCCCCCACGCTTGTCGCTTCGCGAACTGCGCTGCCCCCCGGCAGAGCTAATTTTGGCTCGCTCCGAACTTCGTTTCCTAGGAGCGGCCCGTCGGAAAATTGCTTGCTCTTGCCACCCAACCTAGCCGAAACGCCAAAGTTCAGAGGCACGCCACCAACCAGAAAACCGGGCTGTAGACCGTTACATTCGAGAATCCAGGCGATCATGGCGGTGGTCGTGGTCTTGCCATGGGTGCCGGCAACGGCAATCACATGGCGCCCTTGCAAAACATGCTCAGCCAACCATTGTGGGCCGCTGGTATACGGCATTCCCGCGTCCAAAATGGCCTCCATCAGCGGGAACTTCGCTCTGCCATCGGCCAAGTGTGCCCGGCTGACGACATTGCCCACGACAAAAATATCCGGCTGCAAGGCCAGTTGGTCAGCGCCAAAACCTTCAATCAACTCGATACCCAGAGAGCGCAACTGCTCACTCATGGGCGGGTAAACAGCTGTGTCACAGCCCGTCACCTTGTGGCCTGCTTCGCGCGCCAGTGCGGCCAGGCCGCCCATAAAGGTGCCGCAAATGCCAAGAATATGAATATGCATGAGCAGATTCTAGGCCGACCCAATCAGGGCAAAATCCACACTCATGGACGCCTTGAAGTCGGAAATATCGGCCGTTGCAGCACGCCTCGTGGTGGAGGAAGGGCTGAACTACGGCGCGGCCAAGCGCCGTGCCGTCCGACAGTTGGGACTGCCGGCGCGCTGCGCATTGCCAGACAATGATCAGATCGAGGATGCCGTGCTGGAGCACATCGCGCTTTTCTGCGCCCATACGCAGCCCGCAGAGCTGATTGCTCTGCGGCGCCTGGCTTTGCTTTGGATGGAACGCCTGGCGTCTTTTTCTCCGCACCTGAGCGGTGCTGTCTGGCACGGCCACGCCACGCGCTTGTCGGATATCAACATCCAGCTGTTTTGTGATGACAGCAAATCGGCTGAGATACTACTGATTGATCAGGGCGTTGACTATCTGGCCCGCAGCGTCACTGGCTTGCATGGTGAAACGGTGGAAGCCTTGAGCGTGCATGCTTTCTGCCATGATCTCAATGAGGACATTGGCGTACATTTACTGATTTCGGACTACGACGATCTGCGAGGCGCACTGCGACCAGACGCCAAAGGGCGCCGTCCGCGCGGTGATCTAGCGGCAGTTCGGCATTTGTTGCATGATCAGAAGGAATGAAGAATTCAGATCCCCATCAAAATCGGCGCCGCTGGCTTGTCGGCGCAGTGGCCGGTGCCGCCACGCTGGGTGGCATTGGATTGGCATGGCGAAATTATTCAAATTATCCTGCCGCACTGGCCCTGGGTTCGGCCTTTTGGCAACTGGAATTTGCCACGCCCGGAGGTTCAACTTTTTCCATGCTCAGCATGCAGGGCAAGCCATTGCTGCTGAACTTCTGGGCCAGCTGGTGCCCTCCTTGCATTGAAGAACTTCCACTATTAAGCACCTTTTATAGAGAAAATGTGGCCAACGGATGGCAAGTTCTTGGATTGGCAGTTGATGAACTTGATCCAGTGAAACGTTTTCTGGCACATTCACCGGTTAGTTTTCCTGTTGCAGTGACAGGAATTTCCGGGGTAAAACTGAGCAAATCATTAGGCAATTTGATTGGCGGCTTACCGTTCACGGCGGTGATCGACCAGAACGCCCAAATCATTCATCGTAAAATGGGCAAGGTAACACCTGACGAGTTGCACACATGGCTTGCGCCAGCGTAGGAAACCATCTCGAAACGAACCACCCTTGCACATTGATCATGACCATGTTTTCGGTAAAATAATTACAAATAGCAGATTTTTTACTAAGTTTGATGTAAATTAGGCGATTGTTGGCAGAACTTTGCTGGAGACCTCATGGATCTAAGAAAATTGAAGACACTGATTGACTTGGTGTCAGACTCCAATGTTTCGGAACTGGAAATTACCGAAGCAGAAGGCAAGGTCCGTATCGTCAAGGGAAACAATGCGCTTACGCCCCAACACCCGGTCCTGACGGCGATGGCGACGCCTACGGGCGCCCCAATGCCTGCCCCAGGCACTTCACCTGAGTCTGCGGCAGCGCTGTCTCCCCCCATTGTCAGCCACAACGTCAAGTCGCCCATGGTCGGTACTTTCTACCGATCGGCCTCGCCCGGCGCCAAGTCTTTTGTTGAAATCGGCGACCCCATCAAGGCTGGGGAGACCATCTGCATTATTGAAGCAATGAAGATCCTGAACGAAATCGAGTCCGACAAATCCGGGGTCGTCAGCCAGATTCACTGTGAGAACGGGCAAGCTGTTGAATATGGGCAGCCTTTATTCACCATTGAGTAAAGTAAGCGCTGCAGTCTATGTTCAAAAAAATCCTGGTTGCTAACCGGGGCGAGATCGCCCTCAGAATCCAACGTGCCTGTCGCGAGCTCGGCGTCCGCGCAGTCATGGTTTACTCCGAAGCGGACCGGGAAGCCAAGTATGTCAAATTGGCCGAGGAAGCGGTTTGCATCGGCCCAGCCCAGTCGGCGCTGAGCTATCTGAACATGCCAGCCATCATTTCTGCAGCCGAAGTAACGGACGCCGAGGCGATTCATCCAGGCTACGGCTTTCTGAGCGAAAACGCCGACTTTGCGGAGCGAGTGGAAAGAAGCGGCTTTCAGTTTATTGGGCCCACGCCGGAGTCCATTCGGCTGATGGGCGACAAAGTGTCTGCCAAGCAAGCCATGATCAAGGCTGGCGTCCCCTGCGTCCCCGGCTCTGAAGGCGAGTTGCCTGACGACCCCGCACAGATTCGCCGCATCGCCAAAGCAGTGGGATACCCGGTCATCATCAAGGCCGCCGGTGGTGGTGGTGGTCGCGGGATGCGGGTCGTGCACACAGAAGCTGCTCTGGTTAACGCGGTGAGCATGACACGGGCCGAGGCTGGCGCCGCATTCGGTAATCCGGCCGTTTATCTGGAAAAATTTCTGCAGAATCCCCGGCACATCGAAATTCAGGTCCTGGCAGACAAATTCAAGAATGCGGTCTATCTCGGTGAACGTGATTGCTCCATGCAACGCAGACACCAAAAGATCATCGAAGAAGCACCGGCACCCGGCATCGCACGAAAACTGATTGAACGCCTGGGCGAGCGCTGCGTTACTGCTTGCAAGAAGATAGGCTACCAAGGCGCCGGAACCTTCGAATTTCTTTATGAAAACGGCGAGTTCTACTTCATTGAAATGAATACCCGCGTGCAAGTAGAACATCCGGTTACCGAAATGACAACTGGTGTCGATATTGTGAAAACCCAGATCATGGTTGCTGCCGGCGAAAAACTACCTTTTGCGCAACGCCAGATTCAGATACGCGGCCATGCGATTGAATGCCGGATCAACGCCGAAGACCCCTACAAGTGCACTCCATCGCCGGGGCGAATCAGCATGTGGCATGCCCCCGGTGGCCCTGGGGTGCGAGTCGATTCCCACATTTATACCAACTATTTCGTCCCTCCCAACTACGACTCGATGATTGGCAAGATCATTGTGCATGGAGACAACCGTGAACAGGCTTTGGCTCGCATGGTCACGGCGCTGGGCGAAACCGTTGTGGAGGGCATCAGTACCAACATTGCGCTGCACCGCGAATTGATGCTGGACGCGAAATTTGTGTCGGGCGGTACCAACATTCACTACCTCGAAGAATGGCTCAGCCATCATCAGCGCTGAATTGAACCTTGCATGTTTGAACTCGTCCTTCGATGTCCACAGAATCAGCTTGGGCCTTTAAGCGATGCCCTTGATGCGCTGGACGCCCTGAGTGTCAGCGTCGAGGATGCGGACGCCCACACCGATGCTGAAGAAGCCTTGTTTGGTGAGCCTGGTATGCCTGCCCCCCAGGAAGGTTGGCAACGTTCGATGGTTTGCGCCCTTTACAACTCGCAAGCGCTCGCCAAAGATGCATTGACGATCCTCCAGCAGCAGGAATTCTTCGCTTTGTGCTGTGTTCTGGAAATCCGGGAAGTGCCCGAACAGGATTGGGTGCGGCTGACACAGTCACAATTTGCGCCGGTCGAAATCACGTCTGAGTTCTGGATTGTGCCAAGCTGGCATGAGCCTCCCGCGCAGGCACGAATCGTCATCAAGCTCGACCCCGGACTCGCTTTCGGGACCGGCACCCACCCAACCACCCGAATGTGTTTGCGCTGGATTGCACAGCAGCAGACACTCGGACGCGTCCTTGATTACGGTTGTGGCTCCGGGATCCTGGCCATCGGTACCGCAAAATTTGGCGCCACCGACATCGACGCAGTTGACATTGACCAGACGGCAGTGCAGTCAACCGCTCTGAACGCCAAAGCCAATCTGGTGAGCCTGCACGCTGGTACGCCAGACATGGCAACAGGTGTCTATCAGACGGTGTTGGCGAATATTCTGGCGCTCCCTTTGAAGGTCTTGGCACCACTGTTATGGTCTCATGTGGCACCCGGTGGCTGGCTCGTCCTGGCCGGAATTCTCGCGCGCCAGGCCGACGAAATCAAAATCGCTTATGCGCCTTATTGCCAACTCGAAATCACAAGCCAGGAAGACGGCTGGATACGCATGACCGCGCAACGCTGATCACAGCAAGGGCGGCACCGCAACTTATCTTTCATGAGTCTGATCACACGTTGTCCGGTCTGTCAAACCCTGTTCAAGGTGGTGCCGGACCAACTTCGCATTTCAGACGGCTGGGCTCGCTGCGGGTCATGTCAGGCAATCTTCGACGCGTCACTTTACTTGTTGGCCGAAACGGCAAATTCGATTGCCACGCCGATCCCAGAACCCGATATCGCCGCTTTTCCGAACATCGATTCTGCTACTGCGCGCCCGAAGTATCCGCCGCGGCGCATCGTTCTGATTTCATTGAGTTTGGCACTGCTTGTCGGGCTGGTCGGACAAATTGTGTTCCATGAACGCGACCGCATCGTCGCTCTGCAACCGGCACTCAGGCCGTGGTTGGTGGCTCTTTGTTTACCCTTGAA
>CAITQH010000535.1 GCA_903894475.1 uncultured beta proteobacterium
CAGTGGCACCGGACCTGCGCTACGACGCACTCGAAGGCGTGCAGGACGGTGGAATGGCGATGACGGCGTTTCTAGAGGCCATCTCACCGAAGACGACGCCACCCAGGAAGAACGAGATAGAGACGCAACTGTTGAAATACTGCGGTCTTGACACCTTTGCCATGGTCAGACTGTGGCAGTTCTTCTCTGGCAACAACGATTTGGTGAAGTAGCAACCATGCCCAAACGCCCCGACACCCTTGAGACCGTCCTGCTGGCGCTTGAGTTGCTTCGGCGTATACCCCGCAAACGCAAGGTGTCGGCATCCGAGCTTCACGAGCAATTGACCGCCGCTGGCGTTGAACGAGACCTGCGGACCATCCAGCGCCAACTCGAAATGCTCAGCGAACACTTCGACATCGAGCGCGACTCCCGCAACAAGCCCTACGGCTACCAGTGGAAGGACCGAGCGGTGGGCATGACTTTGCCGATGCTCAGCGAGCAGGAGTCCCTGATGCTGACTTTGGCTGAGCAGCACTTGCGCGACCTGTTGCCGGCAGGACTCATGAAGTCCATGGAGGGCTTCTTCGTTCAGGCTCGGTCCAATCTTGACCCGCAATCGAGCGCCAAACTTGAACGCGAATGGCTGTCGAAAGTGCGCGTCATCAGCGAAACGCAGCCGCTACTGGCCCCCAAAATCAAGGCGGGCGTCTTTGATGAAGTCAGCAACGCGCTGTACGGCAACCGATGGCTGGAGCTTGAGTACAAGAACGCGTCTGCCAAGGTGACAAAGGCGGACGTGATGCCGCTCGGCCTGGCCCAACAAGGGGTTCGTCTGTACCTGGTCTGTCGATTCCGCAATTTCAACAATGAACGCAGCTTGGCGCTGCATCGACTAATTTCGGCGAAAGCGTCAACGCTCACGTTTGCGCGGCCCAAAGACTTTGACCTCCAGCAATACGACAACGACGGCAGGTTTGGCTTTGGGGAAGGAAAGCGCATCCGCCTGTCCTTCCTCATCAGCAAGGACTCAGGCTTCTACCTTCTCGAAACGCCACTATCAACAGACCAAAAGGTCAAGGAAGTTGGGGACCAATTGCAGATCAGCGCAACGGTTGTTGACACAGTGCAGTTGCAGCGCTGGTTACTTGGGTTTGGTGATGAGGTTTCCGAAGTTCGCAAAGAAGACCTCCCGGGCAAGGTCGTCAGCTGAATGATCTGGATGCGACACGTTTCGTCATGTCCCCAAACTACATTTGCCCATGGACACTTCAACGGGCAAATATCTCATGGATCGCCGCCAACTATTGATCACGATTAACGGTCTCGCGATTGGCATGCTACTTCCAGCATCAACACTATCGGCTGAAAGGCCTTCACCAAAAATCGGCGTTGTGGCAGTCGGCAGGATTGGTGAACTGATCTTTGACCGCGATGACAACCACGTCCCGGCATCGATGCGGTCCATCGCTATCGACACCGACGCCGACACTTTGCACCGCGCCACTGCTAATCGCAAAATCTTGGTGACCCGAGGCTCATCTGTTCCCAGCAATCCGGAAGCGGCAGTGCTTCACGCCAAGAGGACACTGATTGAAATTTCTGATGCGGTGGCAGGCTTGGACCTGGTGATCCTAGTCTTACTGTGTCATAAAATATGCTATCATAACTGCAGCGTGTATTTTGACTGGAAGCGTGATGGACATATCGCAGGAGTTCAATCGCTACGTGGCTCATTTATCTGAGGGGCTCGGGCATGCTGACCGTCATGCAGGTCTGAGCGGGTATTGCACCGGCCTGATGCTCCCCCTTTCACGCAAAAGCGTTGAGCCCATGGCCGCACGAGTTGACCCACTGCATGCCAGCGCACGACACCAAGCGCTGCATCACTTTGTTGCCAAATCTGAGTGGTCAGACGCGACCGTCATGGCTCGTGTGCGCGATTGGGTCATGCCTTCTCTTGGACTCGATGGTGGGCGCTACTGGATCATCGACGATACGGGCTTTCCTAAGAAGGGCAAGCATTCGGTAGGTGTTGCCCGCCAGTATTGCGGTCAACTGGGCAAGCAAGACAATTGCCAAGTGGCGGTCAGCCTGTCGCTGGCAAGCGTTCAAGGCAGTATCCCTTTAGCGTATCAACTCTACCTACCCAAAGATTGGGCGGGCGATGCTGCACGTCGTGAGACGGCAGGTGTCCCAGAGGACATTACCTTCGCAACCAAACCCGAAATCGCCTTGGCACAGATGCGCCAAGCTATTGGCCAGGGTGTGCCCATGGGGGTGGTGCTGGCAGATGCCGGTTACGGTGATGAGACGGCCTTTCGGGACGGCATCACTGCATTGGGCATGCTCTACGCGGTGGGCATTCGCCCTGGCACCACCGTGTGGGCGCCGGGGACTGCGCCGCTGCCGCCCAAAGCCTGGTCGGGGCGCGGCATACGACCGACGAAGCTGCGTCGCGAGCCCGGCAATGAGCCGATGACAGTCAAAGCACTGGCCATGGCGTTGGCGCCACAAGTCTGGAGCACTGTCACCTGGCGCGAAGGCACCAACAACGAACTCAGCGGGCATTTCACCGCATTACGAGTGCGTCCTGCGCATCGGGATTATCTCAGGCCCGAGATGCGTCCTGAGGAGTGGCTGCTCATCGAGTGGCCCGAAGGTGAGGATGAGCCAGCGAAATACTTCCTCACAACAGCGCCAGAGGAGGCCACGCTGGAACAAATGGTGTTCGTTGCCAAGATGCGTTGGCGCATCGAGCGGGACTACCAGGATTTGAAGCAGGAGTTTGGGCTTGGCCACTATGAGGGACGGGGTTGGCGTGGGTTTCACCATCACGCCACTCTGAGCATCGCGGCCTACGGCTTCCTGATGGCGCAACGACTCAAGGCTGGCTGTAATGCCAGCAGCAAAAAAAACTTCGCTCAACGCCAAGTGCCTGCCGTTCCCAAAGATTACGTCCCTCGGGGCAGTCCAGCGCGCGCAGCGTCACGTATCGGACTCGATCACGACACTGCGCCTGCACTTAAGCGTCGCACTCGCAAGCGCCCTGGGACACTGTCCGCATTGCAATTGGATAAGTCAGAGACTACGTTTATGACACAGTAAGACTAAGAGGTTGTACATCTCAGAGGAGACGTCGCCTGCGAGAACCCAGTGCCCTGCCGTCATCTGCCGCACCTCAAGCGGACGATTGACAGTTGCCGAGGCAACTTCGCGTGGGGTCATCAAACGAGCGAAATACTGGCGGGATTGACTTTTGTCCAAATAGGAACTTGAAGTTCCTGAGTTGCTGGAAAGGGTTGGTTTTTTCATGTAATGGCCTCGTGCGCGATAGTGCGCATCTTGTATAGCGAGCCTGCACGGAGGCACAAGTGAGCCGATTTGCTTTCAAAAAAACGAAGAGCCGAAAGAAAAGCCGAAGAAGAAATCCCTCGCCGCCGCGCCGAGCGCCGCCCCGCAGCGCGCGGATCATG
>CAITQH010000536.1 GCA_903894475.1 uncultured beta proteobacterium
CCAAATCCAAGGTTCAAAAAAAACAGACGAAACCGATGACATCTTCGAGAACGTCAGAGGCGTGAACGCACTGGCCGATGCAGATGAATACACCTTGAGAATCAGCATAGACACCAAGGCGACGGTTCACGTCGGCGATTATCAGTGACGAAACGCTGGCGCTCAGCGAAGTGGCCTCCAGCGGCCAGTGTGCCGAACACCCGCTGCGCGACCGCCTAGGCACCGGTCACCTTCCCCATTCGATGCGCTACTACCGAAACGGCGACCTCGAGCGCTGGGCCGACCATGTTCTCAGCGATCGCGTCGCCGCCGCCGCCCAACTGGCCCGCGAACTCGACGGGCGGGGAGATACGGTGTGGATCACGCGCAGCCTGTCGAGTGCCCGGCAATGGATTCGAGAGCGCCGGGTAGGCCAGGAGCGCGCCGGGATCATCGCCTCAGGCCAGGCACGGCGACTCGCAGCGGAGGGCTTGTTCGTTGACTTCAAGCCCGACATCACCGCCTGGATGCTTGCGCCAGGCGGTGATGTCCGGTCGGCCAACATGCTCGAGACCGTGCAGAACCAGTACCAGGTGCAGGGCCTGGTACTGGACTACACGGTGGTGTGCTGGGATGGCGACCTACGCCGAAGCGCCACCGGGTGGCACGCCTGGAAGATGTCCGGTTCCAATTGGCAAAAGGACAAGGAACTCGGCATTGCCACCAACGGCTATCGGGTGCTGCTTACGCGCGCGCGCAAAGGGATGATCGTGTTCATTCCCCGCGGCGACCCGACCGGGGAGGACGAAACGCGTCCCCCATGCTAAAGCCACCGCATGGTGTGCATGTCTCCATTTCCGACATGCGAATGGGTGGGGATTAATGGCAGCGCTGGACACCAACATACTGGTTCGCTGGCTGACCAACGATGACGCGAAGCAATGCGCAATCGTTCTGCGGCTGTTTGATGCGGCCATCAACAAGGGTGAGCGCCTGTTTGTCACCGTCACCGTCATACTCGAGGTGGAGTGGGTGCTGCGGACCAGGTATCACTTTGAAAGGCAAATGGTGACGGCTGCGCTGAATGCCTTGTTGGATGTGACAGAACTGGAGTTCCAGACAGAGCCAGCTTTGGAACAAGCGCTATGGTTGTTCAAGCAAACGAGGTCACGAGACTTCGCGGACTGCATGCACATCGCTCTGGTAAGCCAGACAGGCCAGGGGCCGCTCCTGACCTTTGACGACCGAGCGTCCAAAATTGAAGGCGCCCAGGCGCTGGCGCATCTGGCTGCCTGATTTATCAAGCGTCAATCACGCTCAGAACCCGCATTGCAACGCGATTGCGCAAGACGATTCGTACGTTGCTGCAGGACCAGGAGCCCCGAGTTCCGTTCGCGATGCCATTGACAAATTCCGAGCAAAGGATGAAAGACGGAGGAAAATGCCGGCATGGCTTCATTTGACTTGCTCATCATCGATCCTCAAAACGACTTCTTGGACATCGAAGGTGCGGCGCTGCCTGTGGCAGGCGCTGACGCCGACATGGATCGGCTGGCTTACTGGCTGACGCAGCATGCGGCGGATGTTGAATCCATCACTGTGACTCTGGACTCGCACGCCAGTGTTGGCATCGAGCGCACAACGTTTTGGTTGCAGCATAACGGGGAGCCGATTCAAGCATTCACACCGATCTTGGTCGAAGACGTACAAGCCGGCCGTTATGCGCCGCGTCACGCCGCACTTAAGGCAGAGGTCATCACCTACCTTCAGGCATTGGAGGCAATGGGGAAGCACCAATTGCTCGCCTGGCCGGTGCACTGTGTACTGGGAACCTGGGGCCACAACATTCATGGGGCATTGGCGAAGGCAATTGCGCACTGGGAAATGGTTACGGGGCGCGTCTGCGAAAAAGTGCTCAAGGGCCAAAACCCGACGACGGAGCAGTACAGCGCTTTTCGCGCCGAGGTGCCGCGCGCGGACGATCCCCGTACATTGCTCAATCAGGCGCTGCTTCAGCGACTGGCGAACGGGCGCGGCACCTTACTGGTGACGGGTGAAGCGTCGAGCCACTGTGTGGCTGCGTCCATGCAGGACATGGCGCTACACTTGCCGCGCGAACGCCTGATGCAAACGGTGCTGTTGATGGACTGCATGAGCCCTGTTGCGGGATTTGAATCGATGACCGACGCGATGCTGGAGCAAACAAGCGCCTGTGGCGTGCAGTGTGCGCGGATTGCTGACTGGCGCTAATCACTGGGATGAAGGTTTCCTGCCGCAAGTGCGTTGATGAAAAGCCCCCCTTTCGATCATGGTGCTTGGTCGCCAACAACCGCAGCTTTGCCGGGCTCGATTCGGCACGGGGGAAATTCCTTTTCTTCGTTGTCGCCCAGTAACAGGTCAAGAAACACAAACAGCAGGGCCCACAAAGATGACATCGATTAAGTACTACTGGGAAGATTTCACTCCCAACTGGCAATTTGAGTCGGAGCCGAGAATTCTCACATCGAGCGAGATCATGGCATTTGCGCGTGAGTACGATCCGCAGACTTACCACATTGACGAGGAGGCGGCGAAATCCTCGCCCTTTGGCGGTCTGATCGCCAGCGGCTGGCAAACTTGCGGTGTGGCGATGCGACTCATGTGCGATGGTTACCTGCTCCAAACCTCTTGTATCGGTTCGCCAGGACTCGATGAGTTGCGCTGGTTTAAGCCTGTGAGACCAGGCGACGCACTGCGGCTGCATTCGACAGTGATCGAGCAAACTCCATCGCAAAAGGATCCGACCCGCGGCACAGTGAAATTCCGCTGGGACGTGCTAAACCAGAAGAACGAGGTCGTATGCACTATGACGGGTCGGCAGCATTACCGTCGCCGCACGGCCGGCGCAAGCGCAGAACCCTACAAACTGAATCGTGAAGGTTGAACTCGACCGTTCACGGCGGCAGCCTCATCTATCAGACGGATGGCCGTGTGCCTACTGTCGTGCAATCAACGGTGACGGTACCGGCATTGGCCAGAAGAACATCAATCGGGGTATCGCCCAGGCTGGACTTCAGCGCCGCAGTTGCCACGGAATCTGCAGCGTCATCGGCAAACGCTTTGGATCAACCACTTCTGATGGGAAACTTTCCTTCGCGTTGCATCTTCTTGAACCAGTCTCTGAGCATTCTTTCCTCAAAGCTCAAGCGGGTCAGTCGAAGCTGAACGCCACGGTCAAAAAATGCCATGTCCTTGATGTCTTCATGACCTGACACGAGCATCTGCCCAGTGCCATCTGTCAGCTTGTAATCGAAGGACATCCTTGGCCAGTACAAGGCCTTAATGACGCGGATGTCTCGCCACAGGCCAAAGTGCATCCCGTTGACTTCGCCAGCCAGATCAACATCGGTCACGGTGACATCCAAGATACAGCCGTCGGGTAACTGCTTGGCCAGATCGGCGAAGAGCAGTTCAAAATCACTGAACAGCACTTGGCGAAACGAATCCCGCAGGTCACTGCCTTCTCGGATGTCGGTGTAATTGTCCGGCTCCTGCCATGTGACTTTGGCTTGGCCGGCGCAGGCAGTGCCGACAGCAGTCACGGCTGTGATGATGCTCAAAATTAGTTTCTTCATTTGGTTGACCTCTGGCACCACTTGCTTCAGCCCCCTGTGCTACTTGGAGCCCCAGCGCATACGAGGTGGTTCACCCTTGGCATAGCAAATGCCCACCAGCGCAGCGCCCAAAACAAAGACGGTTGCGCCGAAGGCCAGCGGTGCGCTATGTGGTGGGAACAGGATACTGGCTCCAAAAATCAGAGCCGAAAATGCTCCAAGGACCACCCAGCCCTGCCAGGTACTCGGCATGCCCCAACCCCATCCGTAGGACTTTGCCGGAAACCAGTATTTTGTTGGCACGCTCATCGCTGTGATCATAAGTTAAGAGTATTGCGACATTGATTAGACATCATGATCAAGTGCTTTGATGGGCCCTGCTTCAGGCATGTAAATTGCATGTCTAAAGACAAAGGCGCAATCGGTTCAGCGATGACTCGCGATTTGGTATCGCAAGGCGCCAATCCACTGTCTGATCAATGGCCGGCTGCTCAGTTCTCTTCGTCTGCATGGGCAATATCTGCCGCAGCCCTACGGCGCATGGCGTGTTTCGGCACAAGGTTCGGGCAGAAGGTCTGGCTGATGTTGTCGCTGTCGATTCGGCAGGCACTCACAATTACCACCCAAACAGTCAACCAGACGAGCGCTCACAGCTTCACGCCGCCAAGCGCTGGTACCACTTTTCGGACTTGCGAGCACGGCAGATTCAGGCAACCGACTTTCAAAAGCACGATCTCATTCTGGTCATGGACTGGGAGAATCTGGATATGGTTCAGGCGCAGTGTCCGACTGCCCATCAACACAAGGTCCACCGGCTGACTGAGTTTTGCCTAAACAATGACAAACCAGTGGTGCCTGACCCATACTGTGGCGGCGTCAACGGGTTCGAGCATGTCCTGGACCTGATCGAAGATGCCATCAATGGCCTGCTCCAGCATCTCAGACTGCAAGTGAGTACCACAAATCAGACAGGAAGAGTGACATCAGATTGATGGGATGATCGACGGTTGAAGTTTTGAATCAATCGTTGAAAAGGGTGCAAGTGTTGAAGAACATGATCGTTTACAGAGTTGGGCCTGAGTGGTCTGCAACCGTGGCGCAGATCGAGGAGAGTCTCGATTGCGGTCGCTTTGTCGAATGTGGCTCTACCCAGGAAAAGTCCGTCGGCTGGTGCGAACCCAGGGGTGAAGCCCATGGCCCGCTGGTGGAATCCGTGGATGGACAGCTCATTTTCAAGCTGATGATCGAGACTCGCGCGCTGCCAGGTTCTGTCGTCACCCGTAAAGCGCAGGAGCGCGTGGCGCATATTGAGGCCACTACAGGTCGAAAACCCGGCAAGAAGGAGATCCGTGAAATCAAGGAGGACGTTCGATTCGAGTTGCTGCCGATGGCGTTTACCAAGCAAGTGTCTGTCGGGATCTGGATTAACCCCAAGGCCAGGTTGCTGGTGATTGATGCCGCGAGTCAGGCGCGTACCGATGATGTGGTGACGATGCTGGTCAAGTCAATGCCTGGTCTGGCAGTAACGCTATTCCATACCAAGGTGTCGCCCACCGCCGCCATGTCGGAGTGGCTGATCAGCCAGGAAGTCCCTGCAGGTTTCAGCGTTGATCGTGAATGCGAGCTCAAAGCTGCCGACGAAACCAGGGCGGTGGTGCGTTATGCCCGGCATCCATTGGACACCGAGGAGGTGCGCAAACACGTTCAGGCCGGAAAACTGCCAACCCGCCTGGCACTTACCTGGAACAACCGTGTCTCATTCGTCCTGACTGAAAACCTGCAGATCAAGAAGCTGGCATTTCTGGAGGTCGTGTTCGACAACGCATCGACAGGCAAGGATGACGGTTTCGATGCTGACACTGCGATTGCGACCGGCGAGTTGCGCAAGCTTTTTCCTGATTTGGTGGAGGCTCTCGGTGGCGAGATGGCAGCGGTCGAATGAAAAATTGATGCCGAGTTGACCCGTAGCGGACTGCCGAAAAGACGACCTACACTTCAGCATGACTCCCGTTGATACTCCCAAGAGGCCCTGATTTGCCATTGCCACCACCTCAAAGCCGAACTCATGCCCATACGCGAGATGTCGTTTACCGTGGTTTTCAGAGAGAAGACCGGTTGTGGGACATTGAAGCCGAGATGCGCGACACGAAGACGCACGCCATGCACATCCCTGGGGAAGGGACCTGGCAGCCCGGAGAGCCGATTCACAACTTTTCGATAAGGGTAACGATCGACGACGGATTTGTTGTGCGAGAGATTGCTGTGGCGATGGACAACGTGCCGCACCCGGAGTGCCCGGTCGCTCAAGCTCCGATGCAGAAGATGATTGGATGCACCATGGGGCCTGGCTGGCGTCATGCCATCCAGACAAACCTTGGTGGCGCGCGGGGTTGCACGCATCTGCGGGAGCTACTTTTCAACATGGCCACGATCGCCTTCCAGACGCTGCCCGAAGGTCCGCTTCCTGACGCTATCGACGGCGCGCCACCGCACTTCGTTGGCCAATGCCTGGCTTGGGATGTCAATGGATCGGTGGTCCAACGTCACTACCCGGCTTACGTCGGGTGGCAGCCCAAGAATGGCATTGAATGAACTGCAAACGGTGCACGAAGGGGAGCGCCTCAAAAAGGCCAAGACGCTGAACCACGACAAGATCTTCACTTACTGGGTCTATCCAGCGCCTGCGCGGCGCAGTTGGCAATATGAATGATAAAAAGAAACAATTTCGCGACAGACTAAATCAACCTGGACTGCTCAGTGCTCCCGGGATATTTGACATGGTGTCGCTACGCCTGGCGGATACCTTTGGCTTTGACGCGCTTTACATGACCGGCTTTGGCACTGTTGCCTCCCACCTCGGCCTGCCGGACGCGGGCTTGGCTACGTACTCGGATATGGTGGGGCGCGTCAAGTTGATGGCCTCCATGGCGCGAACACCACTGATTGCGGATGGCGATACCGGCTATGGTGGCTTACTCAATGTGGCGCACACCGTGCGCGGCTATGAAAGTGCGGGTGCTTGTGCGATTCAACTGGAAGATCAGGAGTTTCCCAAGAAGTGCGGGCACACGCCGGGGCGCCGGGTTATACCGATGGCTGACATGGTGCGCAAAGTTCAGGTGGCATCGGATGCACGCAGTTCCAGGGATTTCCTCATCATCGCCCGAACCGATGCGCGCAGCGCATTGGGGCTGGACGAGGCGATGCGACGTGCGGAGGCTTATGCCCGTGCAGGCGCAGATATTCTGTTCATCGAATCGCCCGAGACAGCACAGGAGATGATGCAAATCGGGAGCAGTTTTGACTTGCCGCTGCTCGCCAACATGGTGGAGGGAGGACGCACGCCCGTCATGACCCAGCAGGAACTGGAAACCCTTGGCTACAAGATCGCGATTTTTCCGGTAACGGCAATGCTTGCGGCCACGCAGGCCATGAAGACCGTGTACGAGTCCTTCAAGCAAACCGGATCATCCGCCGGTCAGGCCACGCCTCTGATGCCGTTCACGGAACTCACCAAGCTCATGGGTTTCGAGGAGGTCTGGGAATTCGAGAAGCGTTACAGCAATCCCGATTGAGCGACCGTTAGCCCACTACCTGAAAGAGAACAAAATGAACAGAAACACCTCCGCTTGTGCGCCAAGGCGCAGGGTACTGCTTTCCATCTCCACACTTGGACTCGCTGTCTTGCTGGGAGGGAGTTTTGGCATAGCGCAGGCTCAGGAC